>JANLQI010000152.1:0-37107 GCA_031367705.1 Saprospiraceae bacterium | reverse complement strand
ATACAACTATTAAAATTTCCGTTTACTATTCCTGCGGCAAAATTAGACTTTTTAGTAGGCTTTCATCTCATAATTATTTGTTTTTCTAACAAAAATACCCCCTCAGTATAATGGGCTTTTGTGGCTTTTTGTAGCTTTGGGCAATTCATCAAAATTTAATAAAACGTATGGAAAGACGCGATATACTGAGGGGGGCTGCGACCCTACCCTTTTTAACCTTAAACACAAAGGAAGATATGGAAATGTCTATGGATAGACACAAAAAAATCATCAAACCGAAACGTTTGAAAAAGGGCAATACTTTAGGGGTTATTGCACCATCGAGTTCTCTACCGCCCCATGTTGTCGAGAAAGCCATTAAGAATTTAGAAGGTTTGGGTTTCAAACTCAAATTAGGCAAAAACTGCCGCAATCAAAACGGTTATTTGGCAGGTACGGATGCAGAGCGCCTTGAAGACCTACATTGGGCTTTCAGCGACCCCGAGGTTGATGCCGTTTGGTGTATCCGTGGTGGCTACGGGGCGACTCGTTTGCTGCCACATATTGACTATAAATTGATAAAAAAGCATCCAAAAATATTGATTGGATATTCGGACATCACGGCTTTGCATGTAGCAATTTTTCAACAAACGGGCTTGGTGACGTTTCATGGGCCTGTCGGCACTTCAGACCAAACGGATTATACAAAGCAACACGTTTTGGATACTTTAATGAATCCGACCCATCCCTATAAAATCGAATTATCAGCAGAAAATCAAGCAAAAACATCGAATTTATTCAAAACCGAGGTGATTACGGCTGGAAAATGTCGTGGTCAACTCATTGGCGGCAACCTCTCTTTACTGTCTGCGATGGACGGAACGCCTTATGCTTTGTGCAATTTGAAAGGTAAAATCCTGTTTATGGAAGACATTGACGAACGTCCGTATCGCATTGACCGCATGTTGGTTCAGATGTTGCAAAGCCATAATTTTAAAGAATTGGCGGGCATTGCTTTGGGTGTTTTTGAAGGCTGTAATCCGAGGGCAGATGAAAATTCGTTGTCTTTGATGGACTGTTTCAAAGACCTTTTAGGCGGCTTGGGCATTCCTGTTTTTTATGGTTTGTCGTTTGGGCACATCTCTAATCAGTTCACATTGCCTGTTGGCATTGAAGCGGAGTTGGATACTGAGGGGGGGACTTTGACGTTTTTGGAGGCGGGGGTTTTGTGAAAAACTATAGAGGTGACTGCCGAGACAGCCACCTCAAGTTCATAATAAAAATACTGTATTAATATCCAGCATTTTGCGAGATAACGTTTCCACTCGTTTTCACTTCGCGGTCTGGAATAGGCCACAAAGCTCTGAATGGTTGCGTAATACCTACCGATGTCAGTTTATTGTAACGACGAACATCGAACCAACGATGACCTTCGTGAGCCAACTCAATGCGACGCTCTTTTTCAATAGCTGTTAATAAATCGGCTTGAGTTGCTGCGGCTGATGGCGTTAGACCAGCCCGAACGCGAATAACATTGAGGTCAGCAAGTGCATCAACCAATTTATTCTGCATGGCGCGAGCTTCGGCACGAATCAAATACATTTCTGCAAGGCGCAGTAAAACAACATTATCTGTACCAGCAACACGGGTAAACTTAAGCGTTTTGGCTGCTGGCGAAGCTGTGTAGTTCACAGCTTTACGCACATCATTCGCTTCATGTGCTGTATTGAGCGCAGCAGAACTTGAAATTTCATTTCGACCACCTAATGAGGTTGGATAGTAGAAAAAAGCAATAGAATTGGTATTAGAAGCGTCAAAAAGCAGTTCAAATATGGATTCTGATGAGTTTTGAAGCAACCAAATATTGGCATAGTTGGCACCTGTCAACAAAGAATAACCACCTTTTGTGATGACAGAGTCGGCTACAACTTCTGCTTGTGACCATTCACCACGATATAAATAAGCCCGTGCTTTGAGTGCTCGTGCTGACCGTTTGTTTAGACGACCTAAACCGCCATTGTTTGTCGGTAAGTTGTCCTCAGCAAATTGTAAATCATCCAGAATTTGTTTCCAAACTTCTGCTTCTGTCACTCTTGGTAAAGGAGTTGTATCGGCAGAAACTAAAGTAGGTTTCAAAACGAGAGGTACGCCTTTACCATCCGATTTATTAAAGCCTGTTTCTGAACCACCATAATAACGCAACAAATTGAAATACTGAAAAGCACGTAATCCTCTGGCTTCGCCCAAGACGACACTCGTATTTAAGGCTTTGTCTTCTATAGCAGGAGCAGAGTTGATGACATTATTCATACGATTGATACCACTATAAATATTCGCCCACATATTGCTTAACTCCGTGTTATTAGGCAAAATATTTTTGTTTGCAATCTCTGCAAATGATGGAAAAGTACCAACATGAGAGATGTTGTCAGCATATAAATCTGCAAAAATGAAATAACGTAAACCCATATAATTACCACTTTGGATTGAACTGTAGCAACCCGTTAAAGCGGCTTCAATATCCGATTTGGTTGTATATCCTGCTGCCGAGTCCAGCTGTGAAATCGGGTCAAGTATGATATTATCGTTACAACTGGCAATACTTACGATTAAAGCACTGACGGTCAATAATTTCATGAATATTTTTTTCATTATTTTTATTTTATTTAATTCAACATGAATTTTATTAATGCAATACTGAGGGGGGGTAAACAAAGGATTAGAAACCAACGTTTAGACCGAAAATAAAGGATTTGGCTTGTGGAAAGACTAAAAAGTCTGTTCCCCCTGCTGTATTAGCATTGACACCTACACCTTCTGCAAAAGTGCTCACTTCAGGGTCAAGACCTGAGTACTTTGTTTTAGTCCACAAATTCTGTCCAGTAAAGTAAACACGTAAGTTTTGAATCTTTACTTTTGATAACAATGATTTAGGCAATGTGTACCCAAAAGTCAAGTTTTTCAAACGAATGTAAGAACCATCTTCGAGCCAACGGTCAGATGAACGACGGTTGTTGTTGGGATCCTGCCAAACAGCACGCGGCACATCTGTATTGGTATTTGTCGGAGTCCAACGATTCAATACCGCAGCCGTTTGACCAAAAACGCCGTTCATACCTTCAGAAAAAGCGCGTGTATTGTTATAAATTTTATTCCCTTGAACAAACTGGAAAAAGAAAGAAAGGTCGAAACTACCCGCATTATCTAAATTAAGAGACATATCGTTACTGATACCCCCTGTAAATTTAGGAAGTGCGTTGCCTAAGATTTCTTGGTCATCAACAGTAATACGTCCGTCGTTATTGATATCAACGAATTTAATATCGCCTGGTTTAGTCAAAGTTGTTTGATAAACAGCAGACGTTCCAAATTTTTCTTTTGCTTTAGTATCTAAAGCTGTAATTTCATCTTGTGTTTGTAAAATACTTGCTACGCGATAACCTCTAAAACTTGTTATTGAATAACCTGTTTCTAACCAACTTGCAAAACCAAAAGGTGTCGGCGTTGGATAGTCCGTTACTTTATTGGTCATAGTGGCAATATTGAAATTAGTGGACCATGTAAAGTTTTTATTGGTAAAATTGAGTGTTTTCAAACCAATATCAACACCTTTTCCTTCCATTTTTGCGGCGTTTCCAGAAAGCGAGCCAAAGCCAGTGGTGAATACAACGGGTTTTGTCAAGAGGATTTCGCGCATATTACTTTTGTATGGTTCAACTATCAATGAAATGCGGTCTTTCAATAATCCAATTTCCACTCCGACATTAATGTCTTCGCGTTCTTCCCAACCCAACTCTGTATTCGCTAACTGAGTAGGAGCAAGTCCTGGTTGTTGGTTGTAGTTAGCACCGCCAGCAATAAGACCACGAGAAGCAAAATTGGCAATATTCGAGCTGCCACGAATACCATAACCTGCTTTGAGTTTGAAAGTAGAAACAACAGACTTAATACCACTCCAAAAAGGTTCTTCTGAAACAACCCATGCGCCTGATACACTTGGAAAAATACCCCACCGTTTGTCAGCACCAAAACGCGATGAACCATCGGCACGAACAACACCTTGTATAGTATAACGGTTGTCCCATGACAGAAGCAAACGTCCGAGATAAGAGTTGATGCCCCACTGTGTTCCGCTCGATTGGATGTCCTTCTTGACAGAAGCGGCATCGAACGTACGAATGGTATTACCTGGGAATTTCTCACCCTGAAAAAAAGCAAAATTGCTCACTTCGTTTTGGAAAGTCAAACCTGCGAGTGCCGAAAGCTTTAATTTACCGAAAGAATGTTGATAGTTCAAAAGATTTTCGTTTAGGAGATTTGTCACGCGAGCTGACGCTTCTGTAGCTTGCCCGCCTACACCTGCACCCGCATTAGTTGTAGTTGGATAAAAACGAAAATCACGGAAATTGATTAATTGCGCGCTATAGCTTGTGGTAAAAATCAAGCCTTTGACAATTTCCCAATCTAAAGCCGCATTGCCTAATATTTGTTGTGAAATGTAGTTGATATCTGGGTTCAAAGCAGCAGCTACTGGATTTTCAACTGATGAATTGGGGTCGCGAGCATAAGTCCCATCTGCATTAGTCACAGGAATATGAGAACCCATTAATATCGCAGCCGAAACAACACCATAAATATTATTATCGTTATTTAAACGATTACTTTTACTTTGTGAAAAAGACGTACTGAGCCTTAGTTTCAATTTATCAGTAATACGATTATCTAAATTGATACGACCTGTTACACGATTGAAAGTTGAACCTAACACAATACCTTCTTGATCGTATTTTCCGCCAGAAGCATAGTAAGTGGTTCTTTCATTACCGCCAGAAAGACTTAATTCTGTGTTTTTTATTGGCGCAGTTCTAAAAATTTCACTTTGCCAATCAGTTGTTGGCAAAGTACTTGGGTCAGCGAACAAAAGTGATAAACTACGGGCAGCTCTCGCTTCATTCACTAAAGTCCCATACTGTGGACCAGTGATAGGTGTTAGCTTTTTTTGAACTGATTGGTTACCATAATACGTTTTAAACTCAATCTTTGGTTTTCCTGCTTTACCACGTTTGGTTGTCACCAATACGACACCATTGTTCGCCCGCGAACCATAAATAGCTGCAGCTGCAGCGTCCTTTAAGATTTCAATGGATTCAATGTCATTTGGATTAATATCAGATAAAGCATTCGTTTGTTGGTTTCCGACACCTAATTGTGTATAAGAGCCGTTGCTAAAAGGAATACCATCGATAACGTACAAAGGTTGATTCGTACCATTGATTGAGGACGGACCCCGAACACGTACAGAAATCGCTCCCCCTGGCGTACCGGAGTTTTGAGTCACAAACACACCAGGCGCTTGTCCTTGCATAGCTGCATCTAAACCTGCAACAGGAATTTTGCTAAGAACATCGCCAGAAATTTTTGAAACTGAGCTTGTGACCTCATTTTTGGTTTGCGTACCATAACCCACGACGACGACCTCGTCCAAGATTTTATTAGCAGAAAGTTTGATAGACATCACGCCACTGCTAATGGCTACCTCTAAGGCGTTATAACCAACAAAAGAAACAGTCAATATTGAAGCCTCATTAGGTACTTCAAATTTAAAGTTTCCATTTACGTCTGTTATTGTACCTACGGTTGTACCCTTAACAACAACACTTGCACCTACAAGTACTTCGTCATTGTCGCTGGATACCATACCAGAAATGGTTCGTTGTGCCAGAAGTGAGCACAGAGGTAGCACTAAAAGGCTCCAAAATAGGAGAACTTTTTTCATGATTGATTGATTTTAAATGAAGAAATAAAATTTATGAAAAATCTAATTGGTTGATAATAAAGCATTTAAAAAAAATAAACAATAAGCCGGAGTTTTGTTAGGTCAAGAGCAATGTGGCTTTCCAAAAATTGAGAAGGCGAATGTACGTCATTGAACAATCTTTACAATAATTTCAAAAAAAAATGACAATTTATTTTTTTTCATCTCCTATTTCATAATCAAGATACTGAAAGATTAAGTTCATCATCTCGTCCTTAGTACCCCAACCATAAGTAATATCACTTGGAGGATTATAAGGATTTCGTCCATTTTGGCGTGTATTATCATACTCTGCTTCTGAATAAATAACCGATCCTTGAGGAATTTTCATCAATTTTTCAAACTGATAAGTCATTTGCCAATTAAAATCCCAATTGTCTATTTTTATTAAATTAATTAAATCGCCATCGGGTGTAATCGCATAAGCCTTAAAGTTCTTGCCGAGCAAGTGCATATGTGGTGTAATGGAAATGAGTGAAATATCGTGTGGGATTACGGGACTGCGTTGGTAAAATTTTATGATTGTATCTTTGGTAATAAAAAACGGTTCGTTTACAATGCTGTTCTCTTCAAGGATGAACGTCTTGACCAATCGTTTCGCTGTTTTTTTTGATAAATAAATTAATATTTTTGAATTTTCAGTCAATTCTTTAGCTGAAGGCGAATAATGCATGTTCAAAATAAGGTCGCTGCCCTTAGGTAAACGTTTGGCAACACCTTCGGGATAAAAAATAGCGGTGTTCCCCGGTATCCAACCGTGCCAAAAATTATCGTTCATTTTCACGCCTAAACGTTGAAATTCTGAATCATCGCCTACTTCAATGCCGTTGTCTGGACGTAACAAATGGGTTGTATCAATCATAAATCGACAATGATGCGCCAATTGTCTGTTTTCTGGAAAAAAGTCTATACCTGATACGTACATATCTTCTGTGGTGTTAGTTGGCACGACAAAAACAACAAAGTGTTCTTTGTTATCACCTTTTATAGTATAGGGTTTTGTGAAGGACAAAACCATGTCTGGTTCACGCCATGTTGTGTCTAAATGAGGCACAACCTCCTTGCCTTTTGTCTTTTTTTCTTTGCCTTTTACTTTTCCCTGTTCTACCCATTTCCCAATCTTTTCAATTTCTTCTGGTGTTAGGTTTTTGACATTTTTGAAGGTGGATACTGAGGGGTCTGCTGGATTTGGCGGCATGTACCTTTGGGCTGTTACTTTTTTAATAAACCCTGCTCGGCGGTCAACATCCTCATAAGTCATTAACGGAAATGGCGCAATTTGTCCTTGCCGATGGCAAGCGATGCAGTTCTTTTGGATGATGGGTTCTATATCGTCATAGTAAGTGAGTGGTTTTTGAGCGTCTATACTGAGGTGGTAAAAAAAGAAGCAAAAGGCAAGGGGCAATTTGCAAAGGGCAATTTGCAAAAAGTAATTACGTAAGAGTTTCTGGGAACTTTTGAAGTTCCCAGAAACTAAGAAAGCGTATTTAGCATCAATACTCGATAAGGCAGCCGATAGGGTTTGTTTTGGAAACAGTGATTTTCTCATTTTTTAGATATTGAGTGATGGCATTTTTTAAATAAAGTTCAGTTGCTTGGGGTCGGTAACGTCCGAGTGCAAAAAACCAATTGTCTATTGCGCCTTGATATAATAGTCGTTGGCTTTTATCATAAAAAAAGGCTTCTGGTGTCGTTGTTGCTTTTAGTTTTTTGACGAGTTTATTTTCGGTGTCATGAAGAAATGTGATATTATTGAAGTCCAGAGCGAAGGTTTTAATAGCTTCCAAAGTTTCCCATTTTGAAAAAACCATGATGAATTTTATGTCATTATGAGCGTCTGCGAGCCCCCTCAGTATAGGAACGTATTTTTGGCTAATCGGGCAATCTGTTGCTGCAAATATAATAATGTAGGGCTTTTCCTTTAGAATATTTTGAGAAATACTGGTTGGGTTATTTTTTAAATCAATCAGGTATTTATCAGACATGAAACGTTTGTTGTCTTTTTGTACAATACAAGACTGCATAAAAGACATAAGACAGAGAAGGGTACTTAAAAAAATTATTTTTTTCATTATCTACGATTCAAAATATCTGTAAAGTTAAGATTTCTGTCTTATTTCTACCATTGTTGCCCCCCTCAGTATCGGATTGTGATTTTCCCAAAAAACGAAAGCGCACTTTTTGAGGGTGCGCTTTCGGGAAATTAGATTAATTTATGACTAAAGGATACCAAACTGAATAACACAGTTAGCACCTACGAAGTCACCACAAACGTTAGTCGTCCATGAGTCAAATTTACGACCATCGGCTGTATATAACACCCAACGGATAGTAAATTTGTCACCTGCTACGAATGGTTTAGCTGCCGTACGAGTGCCTCTTGAAAAAACATTGACAGCGCCTTTACCATCATCATAGTTAAAGGTATTTGACTTATAGATATTGTAAACTTCTGCTTGAGTTATTGCAAAATCCGTAAATGCGAAGTTTCCTGCAGGAGCTGCAACAACTTTCAGAACTTTAGTAAAGTCTGTACCTGCAACACCACCATGACGGGCGGTTTTAGGGTTGCCGTCTTTGTCCTTGTAAGGCTCATCGAAATAAACGACAAACTCTACTTTGTTAACCGTATTGGCTTTGTCAATGGAAATCCAACGCCATTTAAAATTAACAGCCGCCGCTGCATCTGTTAAAGAAAAATTGGCAGGCGTTTTTAGTTCACCATATCCATGGACAGCGGTCTCGAATGGAACATTCGGGTCAACTGTGGTTTCACGACACGCAATGGTTGTAAATACCGCAAGAGTGATAATAAATAAATATTTTACTATTTTCATATTATGCAATTGAATTAAATTTAATGAATAAATTTGAATAATCATATATCGA
Organism: Saprospiraceae bacterium; assembly: GCA_031367705.1. Taxonomy (GTDB): domain Bacteria; phylum Bacteroidota; class Bacteroidia; order Chitinophagales; family Saprospiraceae; genus JAAFJT01. Next base: position 28,424 of record JANLQI010000152.1, on the reverse strand, counting down.
ATGAAGAGAATATTGATTCTCTTCATTCGATATATGATTATTTTTTCCAGAAAATAGGTGTCACATCAAATGCTACATTTTTATAAGCAGCAGCATTAGGATTAAGTGTCAACTCTGTCTGAGTATAAGGTAAACGCAGTGGATAGCCCCGGAAAGGCTTCAATACATGCTCTTGAATTGTTGTAGGCAAACCTGTTCTACGGAAAGCATTATAGAATTCAAAACCATTACCATAGCTACTGAACCATAATTGCTTAAAAGCAATAGCTAATTTAGCATCTGGGGTTGTCGCTGAGTTAAAGCGGGCAAGCCAAAGATTGACATAAGCATCTATTGATGCTTGAGTCGGTCTTACCGCATTTGCAGCATCAGTTGCCATTCCATAATCAAGGACCTTTTTGATATGTCCTTCAATTGCACTTTTGAATACTACCGCAGCATCACCTGTATAACCCAATTTAAGGATAGCTTCAATCTTGTAATAATCAATATTGACAGAAGTCAATGCTGGGAAGATACCACCACCCGGCGCAGCATTTGCAACAGGGATTTTTGGTACAGCAACATCATAGTAACCACCGCAAGGATAAACACCTGGAAGTAATCGAAGTGCACCATCCAAAGGAATACCTGTGTTGTCACCTCTATCTCTACCAAACAAACCTGCCATATAAGCTTTTTCAGTTGCACCATAGGCTTTACCTTTATCCGTGTAAAGACGTTTGATGACTGTTGGACTTGTCACTAAATAACCATAAACACAGTTTGAGCTACGACCACAAGGAATCGTACCCGCATCAGCTGGGTCAAGTGGGTTGAGGATGAGTGTTGTTTGGCGACGGAAGTAGAAATTGAAGCGTGGATCTTCTTCATCCAACATTTCTACGATAGGTTGATGACAGATATAAGTATGTCTGAACTCACCGCCTGTATAAGCACCTGAGTACCATGGGTGACGGATAGATGTCGGATCTTTACTAAATTTGAATGTAAAGTCATCGGCTGCAGCAATAACATTACCGCCATCTAAAATTGTTTTAATTTTAGCAGCCGCATCAGGAATTGCCAAACGAGCCGTAATAAGCATTTTCAATTTTAATGAATTTGCAAATTTCGCCCATTTTGCCGCACTTCCAGCATACATAAGGTCACCCTTGACAGCAGCAGGAGAAGCCTTTGCGAAATTCGCAACTGCTTGGTCTATCAATGCAAAACATGCATTATAGATGTCAACGTCTTTATCAAATTTCGGTGTTGTATTTTTTTCTGTAAAATCTCCTTTACTGGCATCCGTAAAAGGCACGTCGCCCCAAAGGTCAACCATTGTAGAATAGGTATAAGCTTTCATACATTGAGCTATACCTAAATAGTGCGGGCTGGTTTGTGATACCGCAATTAAACCTTCAATATCTTTAAGTGGACCTGTATAAAGAGAGTTCCATGTACCACTATAAGAATTGGAAGTCAATCCATAAAGTGATGTACTTTGAGTGCCCATAAAACCATTAAAAGTTTCTAAATCGCCTTCAAGAGCTGCAAATGTCGATAGAACATCTACTTGGATTTGGGTTAAAATCAAATCTGGTGCAGCCGCGGAAGGAGAATTCGGGTTTTTATTTATATCTAAGTCAAATAAAGAACAACCTGACAAGAACACAACTGTAAGTAGTGTTGTCACGATGGGCTTAAATTTAAACACGTTCTTCATATTTTTTTTATTTAATTTTTTATGAAAAATAAAACATCATTTTGGCAAACATTTAGAATGTTGCATACAAGTTAATACCAAAACGACGTGTTGTAGGCGTAGCACCTAAGTCAACACCAATAACGTTTACAGCAGAACCATAAGGCAATACTTCTGGGTCAAGATTCAAGTCTTTCAACATATTCGGAACTTTGAACCAAAGGTTACGACCGCTGACAGAAAGACGCAATGAGCCAATTGGTGTTTTTTTCAAGAACTTCGCAGGTAAGCTGTACCCAAGCACGATTTCTCTCAAACGGAAAGTTGTACCATCATAAACATTTACTTCTTCTGCGCCATAAGCACCAAAGCCATCAGAGAAATGCGTATCAAACGCATTAGCTCCCGTTGTGTTTTTGATAGGGCTTCCTTTATCATCTAAGATTGCTGTGAAAGTTGCAGGATTACCATAAACCCCTGGCACAACACGTAAAGCTTCACGATCTTGTGAGTTAGCTAACTGACCACGTAAAAGGAGAGATGCTGCTGTGATAGAGAAAATGTCACCACCTTGTTTCCAATCAAACAAAGTTGTCAATGTGAAACCTTTGTATGTAAGTGTATTTATCCAACCTAAATTGAAATCAGCATATGGATTACCAATGATTTCATTTGTTGAAAGAATAAAAGGCATACCTGTTGTTTTGTTAATCAAAAGCGGGCTTGATTTGTCTTTATTATCTACGCGCGCATTTTTAGAGCCAAATAACTGACCCAATTGCTCACCTGTTCTGTGAATGACTTTTACAGCACCTTGGTCAACAACGATTTCGCCGCCTGCACCTGCATCAACAACTAAAGAACGGTTTCTTGTAAAGTTAATATTCGTTTCCCAAGTGAATCCACCAGAAGTTTGGATAGGCACTAATGTAAGACCTAATTCAACACCTTTGTTTTGGATTTCACCCGCATTGACGATTTGAACATCAAAACCACTTGATCTTGGTACTTCTGAACGCGTGATTTGGTTAGTAGAATTACGCTTATACCATGTGAAGTCAATACCAACTCTTTTTCTGAAGAAACGTAAGTCCGTACCAAATTCAATCTCAGTTGTCAACTCATTGACTAATCCTGCATTACCTAATATATTACCCAATGTTGCACGGTTAGTATTTGTACCCGTTGATGTCACAAAAGGATTCAAAAAGTTATAAACCGTAGATGTTTGATAAGGACTTGCCTCATTACCTACTTGAGTCCAAGAGCCACGGAGCTTAGCAAAACTTACAAAGTCAGGTAATTGGAACGCATCACTTGCCACAAAAGAAAGACTCGCCCCTGGATAGAAGTAGCTATTCTTTGAAGCCGCCAAGTTTAACGGATTTACAAGCGTTGAAGTAAAGTCATTTCTTGCTGTCAAACCTAAGTATAAAAAGTTTTTGTACCCAATAGTTGCATCAGCATAAACAGCATACAAACGTTGTTTTTGAACGTTATCTGATGCGAATTTAGTTGTTGCAGCCGTCAAATTATCAATACTTGATGTAAATAAGTTTTGACCACTGATGAATTGGCTGATACTTGAACGTTGATTTTGATTCATACCGACGATCAATCTAACATCAAGATCTTGAGATAGTTTCGGCGTAAATGAAGCAAAATAGTTGAAGTCCAACTCCGTCCGTGTGTAGGAATTTTGGAAAATACCACCCGCCACAAAAGGCGCATTTGTTGTCGGACGTTGATAGAATTTTTGATTGTCCGTATAGTTATTGATACCACCTTTAGCCGTAAGGCTCATCCAAGGAGTGACATCATAATTTAAGGTCAAAGAACCAAACCCTCTATTAACATTACTCGTATAACGGTTATTTTTAACCAACCATCTTGGGTTTTCCAAGTTACGATAAAATACATTATCCCCAGTAACTGGATTTTCGCTAGGCCAGCCCATCAAGTCAACGTTACGTGGCAAATAGAACAAACGAGAAAAAATGGATGTCTCACCTGAACCATAATAATCTGTGTAAGCAGAAGGCGCAACTGGAGGTGCTGTTTGACCTGTGTTAACGTAGTTTACACTACCTGAAACAGTCAGACCATTTGCCAGTTTTGCATTACCACCAACACTTAAAGAAGTACGGCTTGAATTCATGTTTTCAACAATACCTTTGTTGTCCATTCTCGAGATAGTCGCAGATAAACCTGCGTTTTCACCACCGCCATTGAATGTCAATGAATTTTCAGCTAACAAACCTTGTTGAAAGAATTCCTGTAAGAAATTATAAGGCTTAAGTGCAATAGCTTTCGCTCTCAATGTACCTGGTTTGTTCGGATCGTCTTCCATAAGCTCAGGAAATACAGATTGGAAACGCGGAATCGTGAACGTTATACCTGTTATTGGATGAGGAATCATTCCTTCAGCATAACCCGCTGCATAAGTTTTCGAATAGCGCGGCTCGCCATTGTAATACTTCGCGTTAATCTCATCTACATACTGAGGGAAAGGCGCACCCCAGTTCCCGATAAAACCACCATTGTAGTTTTGGCTTGAACCCTGAGTGTATTTGTTTTGATAATTCGGTAAGTTAGAAATTTGTTCTGCTGCAAAAGAAGAACTGTAAGATACTTCCATACCTTTTTTGCTTTTCTTACCTGATTTGGTTGTGATAACCACAACACCATTTGTTGCACGTGAACCGTACAAAGCTGCCGCAGCAGCACCTTTCAAAATTGTCAATGACTCAATGTTGTTAGGGTCAATATCGAATGCACGATTCGAGAATTGAGAACCTTGTCCTGATGAGTTGACTGAGTTGTCGAATGGAATACCATCCACAACGAAAAGTGGTTGTGTATTACCCGTAAAGGAAGACACACCACGAATGTTAATTCTGGTAGATTGACCAGGTGCACCACCACCACCAAGGATGTTGACACCAGCCACTTTACCAGCAATTGCCCTAATAGGGTCTGTTTCAGAACGCTGAACTAAGTCTTCACTCTTTAAGTCCGTCGCAGAGTAACCTAAGGCTTTTTTGTCCCTTTGGATACCGATTGCTGTGACCACAAGCTCTTGAAGAAGCGCTTCTGCTAAATTGACATTAATCACGCTTGACGCGCCCAATGCCATTTCTTTACTTTGATAACCTGCGAAACTAAAGACCAATGTCTTGGCTTCTGCGGGTACGCTAACAGTGAACTTCCCATCAATGTCTGTGACTGTACCAGTAGTCGTTCCTTTAACAAGGACACTTGCGCCTACCATCAGTTCACCTTTTGCATCGGCGACTGTTCCCGTTATGGTTCTTTGCGCGACTGCGAAGCCGGCGATGAATAGAACCATCGTCAAAATCAGTGAGAGTTTTTTCATACTAATTTGATTTTAGATGAATAAATATTTAAAAAATTAAAATTCGACCCAAATGTAGAAATATTTTAACATTTCTATCTTTTTTCAAAAAAAAAATTTAACACCCCCTCAGTAAAAAATAACTAAAAGGGCTGTTTTCTGGTCTTTAAAGGTCTGAAAGTATCGGAGAAAGGAATTTATCACAACTGCGTTTCAATGAATAAGGTTGTATAAGTTAAAGTTGCGTTAAGAAAAAGTTAAGTGTAAATGTACGCTTAAACAACGTTGTCTTTTTCTTTTTGCTGCCTATTTTTTTTAAAAAATTTCGACTAAGATTTACAAAACATCTACTAAAAGCAGTTATTAGCCGCAAATCAAACGATTTTCATTAAAAAAAGACATATTTAGTGCATTATTTTTCAAAAAATCAAGTAAATTTAGAAATACACTTGCAAACAATAAAATATTGAATTTTTACGCCACAAAGCTATACGGAGTGAATGACTATTTCATAAAAATGTATAAAAGCTTGTTAGATACCACAGAATACCATTGTTATGTAAAGAGGATTCAACCTTCATAAAATTTTATTTCCTAAAACAATAAATTTCTTTGATTTTGTTTTGATACCCCCTCAGTAAAAAAGCCGCTCTCGAAAGGAGGCGGCTTAACTGAATAGTTTTCAATGTTTTCTTCATCTAAAATTTTTATTTCATCTTTATTTCTTCAATAATAATACGTGGTGCAGCAGCATTATACGAATAATGTAAGAAGAAAGTCTTCTTGGCAGGGTCATAATAGTTTGGCCCATACGTCTGATTAAGTGGTGGCGGCGTTGCACCTTTCGGTATGATAGTTACTGTATTATCTGCATTCACTTGCAATTGCATAGAATAACCAGAACCACCTAAGTCGCCTAATTCTGTTTCGGATGTTGTCGCATTTACCGTTACCACTTCTTTAATACGGTCAATTGCCCGGGTTCCCGCAGTTGGGTGAATAAAAGAACCTGTTGCTTGATATCTACCATGGTATTTGTTTTTGGCAATTAATTGGAAGAGGGCTTTGTTCAAGCCACTTCTAACCTTATAGCCACTACCCGCTTCTGCTGTAAGACCGATAGCGTATTTTTTCGTCAAATCCAATTTTGACGGATCAACTTGCATCTTAATAACTTTGGAATATTCTCCCGCAGCAAAAGTTAATGATAACGCATCTGTTGTATAAAGCGTTGAAGGAATTAATTCAAATTTAGTTAAGTGATTGGTGTCCGCATTGTAGGCATCAATAATGGTTTTATCAACCTTCAAATTGACTGTTGCAGAGGCATTTAAAGATGATTCAGAGTTGGCATCGCGCAAAACCTCAACCAAAGCGACAGTTTTCAAACCCGCATCAGCAGAAAAAGCGACAACAGACACAGGATCTATAGCGGCAGGCATACGAAAATAGTTATCGCCTATACCATCAATTGGATTAACCACAGCTTTGTCGCAGCTACTTAGTGTAAGTCCTACGAACAGTGTTAATATTAAGAATTTAATATTTTTCATTACTTAAATCATTTAATTATTAGAAAATGAGATTTTTATTAAAGAATTAAAGTAGGCAGTCACCTTACTGCTGTAAATTAACTGCCTACTCTGTTAATACTGAGGGGGGTTATTTGTCCCACCAAATTTTAGCATCTTGTGTATCGCCACCGCTTAAACGACCAACCGCAGCATTGTAATTTTCCTTGTTAAGGTTAGGCTCTGTTGAAGGATAGGTAAACCGACGAGGTATTTGCTTACTTGCATTGGTTGCTTTCGTTGTCGGTTTCAAAACAGGATAGCCTGTTCTACGCCATTCAGACCAACCTTGTGTTCCGTCAGGATAAAAAGCCAACCAACGTTGTGTTCCGATTTTAATTAAAGGATCAACAGCTAAACTAACTTTAGCATCGGCAATATAAGCAGCATAAGTTGTCGCATCAAAAACACCCCATTGTTCCATACTCGCTTTGATACCATTATTATACATTGTTGTTGCTGTTTCGGTCGTCCAACCCCGCTGAGCTGCCTCTGCACGCGCTAAATAAACGTGTGCCGCAGTCAAAATAGGTAAAGCTGAACTTTCAGTGCGTTTTCCAGCAGCCAAAACAAAACCAAAATCGGCATGACCATTGGCAAATGTTACAGCCTCATCACGAGTCAAACCATAAGGAAATCCAACAACAGTACCACTTGCATTTGGGTTACCAAAAACTTTGAGACGTGGGTCTTTCAAGTCTGACATCATAGTTGTAACAACATCACTAATGGCATAATCTTTACGTCCATTATACAAGTTAAACCAAGGATTTTTAAATGCACCTCCTGGATAAACTAACGTTGCATTGTCGGCATTGTCTTGAATGACACCCGCACTGATAGCTGCAGCAAATTCAGATTTACCTAAGTTTGCGTCAGCCTTTGAAATCCGCACAGCTAAAATAGCACGTAAGGAATTTGCAAATTTTTTCCATTTAGCCAAATCGCCACTATAAAGAACATCGCCCGCAGGTGCTTTTCCGCCGTCAATTTGTGCTACGGCTTCTTTCAACTCTTTGAACAAGTCTTTATAGATTGACTCTTGTGTATCATAAGCTGGTTTTGCATCGCCTTTCAAAGCACCTGAATAAGGTAAATCACCAAATTCATCGGTTAGATACATAAAATTGTAAGCTTTAAGAATGCGCGCTACGGCAATTTGATTGTTGTTAGAACCATTAACACTGACTTTATCTTTGGTCGCAGCATCGGTATTATTAATGATAATGTTTTGTAAATCGTACAAATCACCTGCATAATTACCACCAAAACCAAATTGTGGTGTGGCATAAAGAGAGGCTTCTGTATATTGTGTTTCAGAATAATATTGGCAGAAAAGCCCTCCTCTGACGAATGAAGCCGCTCCACCCATGTTAGAAATCGCATTGGTTAACAATGCCGAAGTGACGGGTACCGTAGTTGAATTTGGATTCACATTGATATCGCCGAAATCAGACGGTTCACAACCGCTGCCCATCAACAGAGTGCCTGTTAATATGATTGATAGAAATTTATTGAATATCTTTTTCATTTTTAATTATCATTTTTATTTGAAATTTTTTTTTTAGAATACAACCTTTACGTTAAATCCGAAAGAACGAGTACCTGGGAATTGGCTATTCTCACCAAATATGCCTGATATTTCAGATGGGTCGAAGTCTCTGTTTTTAGCATAAATCAATAGCGGATTGCGTCCAATCAAAGATACATTAATGGCTTGAACATATTTGCCAATACCTAATTTACCGACTGGAAGATTGTAACCAATACTTAATTCACGCAATTTGATAAAGTCCAAATCATAAACATGTTCTTCTGCAATACGACTGCCTCTGAATTGGTGATAATAAGTTTGTGCATCAACATAAGTTGTTAATGTCTTACCGTCAACTGTAACACCGTCAACCCGAACACCACCACCGTCAGCAACTGGCTCACGTACTGGGATGCCTTTGTCATTCAAACCAGCTGTTCTTTCCAAAAGACCGGAGAAAGATCCCCAGTGGTCAGACAGAGAAAAATACTTACCACCTCTTGAGAAGTCAATATTGATATTGGCTGTAAAGTTTTTATACATAAATGTATTTAAGAAACCACCAGTGAACTGTGGTAAAATGCTACCAAAGTAGGTATCAGCTTGCTGAATATACAAACCGTCAGCAGCCACCATTTTAGTACCATTTGCATCCCGTTTGAAACCACCGCCCCGTAGTTGTCCCCATTCGGCGCCTACTTGATGAACAACTGCAGCACCCGAACTGGTAGAGAAAGTACCAGCTCCGCCATCAACAAGAATAGCATCCACGCCTTCAGCCAACTCTATTATTTTTGATTTGTTTTTAGCAAAGTTCAAAGTCATATCCCAATTGAAATCCTTTGTTTTAACAGGAGTCGCATTCAATTGTAGCTCAATACCACTCCGGTCAATACGACCTGCATTGATCAACTTTGATGTAAAACCAGATGCTCCTGTAACTGGAACGCTCAATATCTCATCAATTTTTTTCTCATTATAATAAGTAAAACCCAAACCGATACGGTTTTTAAAGAAACGTAAGTCAATACCCGCCTCAGACGATGCCGACAATGCGGGTCTTAAATTAGGGTCAACCAATCCATTAGGTGTTGACATCAAACCGTTACCATTCCATTTATTCTGACCCAAACCATAATTTAAGCCAAGACTATATGCACCAACATCTGAACCCACTTTGGCATAACTGGCGCGTAATTTACCATAAGAAAGGGCTGGAAAATTCAATAAATCATTGAAAACAAAACTCATACCTACTGATGGGTAGAAATAAGAGTTCTTACCCGCTGGCAAAGCCGAACTCCAGTCATTACGAGCAGACCATTCTAAATATAACATCTCTTTGAAACCAAATGAGCCCCGGGCATACGCACTGCGCACTTCTTTGCGGTTTCTAAATTGCGAAATATTCGCTTGTGTAACAGAGTTGGGCAAGGAGAATAAATCTGGCACGACAAGTCCGTCAATAGTACTACCTGAAAAGCCTCTACCCACATTCTTACGCACATTTGTCCCTGCATTAATATCTACACTCAACCAATCCATAAATCGATCTGTGTAAGTTGCCAAAAGTTCATAGTTTGTTTCATTAGGTTTGTAAACACCATTAATAAAATCTCCGTAGTAGTCACCAGTGGCATACGATGCTCTTGTCCCTGTTTGAGTTGCACTATTTTCTACAATTGCAGGCACAGTATTCTCAAAACTTAGGTTTGTTTGGTCTATGCGCATAAAACCAGCAATTTTGAATTTGTCGTTCATTTTATACGTCACATTCACATCACCGAATAAACGGCGGCGATTGCCTTGGTTATTGATTTCATCAAAATAAGTGTAGAAATTATACCAATAGTTGCCACCATAAAAATCAAGTGGGCTGTTAAGGTAAGCACCTGGGTTATTGTGATTCCAGCTCGCAAGAATACCACCTGGCGTTCTCAAATTGCGATATTCCTTAACCTTACCCATATCAACATTCCGATGAAACCATGAGTTGAAGGAACCAGAAGACTGATTAGCATAGCCATCATTAAATTCACCGTTGATTTTTGACGAAATGTAGTTGAGGTTCGTACCTATTGAAAAGTGCTTGCTCAAGTCAAAATTCATATTAGCTGCTACTATGTATTTGTCTAATGATGAATTTGGCATCAATCCTTTAGCGTGTTGATTCGTTAAAGAAACGCGAACAGAGTAATTATCCCCACCTTTGCTAAAGTTGACGTTGGTATTTGTTGACTGACCCGTTTCGTAGAAATCACGAATATTATTAGGGTGCGGTGTCAATTTTTCAGTCTTTCCAAACGCTTCAGTACCATCATACCAAGCATACCAAGGAATATATTCTTGTCCGACCATACGGGGTCCCCAACTTGCGTCGTCAGAATAATCATGATAAAACTTACCATCTAAGGTTTTCCAAGCATCAGGAAGACCTGGTTCCCAGTTAAATTTAATCAAATCTGCTGATGCACCACCCGCATAGCTGTTTTGATATTTTGGCATGATATAGACTTTATCCCAGTTTGTGCTTTGGTTAACACTTAAACCAATGCCTTTTCCTTTTGTGCCTCGTTTAGTTGTGATGATGATAACACCTGCATCACCTCTTTGACCATAGATAGCTGTCGCATTAGGTCCTTTCAATACAGAAACAGACTCAACGTCATCCATACTGACCTCACTTGATACAACTGGCGTACCGTCAACCACATACAAAGGTTGCTTGTCAGACAATGAACCCGCGCCACGAATACGAATCGTTGCATCGCGGTCAAAAGCCATACTTGATTGGCTCCGAACTTGAACACCAGATACTTTACCAGCAATCGCATTATTCAAGCTGGTCTGACGAATTGTGTTAAGTTGTTCTTCTTTGACCGTTTGCATTGAATACGATACAGACTTCTCTGACCGTTTAATACCCAATGCACCAACAACAAAAACTTCTAACATTTCACCCGATTGAGCCATTTTGACATCAATTACGCTCAAATTACCAATAGCTAACTCCTGTGTTTTATAACCCACAGAACTAATAACCAATGTTTGAGCGTCTTTAGGAATATTGAGTGAGTACTTACCATCAAGATCCACTATAGCACCTGTGGTTGTACCTTTTACAACGATACTAGCACCTACAAGTGGCTCTCCTTGAGGGTCAAGTACCATCCCTGTAATCGTTCTTTGTGCTATAGAAAAACCTACAATGCAAAAGAACAGAATAAAACTAATAACAATCTTTTTCATTAAACATTTGATTTAAAGATGAAACAATAAATTAAGAAAAAGCTTGGTTGAGTTCAACCAATATCTTAATGACTTGACGTGTGCGGACATCAAAGCAGTATTCACCAAAATTCATCAGCTTGAAAAGACTATTAGTTATTGAGGTATGGAGGCATTGTATCTGATTTTTAGTTCAAAATCAATGAGTCGATACCCCTCAGTAAAAAAGCGGTATATGGTTGGTCATGAGTGAAATACTAAAATTAAAGCCGATGAAATCAATAACTGCCTGTTGACAGCATACAGAAATCCCAATCATTTTAAATTTTAATTTTTAATTTTTGAAAACGCTGTCTAACAATTTAGACAGTGGCAAGGCTTTTTAATATGGCAAGTAAAAAAGAAAAGAAAGTGAGCATAATACTTAAATCAGAATTTATGAAATCATGTGGTTTTAAAAAATAATTAAATACGGTTTGTAAAATCTCTTTAATAACGTTTTGTATTTTATTATGCTGCTTTTAATATTCAGGTTCTAAATTTTATGGTATTGTGTTCATACTGAGGGGGTGCATTTTTTCTTTTAGACAAATGACAATTTGCAATTTAACTCAAAAAAAAGCCGCCCTCTAAGTGAGAGCGGCTCATCTGATATATTTCGTTCATCTACAAATTAAATTATTCATTTACAGATTAATCTATATCCCAAAACAATCTCGTTGCAAAAACATCAATTGTTCCTTGTGCTTTGACGTTTTCAGCATTAGAACCCGATTCTGTGTTTGGATAGAAAAACCTGAGAGGTCTTTTACTATCTGTGACTTGAATACTTTGTGGTGTCACAGGGAAACCCGTTTTTCTGTATTCTGTCCATGCCTCTAAACCACTGAAATTAGCAAATGCCAGCCATTTTTGAATTGCAATGGCTTGCAATTTATTAGTAGAAGCGGCATAGTCATAGTTATTGATGCCCATGAATTTTGTTGCATTCGCGGTGCCAGCTCCTAACAGTCTAAATGATTCAGTCATACCCGCTTCAAAATAGGTTTTAGCATCGCTCGTTAAGTTAACACCCGTACCAAATCTTTCTTTGGCTTCTGCTAAATTCAATTGTACTTCAGCCGCAGTCATGTGAATAACAGGTTTGTCAAATACACCTTTGACGATAAGGCTTGGTCCGATAGAACAAGTAATAGCAGGAAGGAAACCAGAACTCGCACCAAAAGGAATGCCTACATAATTAGCAGCAATTTCTGCTTTTGAACTGACACCTGGGGTTGAGCCTTCGCCGCCTGGTGCATAGCCATATCTTTTCAAACGGAAAGTATCATTGTTTGCTTGAAGTCCTTTTACTAAAAACTCTGTCATCCTGACATAATTATTCAAAGCCAATTTTGCACTTGTTGCACTATATCCCCATCTTTCATAAATAGGATTTAACTTACCCGCAGAAGCCACATAGAATCCAGAGCCTCCAGAGCCAACATCTTCACCAGAAATAAACCCAGAACCTTCAGCAACAATTTTATTTATCTCTGTTTTGATATAAGCATCTCTACCAGAAACCCGTGCTTGGTGCATCAAAATTCTCAATTTCAGTGAGTTGGCAAACTTAGCCCATTTCGTCGCATTGCCTTTGAAAACAATATCAGAGCCTGTAAACGCACTGGCAAAAGGATTGGCTTTAATATCCACAATGGCTTCATCTAATGATGTAATCAAAGATTCATAGATTGCCTTTTGGTCATCAAATTTTGGTGCTAATGATTTAACACCTTTTAAGGCATCAGAATAAGGCACATTGCCGTACATATCTACCAATTGTTGAAACAACATAGCCTTCATCACTTTTGCTGGTCCTTTTAAAAAGGGCTGCTTGTTTGCGTCGGCATTTTCAATGACATATTGGTAGTCTTGTAAATTATCGTAGAAACCATCCCAATAGTTAAAATCACCATTTGTGAAATTATAGCCAAATTGAGTTGTAGAAATAATATAGCCATTGGACTGTGTCCACAGCCCCGACCAATATGAGCCAATTTCATTCGGTGTAACCGAAAGGGCTGCAGTTTGATTTAATGCCGCCGTCAATACGAAGTTCGGCAATGCCGTAGGGAGGGCGTTTGGATTGGTATTGATATCCAAAAATGATTCTTTGCAAGAACTCCCTAACAAAACAAACAAAGTGAGAATGATATATGATTTGAATGTAAATTTCATTTTATAATAATTTAGATTTTAGAAAGATATGTTAATATTCACACCATATTGACGTACAGGTGGCGTCTGATTTGTATTATTTATACCTTGACCATTACCCGTTGTAAAGCTAAACTCCGGGTCAGTGTAGAAGTTCTTATTATCAACAATGGTGAATAAGTTTCTACCGTAAATGGCAATACTCGCAGCCGAGAAAACTTTCGTTTTGCTGATTATAGCATGTGGCACTGTGTAAGATAAATTCACATCTCTTAATTTGATAAACCAAGCATTATTGACAAAATTTTCAGAAATCAAACGGTAGTTATTCACCCAAAGTGCATATTCTGGCTCACGTACTTGAACAGTCGTATTAGGTGTAACCGTTTTACCATCTGCATTTAAGGTCGCAGAATTAGGGAAAATCTGTGGTGAACGATTTGTTGTCCAGCCACCTGAACCTGTAAATGTCATTTGACGACCAATATCACTGAACATGACGTTTCCACCGCGATATTCAAAATTAAAGTTGAAAGAAAAGTCACCATAATCTACTTTTGAACTCAAACCTGCGATATAGCGCGGTAAAGTACCACCTCTTGCAGAGAGTGTCGTTTGTCTTAAAGGATAGCCTGTTGTAGGACTCACCAAAACATAACCCGTACCATCTGGTGCATATTGATAACCGTCCGTTTTTAACATCGGGAATCTTTGACCTTTAATAACATTCGTATTGGCATAAGAATAGCCGCCGTATTGAAATTCATCAATACCTGGATACAAATCCACAACCTTGTTATCATTGAATGAGAAACGAAGACCAAAATCCCATCGGAATTTTTCAGTTCTGGAAATAAGATATTTTATATCCGCTTCGTAACCAAAGTTTTTGGTTTCACCAACATTGATTAATAAGTTTGAAAAACCCGTTGTATTAGGTATTTTTACAGTGATGACCTGTCCTTTTGATTTTTGAGTATAGATAGAAGCATCCACCGTAATTCTATTATCGAACATTGAGAACTCACCACCCACTTCTGAAGAATAAACATTTTCAGGTTTTAGAGCGGCATCTGGTAGCGTATTACCAACTGTTAAACCGACTGTATTGCCATAAGGAAAGTTAGGACCATTATTATAAGACAAATCCAAACCATAGAGAGGGACATTGTCATTGGCGTTTTTATTATAGTTCACACGCAATTTTGCATAATTCAATACATTGCTTTTCAAAAAAGGTAAAGCATCAGTAGCTATAAACGACAAGGCTACACCATAATAAGGATAAGACCATGAACTTTTATCCCTTGTAGGCTTATAAAACCGGGAAGTTGCATCATAACGGAATGTACCATTCAAAATCAACCAATTTTTATAATTGGTTGTTAAGTCCGCATAATATCCAAATTTGCGCTCTAAAGTATTGCTTTCTCCACCTGTCAATTCACCTTGTCTATTCGATACGTTATAGACATCAGGCACAACAATTGAACTTGACCCAACATTTATTGATTTTGTAAATCTTTGATAGACACTACTACCCAAAATCAATTTATTCGTAAACGGTCCGAAATCTTTTGATACCTGAGCTTGAAACTCATTATTGATAACATTCTCCGTTGTTGAATAATCATTTACATTACCCAAAATATCTCCAATAGCTCTATAAACGCCCGGAGTATCATCATCATGTTTCCACGGATCAGGAATATTTGCTGAAGTCTTTGCCCAGTCAGAATATAAAAATTTACCTTGTCTGTTTTTACCTGTACGTGAGTTGTTCATAACACCCAAGCGGTTATTGAATTGCAACCAATCAGTTGCTTTCAAATTCAAATTGAAATTACCAGAAAGGTTAGCATCTTTATAATTCAGACGGTTATTGTCCGCATTAAAGTATGGATTGTTATAATAGTCATTGTAAAAACCATTCGGATTCGCAAATTCATTTGTTTGCCAATCCCTCAGTGTAGATAATGGCAGATTTGCAGGCTGATTCAACACATCATTATAAAAATCGGAAGACGTGCGGTCGTATTTAGCTTGTGTATAACTTCCTGTAAAACTGGATGTCAGTCTATTATATTCTTTCGTGGCGGCAACCCGAACACCCGTTCTTTCGCTTTTATCATGTGGTACAATGCCACTGATTTTTTGATTTTCAACTGATAAATAATATGAAGACGTTTCATCACCGCCTTGGAAACTCAATTGATTGTTTGTAGAAACGCCTTTATCAAAAGTGTTACGTCTGACATTATCAATAGCGGAATATGGCATAACAAGTTTATTCCCACTTTCAGTAATGCGTCCCAAAATTCTTTGAGAACCATCGAAAGCATCGCCGTATTGCTGGTTTTCATAAGGACGCCAGTTCAATTTCATCCGATTCAAATAATTAGGGTCGTAATTTGCCGAACCGAATGCATAAGGATAATACTGCGAACCATTACCATATTGGTTTTGGATATCAGGCAAAAAACTAATTTCCTCGAAGTTTGTACTGTTAGAATAGTCAATACGCATTTTACCTTTGCCACCTTTTTTTGTTGTGATGACAATCGCACCATTGATACCCGCAGAACCATACAGTGTCGCAGCTTGTCCCCCTTTCAATATGGAAACATTGTCAATGTCATTAGGATTAATCAAAGCTAAAACTGTAGAAGTTGTTTGCATCCCATCTAAAATAATCAACGCTTCATTGTTACCCGTCAATGACCTATAGCCCCTTAAGACTATTTTTACTGAGGGGTCAACACTGTTATTGACGTTGTAAACAGCCAAGCCCGTTACTTTACCTGAAAGTGCTTGAGCCAATTGTGGTGAACGCCCCACAGTGAGGTCTTCTCCACCTACTTTTGAGTAAGAATAACCAATCTCCCTTTGGTTTTTACGGATACCTTGAGCCGTAATAACGATTTCTTCTAATTGACCCGCAGCAAGTTTGATAGTCAATTCAGTGGCATTACCCAATGTGACTTCTTGGGACTGATAACCCGCAAAACTGAAAGTCAATTTTGCGGCATCTTTTGGAACGGCAAGAGAAAATTTGCCATCAACATCCGTTAAAGTACCTACGGTGGTACCCTTAACGATGACACTTGCGCCTACAAGCGGCTCACCTTCGGGACTCGAAATCATCCCAGTGATTGTCCTTTGTGCCATAGCAAAACCTACTATGCAAAAGAGCGCAATAAGGGTAAAAAGAACTTTTTTCATGTAAAACTTTGATTTTAAGATGAAGAATAAAAATTAAATAACTTGATTGATTTCAACCATTAACATAGCATCTTGATGTGTGTTTACATCACAGTAAAATCCCTAATTTACAACAGCTTAAAATACTAACCTCTCAGAAGTAAATGAGACATTAGCTACGATTTTGGATTCAAAATCATTTGATATATACCCCCCTCAGTATTTTGAAGTCGTATCAAAAAAGATGTGGGTACAATACTAAAATAAAAGCCGATGGAAATTAGAAACCGCTGATGACTGCCTTTACAGCAATATCAGAAAAAAGTAAATTTTAATTTTGTAAAATACTATCTTCCAAATCAGATAGTAGCAAGGCGTTGTTTTATGGCAAGAAAAAGAAGATAAAGCACTAAATGTTTTGTTTAATGTAACGGTTCGATGTTATTGTTTAAAGTGTTGGTTTATACTAAAAAAGATAATCAGATTCTGTTAATTTAAACGTTTTGTATTTAATAAATGCTGCTTTCAATATTTTTAAATTAACATTTCAACATTTGGAGCTTCGTTCAAGTTTTTAGTATTTTTGAACTAACAAAGATGTAAAATTACTGCCAATACTGAGGGAATCTATTATTGTTTTCGACGAACAACCGTTGAATCTACACAATAAAAAAGCCGCCCTCAAAACGAGAGCGGCTTATCGGAATAGTTTTCACTATTTCATTCATCTAAATTTGTTTATTTCTTATCCCACCAAACGCGCGTGTCTTGGTTATCAGCACCTTGACGAGCGATTACAGCATCGTAGTTAACTTTATTGAGCGTTGCTTCAGTCGTTTGATAAGCCATTCTGCGTGGTATTTGACCACTTGTATTAAGTGCTTTTGCAGCAGGAGTCAAAACAGGATAACCTGTTCTACGCCATTCTGCCCAAGATTCATAACCCATATAGAAAAGTGCAACCCATTTTTGAGTACCAATCAATTCCAATGCTTTTGCATCTGTGTAAAGAATGTCCGGACTTAAAAGATAAGTAGCAAACGCTGCATCAGTTGTGTAAACACCCCATTGTTGCATAGAAGCCTTGATAGCATCTTGATATAGAAGCTGAGCACTGCCTGTAATCCAACCCAATTTAGCTGCTTCTGCTTGTGAGAAAAGCAATTGAGCATAAGTTGCAACAGGTACAGCTGCATCTTGAGCCGCTAATTTAGCTGCTGCGACCAATGAAACATCTTGAGATTTTGAAGCAGCAGGAAAAACACCGTAAGGTACACCTTTGTATGTCTGTGTGGCAGTTGCTTTGTCCGCGAAAGCCGCAATACGAGGGTCATTTGTTTTGACCAAATAATTGACCATCACATCACTAACGGCAAAGTCTTTACGATTGCCCGTCACGTAGTTATTGTAAAGCGGGCTTTCGTAGTTCGCATCTTTCAAATATTTGTAAGAAACATTATCTGCATTAGATGTGAATGCACCGTCTGCAAGTGCTGCGACAAATTCTGCTTTACCTTTAGCTGGGTCAATTTTTGACAAACGCAATGCCATGACAGCACGGAGTGTATTCGCAAATTTCTTCCAACGAGCCGTATTACCTGACAACATGATATCACCTACAACTGTCTTGCCGCCATCGAATTGAGCTTGCGCTTCTTTCAATTCCTTGAAAAGGTCGGTATAAATAGCTTGTTGTGTATCAAAAGAAGGAGAGAAATTCTCTTTACCTTTCAATGCTTGTGAATAAGGTGCGTCGCCCCAACGGTCAGTAATATTCAAAAAGAAATAGGCTTTCAAGATACGAGCAAGAGCAATCTGATTCGCATTTGAACCATTGGCTGCTGCTGCATTTTTAGTCGCTTCATCTGTATTCAACTTGATGATATATTGCAACGAATTGAGGGGCGATGTATAAAAACCGCCATAGGAGAAATTCACTGTTTTGTAGCGCGATTCCTCGATATACGTGACATCACCCAATTGTTGTGTATATAAGCAAGGCACTTGGCTCGTTGCAACACCACCCACACTTGTCATAGCACCAGTCAACAAACTCGCTGTACTGGCTACCGATGGGTTGTTTGGGCTAAGGTTGATGTCCCCAAACTCTGTGAAATCTTTACAAGCACCTGTCGCCAATAAAGCGACAATAAGGCTTGATTTTATTATTTTAGAAACTATCTTCATTTTAATAGTTATTATTTAGTTTAAGAATGATGAAAATACTGAGGGGTCGTATTTTCATATATTTTTTGACTTATTATTGATAAAACGGATTATTAGAAACCGAATTTAACATTCAAACCAAATGAACGAACAGATGGTAACTGACCACCTTCTGTCCAATATGATTCAGCTTCTGAAATATCAATACCTTTACCCACAGCGCTATAAATCATCAATGGATTACGAATCAATAAACCGACATAAACAGATTTCACGGGCATATTGCCAAGCGATTTCTTAGGAACAGTATAGCCTAAAGCCACCTCTCTTAACTTAACGAAAGTTTGGTCAAACATCCAGTAATCATGTAATGCAAATGAGGCATCTTCATAGAACGATTGCGTTTCAACACGTGTTGTATTTGTCTTACCGTCTGCTGTAACACCATCAAGAATAATACCGCCACCACTCGCAACTGGGTCACGTTTTGGTTTACCTAACTCATTCAAACCTGCTGTTTCAGCAGCCAAACCTGAATAAGCGTTGAACATCCGTGTTACGGAGAAGAATTTACCGCCCACAATAAAGTCAATATTGAAACGAAGCACAAAATCTTTATACTTCAATGTGTTGACCATACCACCTTTAAATTCTGGTAAAACAGAACCGAGGTTCTTGTTCAAATCAAAAACATATTGACCGTCAGCACCAACGATACGTTTGCCAGAAGCAGCATCAACTTGAATCTTACGACCATTGAATAAGCCCCACTCTTCACCTTCCCGTGCATTGATAGTCAAACCACGCCATGTACTACCCAATTGGTAGTTTGTCAAACCCGGTGCTAACTCTACAACCTTTGAACGGCTTCTATCTAAGTTAATATCAAAATTCCAATCAAAGTCATTAGTTTGAATTGGATTGACGAAAATATGTAATTCAAGACCTTTGGTTTGAATATTACCCGCATTGATAATGGCGTTGCTGAATCCACTTGTTGGCGATACTGCCAAAGGAATAATTTGGTTCTTATTATCATTTTGGTAAGCAGTAAATTCGATTCCCAATTTATTTCTAAAGAATTTCAAATCAACACCACCTTCATACGAAGAAGAAAGACCTGGTTTCAAGTCTTGATTCAACAAAGTGCTTGGTATCGTTTGAATTGCGTTTGAACCATAAGGGTTGCCTGTACCGAAAATAGGATTGATATTGTATGGTCCTACGTCAGTACCTACTTTTGCAAAACCAGCTCTGATTTTACCAAATGACAAGATATCATTTTGTGGCAAAAGCTCAGTGAATACAAAACTACCTGAAATAGAAGGATAGAAATAGGAATTATTCGCTACTGGTAAAGTTGAAGACCAGTCATTACGAGCAGACACATCAATATAAGCAAAGTTGCCATATCCAAAGCTGGCATTGGCAAAAACGCTGTTCACTTTTCTGTTGAACAAACGATTGCTGATGTTTGGTCTATCTTTAGAAGCTGCAATATTGTAAAAACCAGGCGTTGTCAAACCACCAACTGTTTGCTGGAAATATGTTCTAACCTCGTTATTACGCATATTACCACCCGCAGTTGCCGAAACAGAAATTTTATCTCCCGCAAAGTTTTGATTATAGCTCAATATCCCTTCGTAGTTATCTTCCTTTGAAGTTGTCGTATAAGTGGACATACCACCTTTACCGCCTTCATTGAGTGTACCATAAGCGATACGACCTTCTCCATTGTAAGTATCTAAGTCACGACGTGCTGTTACTGAAGCTTTCAAGAAATCAGTAAACTTATACGTCAAACCAAAATCACCGAACAAACGCTCTTGTTTTTGCTTATTCGTGCTTTCATACATTTGCGTATAAGGGCTGTCCCAATATTTTGGTTTTGGGTCAGTTGGACCACCGATATTCCAACTTCTGAAAGTACCATCGGCATTTTTATAGTTTTTCAAATCATCAATACTCAATTGACGTTGAAACCATTGATTGAAAGAGCCAATTGTTTGATTAAAACCATCCAGTACCCCACCAGAAGAACCATATTGGTCAGCAGGACGATTCAAGGTATTGGTGTTTGTATAATTGATATTTAAGTTAACAGAAAA
This sequence comes from Saprospiraceae bacterium, assembly GCA_031367705.1. Lineage (GTDB taxonomy): Bacteria > Bacteroidota > Bacteroidia > Chitinophagales > Saprospiraceae > JAAFJT01. The sequence goes on along the minus strand of JANLQI010000152.1, from coordinate 7,375 downwards.
GTTTTTTGTGACATTAACAGAGTTTTTGGCACTGATAAAATCTTTTTTCTGATTACTGTTCGGCATGATACCGTTTGTATTGATGTGCGTATAAGATATACGTGTAGAGAACAGTTCAGTCGCTCTTGAAAAGGCAATATTTGTATTGTGACTCAAAGGCTTTTCAAAAAAGTCGCGAACATTGTTTGGATTTGCCGAAAAGGGTGTCAATTGACCAAACCCAGGGCCTTGCTGCCAAGAGGCTGCAGAACGGTGTGGTGAATTATCAATTTTAGGTCCCCAGCTTTCGTCAGCCGAGTAATCTAAAATCTTTTGACCATTGTAAGAACTCCACGCAGCAGGGTGAACAGCTGGATTGTAAGAAAAGGTCTCCCAGTCTTGTGAATAACCACCACCGTATTCATTTTGATAGTCGGGCAATGCACCTACGACATCATAAGTTGAACTGTGATTGATTTCAAAACCACCTGAACCTACTTTGGCTCTTTTGGTCGTAATAATGACAACACCCGATGCTGCACGATTACCATATAAGGCTGTCGCAGCAGGTCCTTTCAAAACAGACAAGTTTTCAACATCATCCATGTTGACTTGGCTGATGTCTGTTGGTGTACCATCAACAACGTAAAGTGGGTCACCACCAGTTAATGAGTTTACACCACGAATACGAATATTAGGTGTACCGAATTTAGCACCCGATTGACCCAATACTTGAACACCCGCCACTTTACCAGCAAGGGCATTCGCAACGTTGGCATCACGTGCTAATGTCAAATTTTCTCCTTTGACATCTTGGACTGAGTAACCCAACGATTTTTTTGAGCGCGAAATATTTAACGCTGTAACAACTACTTCACTTAAAACGGAAGCGTCTTCTAAAAGAATGGCATTAATTGCATCAGAAGAACCGATTGGAATTTCTTTCGATAAAGATCCGACATAGCTGTAAACTAATGTTGCCGCATTTTTCGGCGCTTGGAGGGTATAATTACCGTCCAAATCAGTGATAGCACCATTTGTCGTGCCTTTTATAACAACACTAACACCAACGAGAGGTTCACCACTTTTAGACGTAACCTTCCCAGTGATTGTTCTTTGTGCTGCCGCAAAACCGACAAAGCAAATAAGCGCAATTAGGGTAAAAAGAACTTTTTTCATACTAAATTTTGATTTTAAGATGAAGAAATAAAAAAAAAATTGGTTAAAACCAATATCTTATAGCCTGTATGCACGTGCATCAGAGCCTTTTTTCTAATAATTTTAATCAGCTATGAGAATTTAACGCCCCAATAGTAGGAGGCATTGACTAATAGAGGTGAATTTGAAAAAACACAAGAATATCCCAAATGAATACCCCTCAGTAATTTAGGGCAACTTGAGAAACCGTGTTTTAAAAACACTTAAAAAGTAGAGCCGATGGAAATTAGAAACCGACTAATGACTACATAAAAGGAGTCTTAGTTCTTGTAAATTTGTTAATAAACATTGTCCGATAATTTGGACAACGGCAAGGCATTTTGTAATGGCAGGAAAAAAAAATTTATAATTATGGCTTAGGTCAAATTTAAACAACCGAAAACGGTTTGTATAATTCTGGAACTACAAGGAAACGTTATTTGATTGCATAATGCTGCTTGAGTTTTTTATTTATATGATATATTTGATTAAATATTTGATGGTGCAAATTTAAAGGAAAAAAGTAGCTTCACATAATTTTTAGCGAATTTTCACTAAATCTTTAAATTGAATCAAGAAGAGCAAATCAAAAAAATCTCTATCTGAACGATAAACATGACCACAATTGTTTATGAAAAAATTTTACCTTCTTTGCCAAACTCTCGCTCGATTCCTCCTCTTAAATCATTGGTTGTCAATGTCAAATCATTGCGGGACAATGCACTTAAGCAACAAAACTGAACGATATTAACAATAGAAGCACCCGATAGTTCATAACGCTCTGAGAATAATTTTAGGTTTACATCTTCCGCCAGCTTTATATCCGACGGAAAGCTCTGCTGCCACAAACGCAACCGTTCAGAAGCACGCGGCATCGGAAAATGTATAATGGATTGAAAGCGCCTTATAAATGCCTCATCAATATTCGCCTTAAAATTAGACGCTAAAATGACTAAACCACCAAAAGTCTCTACGCGTTGTAATAGGTACGATACCTCTTGATTCGCATATCGGTCATGTGCATCCCGAACACCTGTACGCTTGCCAAACAAGGCATCGGCTTCGTCAAAAAAGAGTATCCAATCCTTATTTTCTGCACGGTCGAACAGATGCGCCAAATTCTTTTCCGTCTCTCCTATGAATTTGGAAATAATCATAGACAAATCAATCCGAAACACATCGCGCCCTGTCAATTTACCTAAAAGTGCTGCTGTCAACGTCTTGCCCGTCCCTGGAGGACCATGAAACAAAGCGCGATAACCTGGCTTTATGATGCGGCTCATACCAAAATCCGTCAAAAGCGTATCGCCATATTGCAGCCACACTAATAATTCACCAACTTCATGGTGTGTTGACAAAGGTAATACAAGGTCATCCCAAGTCATCTTTGTTTCAAGACGTTCAGCAGGAAAACTCGTCGTAAAACGCGGTTTTGACAATTTGCCCAGTGTAAACAACTCAACATATTCTGTTGACATCTTCAATTTTCCACTCATCGTTGGTTCCCCATCCACAGGTTCATCTATCCAAAGTACTTGTTTGCGGCTAAAAAAGTGCTCATTCTCAAACAGTTTTTGTATCTGAAATCGTTTCTCCAAATCATTTCCTGACAAAATAAACGATACGGTCTCCGCAGTCGGTATAAAACCCCGAAACTGCTTGCCACGCACGCCCCCAATCTGTGGAAAGTCCGTCGGTTTGTTAAAAAAGGTATGGATGATGGTATCAAAAAAATCAGGCTGCACATGCGGCACAAGAGCAACAAGTAAGGTAATCAACTCATCTCGATTCAAAGCATTCGTTTTGATGAATATACCGAGGGGGTCCTTCGCCTCAGATATATCAGGCAGAGGTACATCTTCAATTGCAGAAAACTGTCTTTCCACATCGAAGTATTGAGCTAGTCGGGTTTGAATACTGATATTTAAAAAAGTTAAAAGTGGAATCATCGTCGTGGTTTAGAAAGTCTATAATGGTTTTTCAGCAGATTACTTCAAGTATTTAACCAATTCGTCCACCTTTTCATCTATACCCATTTGTAAAAAGGCGACCCAATCAAATTTAGCCACCTTGTTCTTCAATTCAGTTGCTAAATCACTAACTGAGCCAGAGAAAAAGATTTCAGCTAATCGTGACAGACCGATTTTAGAACTGACGGCTTCTGCAACTTTCAGTTGTTTGGGATATGAACTCCCTTTAGACAAACCATTTTCTGATAAAATGACATTTGTGAATAATTGCGTAAAGCCTTCATTGACAAAACTCGATGCACCTCTAAAATTATTAGAGAACTTATGGATGCTCTCATGAATGAGTGGCTCTAACCTCGCCGAGGGAGGCAGATGAATCTTTCCCGTTTTTCTATCAAAGTAGCCGCCGACATTTTCATCTTCTTTATCTTTATTGCCCGTACCAACTCGACTTTCTTCCATATCTTTTTGACTTGAGTGATAAATAACTTTACCCTCAATCTTCAAGCCTGCTTCCAGTTTTTTGATAATATAAGGCGAGATGGTCGGACTTTCTGCCATCGCTTTATCTACTTTCTCTTCTATCCGATAATCAATTGTCTGTTTGGGAGTCATACCCGAAAGCGGGGCTTTTTTCCTTTGAACTTGACCATAAAGTGATGATTTCTGTATCGTTTCATTCTGTTGCACCACATGCGTTAACTCATGCGCCAACAACCTCTCCCCTTCCCTATTTTCAGGATTAAACTTGCCCGAATTGAAATAAACATCCTTGCCATGCGTAAACGCCTGTGCATTCAGTTCTCGATTCAGTTCCACAGAAGACGTATCTGTGTGAATATGCACATCACTGAAATCACGCCCAAAAGCTGACTCCATTTTGCCTTTTGTTGCCGTTGGCAATGAGTTGCCTCGTCCTTTTGTACTGTCAATTTTAGAGGCTACTGCTTGCGAAGCCACTCCTCCCCCACTATCGGCTTTGGCTTGAACAGGTTCTTCTTCCTCCGCTTTGGCTTGAACAGGTTCTTCTTCCTCGGCTTTAGCTTGAACAGGTTCTTCTTCCTCTGCTTTGGCTTGAACGGGTTCTTCTTCCTCCATTCCTGCTTTTTGTACTGAGGGGGTCTTTTCCTCTTCTTTCATCGCCGCATTTTCCATGCGTTGAATTGGTTTTTCTTGAATCTTTTTATCTTCTGCCATCCGACCATCATTGGTTGCAGGCATTTTGTCTTCGTCAGGCGTTGCCAAACGCTGAATTGCGCTGATTTCCTGCTTTTGTACCGCATTTCCATTTCGAGGACTCGTGTCAGAAGCTGCTGTACTTGTTTGACTCACCACTTTATCTGCAACAGCATCGGCTTCGCGTTCATACGGGTCATCGGCTTTACCAATTGTCAGTTTTGGCTGAAAAAAAGCGGTCTCACTTTTAGTTTGAACCGGTCCATTGGAGAAGAAAGGAGCAGCATGTTCAGATTTCTCATTCTGAACAGCCTCATTGTGTTGCGGGTTGCGATGCCGCCGTGAGCGCAGTGATGATGTTTTCATGGTGAGTTTTATTTTTCTTTTTGTCATTCAGTACAAAAAAAGCTATGAATCTGCAAGCCTCAAAACACACTCATTAGCCAAAGACAAATAATCATACGCTGCGTGTGTTTTTTCATCAAAACTAAAAATATCTAAGCCGCGTTCCTGTGCTTTCGCAACGGCAATATTTGAACGAATTTTAGTATCGAAAATCTTACCGTCAAATTCATCTTCCAATTGTTTGAGAATTTCTCGATTCATCACCCGACGGTCATCGTATCGGCTCAAAACAATGCCCAACAAATCGAGCCGCCGATTGAGTCGTTGTTTTATCACATTCATAGACCTTAAAAAACTGCGCAATCCTTTCATAGGTAAAAACTCGGGCTGCATCGGCATCAACACCCAATCACTCGCCACCAAAGCATTAACCGTCAAAATGCCAATCGAAGGCGGACAATCAATCAACACATAATCATACCCCCCCCTCAGTAAACCGACAATATGCGCCATCAAATGCTCCCGTCCATATACGCTCACGAGCTCCATTTCTGCCGCCGCCAATTCCAAAGATGCGGGCAGCAAATCCAAACCCGAAGCCGTGGAAATAATCGCTTTCTGCACATCCACCTCCGAGCCATTGCCCGCCCCCCTCAGTAAATGATAAATATTCGGTTCAGGTTCATGCAACACACCCAAAGCATTCGTCAGATTGGCTTGCGGGTCGGCATCTATCACCAAAACCCGTTTGCCGAAACGCTGAAAAGCGGCTGCAAGATTAATGGTTGTTGTCGTCTTTCCCGACCCGCCTTTTTGTATGGCGATGGCGATTGTTTGCATTCTGTTATTGATTTTTAGTTAAAGTTCAATATTACAGCTTTTTGAGTGAAAATAAAATAAAAACTTTTGAAACTAAATCATAAAGTGTTAGTAAAAAGTATTATACACAGGTGCACAATCTGTTGTATCAATGAAAACACTTTTTTTCACGGTTCTTAAAACTAATAACAAAATGAGCCAAGAAGGAAATCGTCTCACGCGCATCTTTACGGAAGATGAACTATCAGACGTTAAATCAACAATCAAATCCGTAAGCACCAAATTGTCTTCTTTTACAGTCAATGTTGACGACAAAGAAGTCCTCAGCCTACTCAAAGTTGGTGATGGTGACAAAGTACTGACTGCCGACTGCTTAAGCGAAGGCAAAGAAGCAGAAGGTTTTTTGCCGCCCTATTTCAAAATGGCAGACATTCAGACAAGTGACACACTTCATGACCAACTGTATGAACTTGAAGACGCTTTGTTCGACTTGTATCAACACACGAGACGCAACCGTATGTTAGCGGGTTCTGAAGCCTCAAGCGGTGTTTCTACCTTTTATGCGCTTGTCAAAATTGCAGCAACGGCTAAAAACAAAATAGCTGAAGCGGTCGCCATGTTTAAGCGTTTGCAAGGTTACTACATGAAACGTGCAGAAACGGCTAAAGCCAATAAACGGAAAAAAGAAGCTGAAAAATTGGCTGCCGAAGATGTTCGAACTGCTGAAAAAGCAGCCTTAGCTTCCTAAGCCATTCAGTTATTTCTTACAAAGTATCTCTTTTGATACTTTTCTTCTTGCGCATAACCCCCTCAGTCATCACGAAATGACTGAGGGGGTTGTTTTTTAGGCTTGTTTGACTATTTTTTAGCCTTTACTGTCTTCTTTACTAACCGACAAACCCTAATTTTTAACCCATGAGGGGTTATTCATTAACCCCTCTTCCCTATTTTTTAACCCCCAATGATTGTTGATTAACCCTCAAAGCCTAATTGACAACCCTCAAAGGCTAATGATTAACCCCTAAGCGGTTAATCATTAACCCCCTGCGCCTAATTTTTTGACAACAGCGGTTATTTTAGACACCATTTTATCAAAATTTTAAGACCTCTAAGGTTAGTCGTTTGCCCCCTCAGTATATTAACTCACCAAAACGTGCAATGCCGACTGTTGCGCACCACAAACTTTTGCCAGCCCGTGACACTATTTCCTCTGCCGTCGTTGGGAAACATCAAGTTGTTTTTATTGTCTCGATGCAACAACCCGCAGCAGTGACCTACTTCATGTGACAAAGTGCTGTCGCTGAATGCGCCTTTGGTGGACACCGTTACGTAATCGGTCAATGGTCCCAACGAACAACCAATTTTACCTGAAATGTCACGCACTATAAACGCCGTAATCGGAAAACCCAAATGCAGCGGAATCACATTCCAAGCGGCCAAATTATTGGCGAAATACTCACCCGCCTCCCCAAATTCATTTGAAAATGCGCCGCCACCGCACTCCACATCCAAAGCCGCTTTAGGTGCAGGAGAAGACAGGGTTTGAATACCCGGTTCGCCATAAAATTTCAGTTTGACATCAAATTTGTCATTCAGCGTCTTTCTCAAAAAGTCAACAGCCGTCGTCAAGTCCGTATCCTTGACGACGGCTCGCCCATTTTCATCTTCGAGAATCAGAATTTGAATACGCATCTTCTTCTTTATCGGCAACCAGAAGAGCAGCGCATTGACAACGCGATATACAATTTCGACAACGACCTTAACGACAGCACGGACAGCAGCCTTGACCAACCGCCAAGCCTGTTTCAAGCGTTTTTTGAATTTTGACCAGAATCCCATAATAAAATGTTTTAAATTGCCTACGCATAATTGGAGGATAGGCTTACTCC
>JANLQI010000089.1:0-10867 GCA_031367705.1 Saprospiraceae bacterium | reverse complement strand
CTGATTTTTTCTTTGTCATCCTGTAAGGAACTAAAAAAAATCAGCGCAAATCAGTGTAATCAGTAAAATCAGCGTTCAAAAAAAAATCACTCCCTTTCAATCGGACAAGTCATACAATGCGAACCGCCACGCGCACGAGATAACTCGTTGGAAGGCAATGTAATAATCGTATTTTCAACATCATCAGGATTCAAACCATTCTTTAAATCTTCTAAAATCTGACGGGCTGGAACGATATTGTAACCATAATCCTTGAACGCATTTTCCGTTTTCGGATTCCTATCATACGTCAACGCCACACCCGGTTTTAACGCCACTAAATTACAGCCATCCGTCCATTGTTCCCTCTCTTGATAAGGCGATTCACCATCACCCGCCAATATAAATTTCATTTTAGGGTTGATTTCTGAGCGAATAAAGTCTTTTACTGAGGGGTAGAAAGTAGAAGTGCCGTTTGAGCGATGCACCTCAACATTAGATGCAAAACCTTCAACAACAATGGGTTTAAACGCCGTAATATGGTTGTGATTGATTTGTGTAAAAACCGTATCAATGTGCATAAAAGCACGGTCTTGTGGAATATTGACTTGCACGACATTTTTAACAATGCCTTTGTCAAACAACAACTCAGAAAGTTTGCGAATTGTATATGCATTAGTCCTTTCAGAGCATCCAATCAACAAATAATCTTTATTCAAAACCATGCAGTCGCCGCCTTCAACACTGATGTATTCGCCTTTTTTGGAAGGCGGAAACATATCCACACGGTTCAAATTGATGATTTTACCTTCTTCACGACATTTTTGAAAAATGGGGTGCGACCAAAAAATGAATCGAGCCAATAGATTTTCTCTAAAACGGGCTTCTTTTGCCGCTTTGAGTATCAAAATATGTTCGTTGACCGTCACGGCAATATCACGTGTAAAAATAAAATTTGGTATGGGGTCAAACATCAAATGATTCTTCCGTTCAAAATTGCCTGTGATGAGTATATCTGTCAATTCTTCGGGACTTAAATCTGACAACATTTTGACATAATCCGTGGGTTGTTCCTCATAATCAATGATGCGTTCGAGCATATCCTGCTTGGTATTCACATCTGTTTTCAAAGCTTCAATGAGTAATTGACGTGTTTCGAGTACATTTTCATTTCCGAGGAACCCCCTCAGTACATCGGTAAAAATATCGTGTTCCAACTGCATTTGAGGCAGATGTACAATATCGTCAAACAATAATTCTTCCGCACGCCGCGGCGAAATGCGGCTAATCCCTTCATCTGGACGGTGTGTAATAACGCGTTTTAGTTTACCAATTTCGCTTGATACTTGAATAGTAGGCATATAATAATATAAAATTTGATGAGTTGTTGTATTCCTATTTTTGCCGCAAAGTTAATAATACTTATTCGGTATTTGGGTGTAAGTACGTTTTGAAACGCTTCACCTTTTTATCTAACCCATTGTAAAAGATGAATGAGAAAAGATGAATTTTTAAGTATTCATTTACAATGCCTAAAAATTCATCATTCATCATTTATAATTCATCATTTCCTGAGTAACTCAAATAATGCCAAAAGCCTTGAAAATCCAACGTTTTCAAGGCTTTTTGAAGGTTTATACTGAGGGGGGAAGCAAATCTATATCTTTCGATAAGTCGTACCTACGACCAGTAAAAGAAAACCAATCAACAACATCTGATAGTTATATTTCGATAATTGTTCAATGTGCGTGTAATTTGCCAAAATACCTAAGCCGCCAATGAGAAGGGCTAAAAACCAAAGTGTTTTGTTGGGTGCACTTGGCAAAAAAGTATTTCTAAACATAATAATTTGATTTAGCTGTGATTGAATGATTTTTTCGAATTGTGTTACGAGTCTGTAACGACATTCTGTAAAGGTACACAACTCTAAATCATTAAGTGTTATACAATTTTGGGGAATAGTTACATAATTCATACATAAGTGAGTTATGAATTTTTTAGGCGTATAAATCTTGTTTTTACTTTAAAATACTGAGGGAGGGCTTTGTATGAATTGTCATTCTGAATCCTCTTGTCCTTCTTGCCAATCTTCAGCCCATTTATGCATTAAACGCCGCAGCAATTCCTTGTCAATAAATTTAGTTTCATACACGGCGACTAAGGCAGGTGTCAATTGACGGCTCATTGTTATTTCTACAATCTCATCGTTTTTAGATTTACAAAGCACTACGCCAATTGACGGGTTTTCATGTGGTTTACGCACATCTCTATCCAATAATTCAAGGTAAAAGTTCATTTTTCCCATGTATTCAGGCTTAAATTCATCTATTTTTAAGTCAAAAGCGACAAGACATTGTAATTCGCGGTGAAAAAAAACAAGGTCAACGAAAAAATCATTCATGCCCACTTTTAAGTGTAGTTCTTCATCAAGAAACATAAAATCTCGCCCTAATTCCAAAAGAAACTGTTTCATTTTTAAAATAAGGGCTTTTTTTAATTCAAACTCAGAATGAGGGTCTTTCAACTCCAAAAACTCAAACATATAACGTTCTCGGAATATGTCTGCCAACCACTCTTTTTTAGGATGTTCTGGCACGAGCAAAGTATTTTTAGTGAGCATTTGTCGCTCGAATAAAGCAGACTTGATTTGCCGTCTAAGTTCGCGGACAGTGTATCTCTCCTTAACAGCCAAGACCAAATAAAACAGCATTTCTTCTGGGGTTGTTGAGCCACGCAATATTTCCTCGTGATGACTCCAAGTTATTCGTGTTAGGGCGTTTGGTATGGCTGGTAATTGTGGGGTCACTGACCCCACAATCTTTTGTTCGGCAATTTCAAAGGATTCGCTAATAAAAAACTGGATTTCCGAAGAGGACATAGGGATGAGTGACCAATCTACGGCTTGCCATGATTCAAAAAATTGACGCATACGATAAAGGCTGCGGCGGTCAAACCCCTTCAAAGTCGGTTGATTTTTGTTCAACCATTCTGCCAATTGAACGACAATTTTTTTACCATAAGAATTTTCTGTCAAACGGCTACTCAAATATGCCCCAACTTGCCAATAAGTGAGCATAGAATAAGCGGTTGCTGATTGCAATGCCCTCGTTTTCCCTTGCTGTATGAGTTTTTCAATCTGTTGAAAATGCCCTAAAATATCGGTGTCCATTGATTTTATTTTTAAATTCACTATTGGATAGTCCTATCAAGTCACTGCAAATGTACTCCTGACTTTTTGAATTTTAAAAATGGAAAAACATATTTTTTAGGCGTATAAATCTTGTTTTGACTATGAAATTTGGCTTCAGGTAAAGAATCCGAAGCCAACGTGGAAACTAAACGCATTTCGTTTTTACAAAATCAAGTATATCAGAGGCTAATTGAATGGCATTTTGTACATCCGTTTCTGTGGGTTCAAATTGTACATTGGGGTAACGAAAAGCAACATCTAAACCATTCAAATCAATGGCATACAAGTAGATATTGCTGAAATCCGCATCTGAATCTTGGCATAATTGGCATAAAGTATCTAAATTATGGGTGCGAGGTATAGCTATGCTGATGTAAACGCAGTAAGCTTTAAAGGCTTTTTCTGCGGCTTGCTGAGTGTGGTAAATGGCTGTGCCGTAGAAATTACCTGTCAACAGATATTTTGCTGAACCTAAATCTTCATCAGCTTTGTAGAGCCATTGTTCGAGTAGCGTCATAGACTATTTTACCTTCTTTTTTAATTTTATACTCTAAACTGGACGGATGTTCCGCCCTGTAATTAAAACTTGTTGGAGAATTGAATAAAAAATCAACTGAAAAACCAATACCTGCCAATGCACGGTTGCCTTGCTTCCTTAATTCAAAAGTTGGCTCTACATTTTCAGGCACAACGAGCATAAAATCTAAATCACTTTCTGCATGTGGCACACCCCACGCATAAGAACCAAAAAGATAAATCGTCAACGGTTGATACGTCTCTGCCAATCGTTTTACGGCTTCTTCTATATTAGATTGTGATATTTTTTTCATATCTCGATATTTTAATTCATTTTGAAAACCCTGTACAAAAATAGGGTTTTAGTTGATAAAAGATAAATTTTTATCAAAATTGGACTTTTAAAGAGAAAATACTGAGGGGGGCTTTGGTTTTATTTCGGGGTCGGGAGACCCCGTTTATAGTTGGCTTCGGTTTGGAAACCGAAGCCAGCGCCGCTGTTCGTTGTTGTTGGTTTGTGGGGTGTTTTGAGGAAGACCGTTCGCCAGCGGGTAACACACTTTGATAACGTACTTACTATTATTCATCTCTATAATTGATTTATTTTTGATTAATTTATTTTTACCCCCCCCTCAGTATTTTGCCAATTTCGATTATCTCTTGTTATATTTTTTTTATTTTGTTGAAATACTGCTAAAAACTTCATTTAGCTTCTCAAATTTCAATACACTGAATTTTTTACTTGGTAGCCAAAGCCCTTTGTCTAATTCATAAAGAATACTAAAATCTTCACTTGACAAATACTTCATCATTACTTTTTTCGCCTTTTCACGTTCCAACTTTACAGTCCTTTTGTATTTACTAACATATTTTTTGTAATTGTCTTGCATTACAGGAATTCCTGTGACAGTAATTTGATTTACATCTGTTCGAGCAAAAGCTTGAAATGCTACATAAATAATATCTCGTTTTACAATATCCATTTTGACTTGTTCTAAGTCGTTTTCAAATATCGGCTTCGATATTTGTACGTGCAAATTGCTTTCATTTTCGGAAATGAATTTCAAAGTATTATTATCTTCATCAAAATCACTTGCGTCTTTAAGCATTTCTCTTACGGTCTTAAATTTGGGTAATTTATTATTTTGTACCTCTATCTTTTCTGTTTTTGCTGATGTACTAATATCTTTTGGGCTACTTTTAGAAGTAGTTGTATCTGACCCGCAACTTATAAGAAAGAGCGAAAACGATAGGGAAAAGATAGTATTTTTCATGTTTTTTACTTTATTTTTTTAAAATTTTATTAAGCATCAAATATACAAAGTTGTAATTGTATTACTTGTATATGTAATTTTATTTTTTTTATTTACTTCCTTTCGTTTAATCGAAGAACGGATGCTTTTTTTGCTTGCACCGAACGTTTGTGTTGCTGACGTAGCAGCCTGTCGAGCGTTGTGTTTAGGTTTTGGGCTGCTATGGCAGCAACACGTTGTTCTCAGAAGTTTATTTTTTATTTTTTAATGGTGAATTTTCATCTTTTGCAATTTTTAAAATTGCAATTATTAACAAATGTATAAAGTCAATACTATAATTATTTATGTATAAAAATAGCGAATGAGCAACATTGTTTCTAAGATTTAAACCAGCTTTTTCTACTAATAAAAATTTAAGAAAAAGAAGGTCATCTTTTGAAAAATGTTGAACTATTGCTTCATCATGTAGCAGAGCATTAATATCTTTTTCCCTAACAATATCTCTATTCTTCTTATCTTTTGTAAAGAAAAAAGTTGTTCCATCTGTTATCTCACATATATCCCTCAGTATTCCTTCAATCTTAATGGCTAAACTATCTATACATAAAACAAAATTAGGAATATTATTGTTATTCATAAAATAGAAATAGATTTGGCTGAAATAGTCATTAATTGCTGGTGCTATCAAAGTTAACCAAGAATATTCCTCTGTTTTGCCTTGTTTGTATGTTCTTTTAATATTTTGACCTAACCAAGAATAATTACGTAGGAAACTGATAAACGTCTCTGTATTCAATTTGTTAGAATCTATTCCTCTGAAAAATATTTCTTGAATTAAAATTCTTCTACTGAATTGTATTGACCAGTTCATTTCTTCTAATATAATTGAGCGTATAATTTCATCTTCATCACTAAAGTATTCAGCAGCATGTCCAGAATGGTCAATTATACTTTTCAGAACATGAAACTCAAGTGGGTTACTTATTTTCTTATTTATTGCTTTTTCATTTAATTCATCGAATGTTGGTAAAATATCGTTACTATACATTAAGTAAATGTAAATCTCAAAAGGTGTTTTTTCCAATACTTTATCTGCAATTTTTCTGCACTCATTATAAATTTCGGTCACATCAACTTTATGATGAAACTCATCTAAATTCATATTTTCTTTTAGATACTTATATCGCTTTGTTAGTTCTTCAACTTTTACTTTATCTTTTATTTTCTTGTAATAATCAACTGCATGACTCGCAAAACTTACTGCAACTAAATTAGCTCCATCTTCTCTTTCGTAACTTAATTGTTCATAACATTCAGCTATTTTTCGATACCAATTTTTTTTATCTTGATTAGTTTTATTTGAAAAATCAATACCCACTTTTGCAACATCTATTTTTGAATGTTGGCTTGAATGTTGGTTTAAAATATCCCAGATTTTGTTTGTAAATGGTACTAAATCATCTGCTTTAAACAATTTCGGTGTCTCTATCATCAGTCTTATAATCCAAATAAAAAGATATTTATTTTTACTTTCTGGTTTTATTTTACTTGCAAATTCAATTATTAATTGTTTAATTTCCTCTTTTCTTTCTGTTTTGAAGCTCTGAGCGAGAAAAACCATATTAAGGAGTTGAGCATGAATTTTACCTCCAATACCTTTATTATCTTCTTCATCTAATTTCTCAAAATTGATTTTTAATAACTGTATGTAAGAGCCTAAAGCCATTTGTGCAAATTTGGAGTGCCTATTAGGTAAAAGCCAACTAATATGAGCATAACGCACCTTTAAAAAATCATTGAGTACAGAATCAGCCCTTTTTTTAATATAATCTATTTGATCTTCTGTGATGATAGAGACTGAGGGATACTCTGTATAATTTCCATCTTTATCAGTACCCGTCATCATAGGTTTTATCTCATTTTTAATTAGAACGAAATTAGTCAAATCTAACTCTAATTGAATTACAGGTAATAATTCAACTTTCCCATTTTCATTACAATATTCTCCAAATTTTTTACAAATTTCTCTAACTGGATTGTCATAGTCTTTTAGACTAACCCAATCTATTTTTTCGAGTTCTACATAAAAATCCTCAAGCGTTTCTATATTCATTATTTTTATTTATTTTGATGTGATATAATTTCTGAGAACTTGCGCATGTTCGCGTATTCAAGTAACGAGTTGCGTACATATCCAATCTATCCACAAAAATACATTTTTCAAATAAATAAAAAAACATTCTTGTAAAAATCTGATTATTAATTTGTTAGGAGGTCGCATACAATACATTCTAATACCAAAGCTCTTTTACTGAGGGGGCTTTCGATAATTAAAGATAACAGAAAAACAGAAAAAGCAGTTGCTTAATTTGTTCTTTTTCTTTGATATTGGTATCGGTGAGATAGCCTTCGGCAGATTCGAGGTTATTGAAAATAGGTTTATAATCCTTTTGAGTTTGCTTAAAAAGACATTCTACCTTGTCAATGACACAAGGGCTAAAACGTAATTTGTGAGTAGCCTCCTCACAAATCTTACAAAATTACTGAGAGGGGACAATTCAACCTCAATTATCTTCTAATTCACTATCCATAGAAGCCGAATCAAATAAATCATGTAATTTCTCTTGCAATAATTTTTTATTAATAAACTTTGTTTCATAATCCGCAACAAGCGTAGGAGAGATATTGCGACTCATAGCATACTCCACAATTTCATCGTTTTTTGATTTACACAATAAGACACCAATAGACGGATTTTCATGTGGTTTGCGTACGTCACGGTCAAGGGCTTCAAGATAAAAATTAAGTTTGCCGATAAATTCAGGTTTAAATTCTTCAATTTTTAACTCAAATGGCACAAGGCAACAAAGTTCTCGGTGATAAAACAGCAAATCCACATAAAAATCCTTAGTGCCGACTTGTAAACGATACTCTTCGCCCATGAACACAAAGTCGTTGCCCAATTCTAAAATGAATTTTTTGAGCTGTTGAATTAAGGCTTTTTTCAAAGTTTTTTCGCTAAACGGTTGTGGCAGATTGACAAATTCGAATATGTAAGTGTCTTTAAATACATTAGTTACATCTTGTGGTAAAACTCTCACCAGTGGTGAGAGTTTTTGATTGGCAAGCATCGTACGTTCAAAATAAGCACTGTCTAAATGTCTTTCCAAAGTCCGTTTATCCAACCTTTCTTTGATAACCAAATTGAAATAAAAGACCTTTTCTTCATCACTTTTTGTTTTTGAAAAAATGAGCAAATTATGTGTCCAACTGAATTTGTGAAAAATGGATTTGTAAGTTGCTCATCATTGTTTTATTTTTTGCAAAAGTATCTGTTTTATTGAAGTTTCAAACAAACAGCCGCCACCGCAGTTGCTTAATTTGTTCTTTTTCTGTAGAAAGGTTTCCAAATCACCGCCAAGAATAAACCAAAACCACCATCCGTGAATAACTACCCACCCCCTCAGTAACACCCTGACTTTTGAGAAAAACATCATTGATACCAGACGTATCGAACCAATCGGGATATTGATTGATGCGGTTATTGATGGCTGTGAGGTCATTTTTGAAGCCAATGGGCAGTTTTTCTCTAAAACCTTTATACTCTTCTGGAAATTGACGTTTGAAATTTGAAGCGACATAACGATAATAACTCAAATAACCAGAGTAACGCGTGAGCAAATCATCGGACTGAATGCACGACAAATACGCCACAAAATTGGCGGTCGCTTCCTCCGTCCAACCATAGCCATGAGCCAATTCATGCGCCATCGAAAACGGTTTTTCCAAGGGATACAAAGCATTGTCAATAGAAGATTCGCCGATATAAGGCATATAAATACCCGCAATGCTGAATCGAAAAAGCAAACCATCGGGCTTTATTTGTCGCCCACGCAGATTGCCACCCGCTGGAAAATGGTATTTTTGAAGCAATTGAGAGACATCTTGACGTATTTTAGGTTCAAAATCGGTTTGAATCGAAAAGGTTGTACTTGTATCATTTGTGTTTGGATTTTGTGAAAGCAATTGTTTCAACAAAGTATCGCGTGCCGTGATGGTTTCTTGTGCAGAAATAAAAAGCTCTTGGCGCAAAGCTGTTGTATCTAATTTTTTAATCGTCATACCAATTTGTTGTGCAAAAGAAGGTCGTGCGTAATTGAAGCCCCAAAGTAGTAAAAAGCCAAAGAGCATAAACCCTAAGAAATTCACCGTTTTTAGCCCCCCCTCAGTAAAACGCTGCCGCAACGGTCTCTTTTTTGAAAAAAGGAAAACAAGCATTTTGACAACAAAATAGACCATAATGCCGTAAAAAATAAGCAACAAAGGCATAGGTAAGAATGCCAAAGAGTAGTCAAACAGCGTTCTAATGCCTTGAAATACAAAACGGCTGTAAAATGCCTCAATGTACTGAGGGGGTGTAATGAAGCGAATAAGCAGCAAAAAAAGCCCTAACCACAGTCCTATCAAACGGTAGGAAAGAGATTGTTTATTTTGAAAGATATTTTTTATAAAATTCATAATGTAATGAAAATCAGAAACTTAGTTCCTTTCGTTGTTTTAACAATATTATTTTTGACCAATTCATGTGATGGTAATAGCAGCGCATCGAAAAATCATATAGCCAGTCCATTTGACACCACAAAGTTTGAAACCCAAGCATTGACGGATTCAGACCGTGTGCTGTTAGCCAATGCAAATGGTAAAACGGTGAAACCTATTGAGATTGATGCCCTTGCGGAACAAATTAACGCAGCATCTTCAAAATTGTATGTTTATTGTTTCTGGAATCTGAAAAATGATGCAAGTGTTGCTACTGTCAAGGCATTAAATACCTTAACAACAAAATTTGACACCACAAAACTAAAAATTGTTTACGTCAATATGCCAGGATATGAAAAAGTAGAAGATGTTAATTTATTTATCCGTGAAAATCAGTTAACAGAGGAAACTTTGATTCTTGAAAAAGCAGATGTCTCCTTTTTTTCTAAAAAAATTAGAAAAGATATGGTTGGTATAACAACTATGCCTGTTGTTTTGATGGCAAATAAAGCGGAAGAAATCCTTTTATTTTACAATAAAGGCATGGACGAAAAGGAATTATTGGCATTGGTGCATCCGCTTGTCTCGAACTGATGCTTGGAAATGAGAAACTTATATATCTTTGGGCTGAAAAACAACAATAAGACAACACTGTTGTAATGATGAATGATAAATGATGAACGATGAATTATTAGTTCTTAATGATAAGTCCTTACAAATCAATGTCTTAAATATTCATCATTTATCATTCATAATTCATCATTAACCAATGATACAGCTTGACCAAGAACTTTTCTTTTTTATCAACCATTACCTCCATTTTGGCGCACTGAATAAAGTCATGCCTTATTGGAGAAGCATGTATTTTTGGATTCCACTCTACATCTTTTTCATCAGTTTTTTGTTCTACAATTTTGGCAAAAAGGCTTCTATTTACCTTTTAGCCCTTGCTTTGACTGTTGGATTAGCTGACACAACGAGCAGTCGTTTGATAAAAAATACCATCAAAAGAGAGCGACCTTGTAATGATGCAAATGTAAAATTACACGTCAAATTGCTTGTTCCTTGTGGCAGTGGTTATAGTTTTACGTCTTCACATGCAACCAACCATTTTGCGGCAGCTGTTTTCATCATTTTAACTTTTGTGGACAAAAGGCGTTGGTTGAAATGGTCGTTATTGTTTTGGGCATCGAGTATCTCTTTTGGGCAAGTTTATGTCGGTGTGCATTATCCACTTGATGTGATTTGTGGCGGTCTTTTAGGCAGTGGCATAGGTTGGTTAGGTGCTTTTTTGTTTAATACATTTTTTAAGCGATATTCATTAGATATTAACACTTCTGTTATTGCTTAAATAATTGAATATCAGCACTAACGTCGGCGAGGTTTAAAA
>JANLQI010000087.1:0-11503 GCA_031367705.1 Saprospiraceae bacterium | reverse complement strand
CAATCTTAAAATGGTCGAATTATTTTCCGACGCTTTGGGTTTAGAACCTAACTCTGTTAAAAATAATCCTAAAATCGTACAGCTTTTGTTCTCAATGAATTGCGAGGCTATGGCGGCTTAATTTCTTAACGAACTATTGATTTAAATTTCTGTTTACTATACCTGTCCTTTATTCAAAAATATTGAGCAAACTTATTTTGCCATATTTCCGAGCCAAAGCTAATGTGCAAACGACAAATTCTGCTGCATCAGAGTCGAAGAATTTGTTGCCAATCAAAATCGTAAAAAGAAACGATAAGAGTTTCAATTCAGGCTTGAATTTCGCTGCGACGCGCCTTGTAAAAACAAGGGCAACCAACAGCTTCCATCTAGAAAGTTTTAAGCGTGCCATGCGTCGCAGTTTTAAATGTTAGTAAATTCTCTTTTGTAAAAAATTGGTTATTAAGGATTTATTGGCTACTTATTCTAACGAATTCACCAATAACGAATCCCCATTCACCAAATCGTGGACGTAGATGGGATCGAACCACCGACCTTCCCGTCTTCAGCGGGACGCTCTGACCAACTGAGCTACTCGTCCAATTTTAAGTGAAAAGTGAAAAACGAAAAGTGAAAAGTTTGCACCGACCCCTCAGTAAATTTTTCACTTTTCACTTTTCATTTTTCACTTAATAGCGGAAAACAGTGGACTCGAACCACAGCCAGATTCTCTCCGACCCAATCGTTTAGCAAACGGTCCCCGCGCCTTGCGGATTTATTTTCCATTTTGTACGGAAAGACAGACTCGAACTGCCACTCTCATGCTCCCAAAGCATGCCTTCTACCATTGAAATATTTCCGTAAATGTTGCGGATTCGGAAGGACTCGAACCTTCAACCTATCGGTTAACAGCCGATTGCTACTACCATTGAGCTACAAATCCATTCAAAAAAATTGCGGAAATGATGGGACTCGAACCCACAACCTTCGGATAGACAATCCGTTGCACCGCCGTTGTGCTACATCTCCTTTTTTTGCAGGCGCAGAAGGATTCGAACCCTCGCCAACGGTTTTGGAGACCGCCACTCTACCGATTGAGCTATACACCTGTTTTTAACCTCGAAAGTGGACCGAGTGAGTATCGAACTTACCACAGCGTGATTGCAAACCATGCTCGCCTTGCCTTGGAACATGCCAGCCCATTTCAAAAAACACCCCCTCAGTATCAAATAACTTTTTAAGATAAAACATTGAAATACAATTACTTAATCCCAATATTCATCATTCATACTTCATCATTCATCATTAAAAAAAGTAGTCCTTAACAGATTCGAACTGTTACTAATTGGTTTCTAAGACCAACGCCTCTTCCAGTTGGGCTAAAGGACTATCGTTTTTGTACTCTCGACGAGGTTCGAACTCGCAATATCCACAGTGAAAGTGTGGTGACTTAGCCAATTTGTCCACAAGAGCTTTTTTTTGTGACCCCGATGGGAATCGAACCCATAGCCCTCGGATTAAAAGTCCGATGCTCCGCCAGTTGAGCTACGAGGTCATGTCACTTTCGACTTTTACGCTTTCGACCTTTCATAATGTATTGATTTTAAATTGTTTAAAAAAAATCCTTAGTGGCTTCTGAGCGAATCGAACGCCCATCGCATGGTTCGAAGCCACGCATTTTATCCGTTAAACTAAGAAGCCGTTTTGTTAAAAAATGACACATTCATCATTTATCATTCATACCTCATCATTCTAAAAAAACTTGTTGGCTTGGTAGGAATCGAACCTACGACCTTCATTGTATAAGAATGTTGCTCTCGACCGTTGAGCTACAAGCCATTATGTTTGATTATTGGTAACTTGTTATTAGTCAATTAGTTGTGTACAAATAACCAATCCCTAATAACCAATAACCAATTTGAGCAAGTAGCCGGAATCGAACCGACATCCACTGTTTGGAAGACAGAAATCCTACCCTTGAACGATACTTGCATATTTTGTTATTCATATTTCATCATTAAAAAACTGAGCTAATAGTTGGAATCGAACCAACGTCCACTGCTTACAAAACAGCCATTCTGCCATTGAACCATATTAGCTTTTAGGGTGATAGATGGGACTCGAACCCACAACCTCCAGACCCACAATCTGGTACTTTACCGATTAAGCTACCATCACAGTCGTCTCGAAAGGATTTGAACCTTTGACCTTCGCCGTATCAGAGCGACACTCTACCACTGAGTTACGAGACAATTTCACACTTTTCACTTTTCACTTTTCACTTTTCACTTTTCACTTTTCACTTTTCACTTTTCACTTTTCACTTTTCACTTTTCACTTTTCGCTTTTCACTTTTCACTTTTCGCTTTTCACTTTTCACTTTTCACTTTTCACTTTTCACTTTTCACTTTTCGCTTTTCACTTTTCACTTTTCGCTTTTCACTTTTCACTTATTTGTCGCGGGTATCGGACTCGAACCGATGACTTCCAGATTATGAGACTGACACGCTGCCACTGCGCTAACCCGCAATTTTTAGTTTTGAGTTTTGGGTTTTGAGTAACTCAAAACCCAAAACTTAAAACCCAAAACTTGTTGGATGCCCCGATAGGATTTGAACCTATAACCTCGGACTCAAAACCCGATGATTTACCATTAATCTACAAGGCATTATTGTACTCTAATTTTCAAAGAACTTCTAAATTCAAAGTTAACTAAACATTGGGTTTTGGTCTGCTATTGAGCCACATACGGGCTTTTGCATCACTGATTTAAACAGATTTTAATAATATCAGTGATGAAACCCAATTGAATTGAGTTTTACAAAAAAAATTTGATGATGATTCTCTAAAAATGTTGGTCCAAAAACAAGGTGAATGAAACCCGATTAGTGTCGTATTTCGGAATAACACGACCATTCCTTTCACCTTTGTTTTAGTAACTTCGGATAATGCCTTCTGCCCCTAATATTGTCAAATAGTACGGTAAGGAAATGATAAATGATAAATGATGAATTTTTTAAGCATTGATTTATAATGCTTTATAATTCAAAATGGTAAATTTCATTCTAATCATTTTATGAATGTGTCGTATCTGACATTTAGGAAATTTTTCAAATTTCCTAAATGTGTGCGCCAATCGGCAAACGACAAAACACCCCCTCAGTATCAACTCTGTTTTTTGGACAAAGAACGACATACAATTGTGGAAGCAGAAAAGCAGTAAAAAAGCGGAATTGGAGAAGAACGCTTTTCGGATATGTTTTTTTGTACCTCGTTGTTGCCGTTTGTAACCTGCGGCTAACGAGATACTTTTATCCGTTTAGCTGGTAGGTAGGTTTGCCCAATATAAATTATCACTAATCTCTGAATTTCTGCCTATAAAATCGCATACACCAAAGCCGAACATACACAATCCTGTTGCCGTAGCTTCACGCCGCATGAGCAGCGAGGCAGCCGGCTTGGGGCTTATATGTTGTGGACAATGGATGATACTTGCGAATGTCATTTTATAGAAATTAGACAATGATAAAAAATTATTTATTGGATTCCTTTGCAGAATTATTTTGCAAAGTTGGGAGGATAACGCCACAAAAACAAGATTAGTTCCCTTCGGTTTTACTTTTATTTTACAATTCTTTTTGAACTACTTTATAACTAATTGATTTTCAATTATTTATAATTTGAAAAAAGTTCAAAAAAAAATTATAAAAAAAATCATCAGCGAATATATCGCTGTACGTGTATTTATAGCCAATTGCTTTTTTGAAATCAAATTACCCAACTATACCCCTTATTCTAATCCTAATTTTTACCTTTGACCCCGTTATGAAACGAATCATTATCGCCATTGATGGCTATTCTTCTTGCGGAAAAAGTACGCTTGCCAAAGCGCTCGCCAAATCATTGCACTACGCTTACGTAGATACAGGCGCAATGTACAGAGCCGTTACCCTTTATTTTCTCGACAATAATGTGGATATTAACAACCATACTGAAATCGAAGAAGCCTTAAAACACATCGAAATTCATTTTGAACGCACTAAAACGGGCAATCATACTTTTTTGAATGGCGTTGATGTCGAAAATGACATTCGCACCATGCGGATAGCCGAAATGGTGAGCCCCGTGGCGACAATTTCAGAAGTTAGGCGTTTTTTGGTCGCTCAACAACAGAAAATGGGGCAAAAAAAGGGCGTTGTTATGGACGGTCGTGATATAGGAACGGTTGTTTTTCCTAATGCTGAATTGAAATTATTTTTAACGGCGGACTCCGATGTTCGGACAAAAAGACGCTACGATGAATTGAATTCAAAAGGACAAGAGACGGATTTTAGAGCCGTAAAACGCAACTTGATGGAGCGAGATATGATAGATTCCAATCGGGCTGACTCGCCTTTGCGACAAGCCACGGATGCTATTTTAATTGATAATTCAAACCTAACACCTGCCGAACAATTAGAGAAAGTTTTAGATATGGTTCATGCTTTTGCGATGGTTTGACCCCCTCAGTATAAAAGCAAAAATGCTCATCAAATTTCACATTTGATGAGCATTTTTGCTTTTATACTGAGGGGGTTATTTCCTTATTAACAATAAGTATTCACCATTATCATAACTTTTCAAGGTATCATAATGCGGTTTTAAAGCCTCCCAATTGTCATTCAAATCGTAATAAAAATCATAATATTTGACAGTATCTACCTTGTTATCCCAACCAAACGGTTCAACTAGCCAATCGAGATGTTGTTCTTTATGATAATAGTCAAAAGAAGGTTGTAATACCCATCCTGTATGCAATTTTATGGGTCTTTTTATTTGCATTTTTTGATACTCCGATTTCATGATTTCCAAAACTTCTTTGGTATGAATATCGAACCACCATTCTGAAAAATATCTCAAATTGGATGTCCTGGCAATATGATAAGTACAAAAAATAATAAATAAAATAGCGACAAAACGTCCTGCTTGTTTTGATTTTGAAATTAATAAAGTGGCTATTGTTGTAAAGTTTAGGGCTATAATAGGATATAAAAATAAAGCTGTTCGCTCAACAACATACTGTGTTCCAAAGGCATAAAATTGTGCTGTGATGATAAAAACAATTGACAACAATAAAACAAATGAAAATACTGAGGGGTCTTTAAATTGACTATTGCTTATTGATGATTGATTATTGCTTTGAATTAACAATTCATTATTTTCAATTAATAATTCATTATTCCTAATTAAGAGTTTATTATTTTCTAATTTTAATTCTTTATTATTTTCTGTTAATTCAATATTTTTTAATAACTTTTTATTGTTTTCTATAATTTCAATATTGTTTTTAATTTTAAAATTATTGATTTCAATTAAATTACTTTTTATATTTTTAAATTTATTAAAAACATTTAAAAACAAGAATAAAAAGAGAACAACCATTAAGTTTTTAAAAATAGTTACAGTATGCCCAGAGAAATAACCTTGATGATAAAGTGAACGTGAAATAATAGATACAAAACTATCATCCCAAATGTTTTTAGAGCCGTAATAACTGATTTGATTGTCTTTTAGAATAGCTTTAAAAGGGGCATAAACTAATATACCCAATGCAATTGTGCCAATAATTTGTATACCTATATTTCGTTGTAATTCCGTTTTGTCTTTTGTTAAAATATACTTTTGTATCTCAAATAAAAATATCAAAAAGTTCAAGGCTAAGAAAAAATGAAGCAAGGCAAATTGAGCATAAACAGACAAAATAGCGAACAAAATACTGAGGGGTAAACTTCGTCGGTGATGTTCTAACACATATCTGGCGGCATAATAAATACTCGGCATCATCAAAGCAAACGACAAACCATAGCCACGTGCCAATGAGAAAAACTCAATCAAATACGGATTGCCAAGCATAACTGCGACGAACATCAAACCCACATAATCGTCTTTGAAAAAACGACGGCTGAATTGCCACACATACCAAAAATATAAAACAAAACTGAGGATATTCGGCAAACGTCCTGCCATTTGGTGCATCCCAAAAATACTAAAACTCAATTTACACAACAACGAATTGAGTATGTGGTTATTCGTATAAGAGCTGGCATAAGAGACCAAATTCCAGACGGATTCTTTGGTCAGCATGGTCAAAGTATAGGCTTCATCAACAGAAATTTGCACGACTGCCGCTTTGACAATAATGAAGATGAATAGCCCTAAACCAAAGCCAAAAGGTAAAATATAGCGTAGTAAAAGTTGTTTTTTCGTCATTTTTGGAAAAGAATGATGCTGATTATCTCGATTTTTTAGGCTTCTAATTGCTTCAAGAGCAATTTCAATTCGCCATCTTCTAAATCGTCTCGTTCTGATTTGTCGTATATGGTGAGCAAATAGATGGTTTCATTTTCATACATTAACTGAGTCCTCCGCAAGCTCTGCTAACAAATCTTCAATGGATTGTAATTCGATTTCTCCCCGTTGGTGAGCTTTCATTTCAGCGACAGATTCCTTTAAACTATTCAAAAATTCGTCTTCTGTTGGCGGGTGTTCATCATCAGGAACAAATGAAGATGGCGCATTATATGTCTTAATTTTTAGGCGGTTAAATAAAGTCATTAAAAAACTTTCCTCAGCCTCATTATAGGTAATTATGATACTTTTTGTCATTATTAAAATTTTAAAATTTTTCAAAATTAAGTACATGCCTTAATTTTTCCAAAGAAAACAAATAGAATCTCTAAGTTTTTCTAAATTCTGTCTATTTATTCTGTTAACCCCGTTTGAAAGTGCCAAAGTTAGTAGAAATGCTCAAATGATTCATACCGCCCGCAATATGTTGCCGTCCGAGACCATAATCAATGCGAAAACGATTGACTTTAAAACCTGCGCCAAACGAAAAACCCGCCAAAGAACGGATGTTTTGAAGCGACATTTCCCTTCTGACTTGATGACTGTAACCAAATCGCAAGCGGAAGTTTTCGGTTTTTCCAAACATTATTTCGCCACCAAAATTGAGATGACGGAAAACCTCGTCAGTTGCCAAACTAAAGGCGCTTTTAGTTGATGTGGCTTCACCCAACAAAGAAACTTCATTTTCCAATGGATTGTCGTAGCGCAAGCCTATCAATAAATCGTGGGCAACAACTGAAAACCGAAAAGGCGCACGAGCCAATTTTTTTGACACCCCAATTTGTAAATCATAAGGCAGATTTTGACGCTCTTCGCCGTAATATGTTTTGAGCTGCGCTCCAATGTTTTTTAGGACAATGGTCGCACCAAAATTGCTTTCAGGATTAATATATGCACCCGCAAGATCGGCGGCGATGCCTGTTGAGGTATAAGATTCCAAACGAGATTGAATGAATTTGGCATTAACGCCTACGGAAAAACGCTCATTCAACTGCCTACCTGCGCCAATAAAAGCGGCGTATTCGCTTGCTCGAAACGTGCCTTGAAGGTTGCCGTATTCATCTGTTTGCTTAAAATCGCCATAACTGATATATTGTACACCCGCTTGAAATGTCGTTTTAATTTTTTCAACATGATAACCGTAATTGGCTAAACCACTTTTGACACCTCCCAAAAGAAAGTTTTGATTAAAAGCTAAACCATTGTGCATCAATGGATTGAGTAAAGACGGATTGGTAGAAGCCAAAGACAAATCATCATCCCGCAAAGCTATTTGGCTTTGGTTTAAACCCGTAGTACGTGCAGATGGGCTTTGTTTCAAAAATGCGAAAGTATAACGTCCACCGTTTTGAGCCGATAAAGTTATAAAAAAGGTAAAAATACTGAGGGGTATAAAGAGTCCAATTTTTTTCATGTTTTTCTAATTTATGTACGCACAAAGGTTGTCAAAAAAAAACAAAGTTCACAAGAACGATAACGCGTTTCTATGTGAACTTTGTTTTTGTCAACCATAATTAACGTTTGGAAAGATAAATCAAAACATGTACTTTACACCATAACCTCTTGAGCCGAAAGAATCGAATGAAAAGCACCGTTCCAAAGTTCAATACGACGTTCTAAACACGTTATTATGGCAGATTCTACTTCTTGCCAATAGGTTTCGTTTTCGTTGCAAAGATTTGCCGTCATTTGAAGTGCTAATTGGCTGTGGTGTTCGCCGTCAACTTCGATATGACGCTCCAAATAATACTTGAAAATGGACGTATCTTGTGGAAACTTATTATTTAAATCTTCAACCATAGCATAAAACATATTAGGAATCAAATCCTCTCTACCAAAAGTAAAAATTGCTGCTTGCAAATGCGTCTTACCGCTGTTGATGATATCGAACGTAAAATTAACGAATGATTGCGCTTCAATGGGCGTTTGTGCCTTCGCAAAGGCTTGCTTCAAATCTTTTTGGGTACGCAAGGTGGCAATAAACTTTTCAATCGCTGTTGTATCTACCCCGCTCTGCGCCATTCCTTTAAGATAAAGTTCAAAATGACTGATTCGGTTGCCATTCTCATCTACATCGGACTCCTCGCCAATGACGATTTCGTTGATTAAATATCGTGTATCGGCTGAACCGATGGGAAACCATGGCACATCAACACAGGTTAGATTACGTTGCAATGATTTCAATAAAGACATAAAATCCCAAACAGCGTAAACATGGTATTGCATGAAAATTTGTAAATCTTCAATGCTTCTAATGCTTGAATACACTTCATGGTTGATGATTTCTTGGCGCAGTGGCTCAATGGCTTCTTTAATCTTTAAAACTTGCTTATTCATTTATACGATTTTAAATATGTTAAAATATAAGTTCGCACAAACAAATAAATTGGGAGTATAAAAGTTTAAAGATTTTCAAAAGTTTAAGATAATATGACAATTGATTGACCAAATCTGGTTCACAGAGTCAGAGCTTTTTAGCCGAATCTCCCGCCAAACTGCTTTTCCAAGTGGTGCGACAAATGCCATTTTCACATTCTTTTTGCAAGGTCAAATTACCTTTGTCATCATATATTTTAAGCGAACCGCTTTCCAATTCATTAACATAAGTACCTTCGGCAGCGATTTTTCCATTTTCATGGTACTCAATGAAAGGACCATTTTCGGAATTGTTTTTATAAACAATAATTTCTTTGATATTGCCACTTTGGAAAAAGAATTTCCATTTACCATCCATCGCTCCGTTGTCGTATTGTCCTTCCGATTTTAGATGTCCATTCTCGAAATAAGACTTAAAAACACCAGAAAAACTACCATTTTCATCAAAATTACGGCGTTCTCTGACTTGCCCATTTTCGTAATAAAAGATTTGTTCCCCCCTCAGTACGCCTGCTTTGTAATTGGATTCTTCACATTTACCGCCATTTTCAGTAAAAAAAGTTTCGTGTAAACCTTCTTTGAGTTTCGTCTTTGGGTCAACCGTAAATCGCTCGACGAGTTGCCCCGCTTCATTTTTGTTTTCAACAACTGTGACATTACGACAACTACTGAGGGGTAATAGGAAGAGTAAAAATAAGGCTACTTTGTTCATGCTTTGTCTTTCAAGTTTTTGATTATCAATGTTTTAAATGCTTCTTTGCTAATTTAATATACGTAAAAACTTAAACGACGTTGCATGGGATGATAGTATTAATTGTTAAAGTTTTAAATTTCAGCGATTGAGTTTTAGACTGTTTTAAAGGGTAATAAGTTAACGATGCGTTAACGATGTAAAAAAGGATAATTACTTTTAGTTATATTTGCTTCATCGAACAATAAAGCATTTAATTCACTTCTTCAGCAAACGCTCACTATGAAAATTTTAAAAGGACTACTCTTTTTTGCCTTCTTCTGTTTTGTACCCATCTCTTGTGATATAACTGACACCTTAAAAACAGAACTAACTGTTGTTCGAGAGCAAGCCGTTATTTCCCTCAATGATGCCATCAATACACTCCAAAATCAATCAACGGATTGGAAACCTGTCTTGAAAGACCTCGAAACCAAAATTGATAAACGGGTGCAAGATGCCTTGACGTACAACATTCCTTATATCACGAATTTGGCTTCGCAAAGGGCTTTGTCGTCTGTTTTGTGCGTTAAAGAATCGGTTAAAGATGAAGTTTTGTATTATTTACAAGTCGTTAGGGCTGAATTAGTTACGGGCATTTTACCGCCTTTGCCGCATACTAAAATTTGTGCAACTTCGCAAGTGACGCTTGACCTCAATTCGCCCAGAAATATCCGCAATCAAATCGTTTACACAGGCTATTATATTCACACAAAAGACTCTATCAAAGCCTTTTTAGTGAATGATACGGGGCGTATTGAAATACTTAAAAATAGAATAGGCTATCCAGATATTTCAACGATAACATTATCGTTGACGGACTATTCTGATGCAATTTTAACAAATTACACACACCTTCAATTGACATTTAATAAAGATGTGATTTCCTCAATTGGTATTGATAAAAAACTGCCCGACCCGCCTGTAATTGAAACTGCTACGACTTGGCAAAGAGACATCATTTGGATTCCACCTCATACAAATGGGGATAAAGATTTTAATAACAATGGGCCACGTATGGTCTCTCATGTTTATTTAAAACACGATGGTACTAAGGTCTTTGCGCAAATTTATCTGTACGCACAAGAAACTAAATCGGATTGGACAACCGCAGCAGGAACGTCTCAATGGGTTGAAATTTATTCGGTCAAAGACGGATATCGCATCAACAGAATCAAGGAAGCAACCGATTATCTCAATATTTTACGCAATAATAATGTGGACTATGTGGACAACAGCATTGACGATTATGTCGTCGAAACGGTTGTTGGCAGGGCAATTGTTGTGGGCGATACTGCGGGCGACGAAGCGGGTTCAAAAACAAAAATAAATCTAAACATCAAGCCATTTAACATCGAAATTCAAAAAATTCAATGAAAAATAAACTTTACACTTTCTCATGCCTTTGCCTTTTGGCAAATATCAATTTACAAGCACAACGCCACGAAAACATCATAAAATTGGGCTTAGTTGAGCCTTTTTATTCCAGTCTCGGCGTGGCTTATGAGCGATTTATTCCCGAAACGTCTATTTCTATTCAAGCTTATGGCTCTTTGACCCAAAGAGATGTTCTGATTTGGGAGAGTTTAAAACCGACTTTGAGGGGTTTTAGTGCTGAAATTCAAGGACGTTATTATTATGCACCCAAAAATCGGAATACAGTCAGCGGCATCTACAATGGTATTTTTGGCAAATATGGCGAGACGCAAATCACGATGAAAGTACCCGAAGGAGTGGTGAATTTCTTAGACGGCAACAGCAAAATTTTCGGTCTGTTTATAGGCTATCAACAAGCGTTTCACAATCGTGTTTTTATTGATGCGACCTTGGGCAGTGGCTTCCACAAAGCGGATTATTCAGGTAAATTTAGCGATAGAGGGCGGGTCATTCCTTCTTTAATTGCGAGTGGTTTTATACCTAAGTTTGATTTAAGGGCGGGGATTGCTTTCTGATTTTTTGACCACTGATTGGGCTGATGCGACTGGTTCGCGCTGATTTTTTTTTGCTAAGTTTTATAAAAAAATCAGTGTA
>JANLQI010000055.1:0-21734 GCA_031367705.1 Saprospiraceae bacterium | reverse complement strand
AATCAGTCGAATCAGTCGAATCAGTGGTCAAAACAATAATAACAATGAAACTAATCCTTCCCTTACTCATTTTTATGAGTATCAACAACACCGCTTTCGCTCAATTCAATCCAGAAAAACCCGATTTGATGCAACGTGCGTTTTACACCGAAGCGGAAGCTGTCACCGTTCATCAAGACTTGGCAAAACTTTATACTGACAAAAACAGTTGGGAAAAACGAGCCGCCATGATTCGTAAAGGCATCTTAGACGGTGCTGAAATCAAGAAAATAAGCCATAAAAAGCCTAAAAACATAACGATTCACAGCAAAAGACTGCTCAATGGCTACTCTGTAGAGAACGTGTCGTTTGAAAGTTTGGACGGTATTTATGTTACAGGGAATTTATATACCCCCCTCAGTATAATAGGCAAAACAGCCGCTATTTTATGCCCACATGGACATGGTCCCGACCCACGTTACAAGGAATATACGCAACAACGCTGCGCAACTTTGGCACGTATGGGTGCAGTGGTTTTTGCTTACGATATGGTGGGCGTAGGGGATTCAAAATATTGCGACCATAAAATCGAAAAGGCACTTAAATTGCAGTTAATCAATAGTTTAGCCGCAGTCAGTTTTGTAAGTTCTTTGCCCAATGTTGACAAAAAACGCATCGGTGTTACAGGTGAATCAGGCGGCGGCACACAAACGTTTTTATTGGCGGCTGTTGATGACCGCATTGCTGTTTCAGTACCTGTGGTGATGGTTTCAGGTCATTTTTTTGGCGGTTGTACCTGTGAAAGTGGTATGCCTATTCATAAAAGACCGACGCATCAGACGACAAATGTAGAAATTGCTGCTTGTTTTGCACCTAAACCTTTGCTGTTAATTTCAGATGGCGACGATTGGACAAAACATACACCCGACTTGGAATTTCCACATATCAAACGCATTTATAGCTTTTACAATGCTCAAAATAAGGTTGGAAACGCGCATTTTCCAGCAGAAAAACACGATTATGGGCCGTCGAAACGTCAAGCGGCTTATCCCTTTTTAGCCAAATACTTAGGGCTTGACCTGAATAAAGTCTTAAAAGATGGTAAAATAGACGAATCGGTTAATACGATTTTAACCGCAGAGGAATTGGCGGTTTTCACAAAAGAACATCCTAAACCAAGCGATGCTTTGAGTGGAAATGAGGCAATTGCAAAGGCATTGAAGTAAAGCCGCAAAGTTTTGGGTTCTCACAATCAATCATTTTTTTTATATTTGTATTTTAATTGTAAAACAAATTCTCCTACTCTTATGGCTGAAAAAGGTGCAATTGGTCGCCCCCCTCAGTATAATGAAACGATACAGAACAAGGGCAAAAACTACCTCTTTGCGGTGGGCATCAACGACTATGTGCATTGCCCAAAATTGAAAAATGCGGTCAAAGATGTGCAGGATTTCATCCATTTATTGACGACAAAATATCAGTTTGATACTGAAAACATTACAACCCTTTTAGATATTCAAGCCAATAGCCGCAATATCCAAAAAGCCTTTCGACAATTAGCGGAAAAGGTCAAGGCAGGCGACAACCTCATCATTTATTTCTCTGGACATGGCGAGTTTGATAGGGTTTTTCAACAAGGTTATTGGATTCCAGTTGATGCCGAATGGGGTGCTTTTGATACTTATTTGCCCAATTCGACGATTCGAGATGTGCTGAATGCCATTCCAAGCCACCATACTTTCCTCATAGCTGATTCCTGTTTTTCGGGAACGCTGTTTTCAGGTCGTGATGCAAACCGAGACATTTCAGAACGCCTTGAACGCGACGCTTCCCGTTGGGGTTTGACCGCTGGACGCAATGAAATTGTGGACGATGGCAAGCCAGGTACAAACAGCCCTTTTGCGTCTAAATTATTAGATTTATTGGATAAAAATGACAAAACATTAGGCGTTGCTGAACTCTGCGCCAAAATGATGGAAATTGTCTCCGCCAATGCCGACCAAACGCCGCGTGGCGAACCCCTGAAAGTGAGAGGACACGAAGGCGGACAGTTCTATTTTCACTTGAAAAATGATGAAAAAGCGGATTGGATAGCTGTTTTGAGCAAAAATACGATTTCTGATTTTCAAAAATTCATCCAAACCTACCCCTTCAGTATAAACCGAGAAGAAGCTGAAAATCGCATCGCTCAATTAGAAAAAGAAGTAGCTGAAAAGGCACATTCTGCCTTGTGGGAACGCACAAAACGCACCAATACAGCCGATGCTTATTTTCAATTTTGGCAAAAAAACACCGATTCTCCTTACAGAAATGAAGCAAGAGAACGCATGGAAACGGCGGAAGACGAAGAAACGTGGGCAAAAACACCGCGCACACGGACAGGTATGTTGGCGTATCTCGATAAATTTCCAAACGGTCAATACACCAAAGAAGCTCATGCTTTTTTGAATCCAAAAGTAGAGATAAAACCACTTAAACCTATTGAACCTAAGCCTGAACCCAAGCCGATTGTTAAAAAAGAACCCAAAGCCAAAGAAGTGTCAAAAGTTGCTATAAAACCACTTAAAACAGACGATGAAAACTGGAAAATCAACAAAATCAATGTCGGTGTTGGAGCTATTATCATTGGTTTGTTTATCGGTTTTTGGCTGCTCAATGTCTATGTCATTCAACCACTTTGGAATAAAAGTAAAATAACGTTGATTGAAAATTCAAAAGGCGTTATACCCCCCTCTGTAAATGCCAAAAAAAATGAACCGCTTGACCCTTTTAAAGGCAATATGATAGCCGTAAAAGGCGGTGTATATCCTTTAAATACCATAGGTATTAACAAACAACCTATCAATATTCAGGTTAAAGAGTTTTTAATCAGCAAAAATGCCGTTTCACAGGCAGAATGGAAAATCGTCATGGGTAATGATGTGCCACGACAAACCAATTTTTGTGATAAATGCCCGATGATTGTAGATGCAGAAAAAAGCAAAGAATTTGTTGCAAAACTCAATGAACGCACGAGCAAACAATATCGGATACCCTCATTAATGGAATGGTCTTTTTTCAAAAAACAAGAGGGGGTGGGTTTACAAGTAAAAGATGCGTTTAGAGTGGCGCGGAGTGAATGAGAAACCCCCGCAGTATTTTCTTGTAAATACGACTTTTTAAGGCTTTTTCTATAAAAAACAAAACAATGACACGCTTAGAATTTGATAACTGCCTAACCACAGGCGAATTCCCACCCAACGAAAATATCCTATTAAAAGCTCTGTTGCACGATGCCCAAGGCGATTGGGCAGCTGCTCACGACATCGCTTCAAGTCGTGAAGGCACATTACTATATGACCGTTTGCACGCCTATTTGCATCGAAAAGAAGGTGACAATTGGAACGCCAATTATTGGTACAGACGTGCCAAAACAACGATGCCTAATCTGTCTTTGAATGAGGAATGGGAGAGTTTGGTGGCTCTTTTAGGTGATTTTAATTGAAAATATACCCCTCAGTATTTTTTGTAAAATAGACACATCAAGAGTCAATATTATTCTCCAAAATAGGCTTGAATCCTAAAAAAACAGCGTTGCTTTGCACCATGAAAAACATCATGAATTGGGGACTTTTCGTCGTGCTCACCCTCATCTGGGGCAGCTCTTTCATATTGATGAAAGAAGGTCTCGTGAAAATGAGCGCTTATCAAGTTGCCGCTATGCGGATTTTTAGCTCTGGCGTTGTCTTATTACCCATTGGTTTGCGCCAATTTCGACATATTCCGAAGGGGAAGACCAAGTATATCGTATCTTCAGCAGCAATTGGCAGTTTCATCCCTGCTTTTTTGTTTTGCATCGCAGAAGAACATATCAACAGTTCATTAGCGGGCATTGTCAATGCTTTATCGCCTCTTTTTGCGATTTTTATAGGCGTTTTGTTTTTTCAAATGCGGACAACACCACAAAAAATCACCTCTGTACTCATCGGTTTTGTTGGTTTATGCTTACTATTTTTTCAAAAAGATGGGTTTAAATTCGATGACCAAATCGGTTATTCCCTCCTCGTCGTGATAGCGACAATTTGTTATGGTTGGAATGGTAACCTTTTAGCGCGACATTTAGGTTCGGTGGGTTCGGTCAATATTGCAGCGATTGCATTCCCGATTTTAGGGATTCCAGCCTTATTTATCCTTATTTTTACAGGTTATTTTGAAACATCGTGGACGGATACGGCTTTTTCAAGAGCCAGTTTAGCGTCTATCATTTTAGGCGTTATTGGCACAGCCATCGCTCAAATTCTATTTTATATGTTGTTGAAAAGAACGAATGTGCTTTTTGCCTCTCTAGTGACTTATACGATTCCTTTTGTTGCTATTTTTTGGGGTATTTGGTATGGCGAAACGATAACGATGATGCAAATCGCTTGCTTGGTTTTGATATTGTCTGGTGTGTATTTTGCTAATCGTCCGACTCGTAACACGAACTCGTAACACGAATTTTCAGTTCGTGAAGGGTAAAAAATTGTTCAGCTAAACTGTTATAAATTCACGAACTGGAAGTTCGTGTTATGTCAAAAATCAATAAAACACCTAATCGTGATTGAAATAAAACAATATAAACCCGATTGCTGCGACCAAATTGTCGCATTAATATTGAACATTCAACAAAACGAATTTCAAGTGCCTGTGACATTGGCAGACCAACCCGATTTGTTGGAAATTGACCAATTTTATCAGCAACGAAACGGCGATTTTTGGGTTGCTGTGAATGAACAAAATGAGGTTGTCGGGACAATTGCTTTGATTGATAATGGACAGCCGTTTGGTACAATCCGAAAGATGTTTGTACGAGCCGATTATCGAGGGAAAGAGATAGGCATTGCCGCCAAACTGTTTAATAGTTTAGAAAAAAAATCAATTGATAATAAGATGACTGCCTTGTATTTAGGAACGGTTGAGCGTTTAAAAGCGTCACATCGGTTTTATGAAAAAAATGGTTTTGTACTAATTCCAAAGTCTGATTTGCCCTTACATTATCCCTTAATGTCTGTTGACACTATGTTTTTTATGAAAACACTTTGAGTTCTTTTTGTCATTCTGAACGCAGTGAAAGAATCTATTAAACTATTGAATTACAATATCTTATACAGATTCTTTCGCTACGTTACTAATGACGCACTGTGTTTTTAGTGAGGCGATGATTTTAAATCATCGCCTCACTTGTCCGCGTCATTCCGTTTTAGACGACACCGTTTAAGTGTCGGTTTTCCTCAGAATGACAAATCTTAAAATTTCGGACAATTGGCATCACCTTGCTTGAACTGCCGATTTGCACCTGCTTTGCCACCGCCAAAAGCCTTAGTTAATGTCAAACCTGTATAGTAGTAAGCGTCATTTCGTTTTGGATTAGCAATTTTTGAAATACCATCAAGGTAATCCGTAAAGACAAACCGATAACCCGCTTCGGCTGCGAGATAAAAATCTTTAGGCAAACTGTATTTTATACCAACTCCAAGAGGTATGATTAAAGTATGTTTTTTATAATCTCCTTGTTCATCTGGGTTTACATCATCAATATATTTATTAGGTAAGTTAAAGTCTGGCTTTGGATTAAAATAGGAAATGCCAATGCCGCCAAAAGTAAAGCCCGTGAAGCGATTTTTGTGAATAGGCTCCCACTCTAATAAAGCTGAAATTTCTGTTAAATTGGATTTAAACGACAAACCACGCTCTTGTCGCCACGCCGATGGGTGATTTTTTTCAGACGCAGAAAGTTGACTTATCAAGACTTGTCCACGCACCAAAAAGTTGTTTAACAAACGATATTTACCCAAAAGACCAATCGCTGGATTGATGGCAGAACCGAGATTTTTAGCAACAACATCAATGTCACCATTATATGCGGTTGCGCCAAGTGTCAGACCGACTTCAAAGTTTTGAGAGAAAGCAATATTGGAAAGCAATAGAAAAGAGCAGCAGAAAGCCAGAATTTTAGACATGATTCATCCATTTTGTGTTGAAAAATAAATTTTATAACGCGAAATGTAGAGTATATGCCATATAGAACTGCCGCTGGATTTTTAGATTTCTCTGCTTGGTCGAGAGAAGAATCGTTTGATAAATAATGAATGAATGTTTGGAAAACGCCTTTTTCTAAACAAAATTATGTGTCGTTAAAATTTTATTAAAATATCAAGGATGGGCAGCAACCCATATCTCGCCGTCTTCGAAAACTTCTTTTTTCCAAATGGGTACCGTTTTTTTCAATTCATCAATGCAAAATTCACAAGCATCAAAGGCTGCGCCACGGTGCGGGGCAGAAACGGCAATCACAACAGGCACTTCGCCAATATCTAAAATACCAACACGGTGATGAATGCTGATTTTGAAGACCGAAAAGGTTGATAGAGCTCGTTCAGCAATTTTTCGCATTTCATTGATAGCCATGGGTTTATAAGCCTCAAATTCAAGGCGAGTGACCGATTTCGCACCTGTTTTGTTCCGTACAGTACCAATAAAAACGACTGCGCCACCCACTTCGGGCGACTCTACGAAGGCTTCACAAGCTGAAATACTGAGGGGGGTGGAAAGGAGTTGAATGTCAAGCATTTTTATAATGATGAAGTATGAATGATGAATTTTTAGCGGGTAATTACCCTCCACTTACAGGTGGAATTAAGGCTATTTCGTCGCCTTCTTTAAGTACCGTTGTTTCGTTACCATATTCAGTATTGACAGCTATCATGAGTGATGATAGGGCAATGAAACCTGGATAAAGAGTTAAAATTTGCCGTTTTAAATCATCAACGGTTGCTCCTTCCAACATTTCTACTGTCAAAACAGAACTACCAATAATGTCTCGGGCGATACCGAATGTTAGAATTTCTAATGTCATGCTTTGTATTGTTGCATTGTTGCATGGCTGAATTCTTATAACAATTCAGCCATGCAACAATTTAGTTTAAATGTTATTCCACAATATATTTACACCTGCATACAAGACCAAAACGGCTGTTACCTGCCGAACAAGAGTTTGATTGAATCGGAAAGTCGTCAATCTGCTGCCTAATTGACCACCCAGTAAAACGGCGCACATCAATGGCACGACAAACGCCCAATCCAATTGCGGATTTTTAGTCAACTGCCCTGCCAAACCTGAAATAGAATTGATAAGGATGAAAAAACTGGCGGTTGCGGCTATATTTTTAGGTGAATCCCATTTCAACAAATTCAAAACAGGAGATAAAAAAATGCCACCGCCAATGCCGACCATGCCCGACAAAAATCCAATCGAACCACCCAAAATTGACCCCCTCAGTATGGAGCTATTTTCAGTCGTTTCAACTTCATTTTTTTTGAAATAGTTTTGAAAAAACATCAATAATGCTGCTACAACAAGGCTTGTACCTAACAAAATGAAGAAAGTTTTTTCTTTCAATGGCAAAAGTCCACCAACAAAAGCCATGGGAACGGATGCAATACTGAGGGGTATGATTTTTTTAAAATTCAAGTAACCACTTCGCCAAAAGAGCCATGTGCCACCAATTACAACAACAATATTGCAAAGTAAAGCCGTCGGACGCATCGTCGTCATCGAAACGCCATAAAGGGCTAATAGCGCAAGATAACTCGAACCGCCGCCGAAGCCTGCACTCGCATATACGGCTGCGATACCGAAGAAAAATAACAGTAATTCAATATGCTCCATAATCGCTTAACCTTGTTTTTCGAAAAACAAAAACAAATATAACTCTTTGATAATCAAAATTTAGATTATAGAATTATTTTTTTTAATCCAAATACCGCTTAGTCAAACCGCTATAAAAATCAATTCGACGGTCACGGAAAAAGGGCCAAATGCGGCGCACATCTTCTGTCCGCTGTTTATCAATCTCAATTACAACGTTTTCTTCTAAATCTGAAGAGGCTTTATACAAAAACTCGCCTTGCGGACCTATAACAAAACTCTGTCCCCAAAACTGAATACCATTCGTCACACCTGACCAATCAGGCTCAAAACCCACTCGGTTGACGGTAATTACAGGCAAACCATTCGCCACTGCATGTCCGCGCTGAATCGTTTCCCACGCACCATGTTGGCGCGCCTTCTCCCCCTCAGTATCTGTACTTTCCCACCCGATGGCCGTCGGATAAATCAACATGTCCGCTCCTCTCAAAGCCATCAAACGCGCTGCTTCGGGATACCATTGGTCCCAACAAACCAAAACGCCCAACGTTCCCACACTCGTTTTAATAGGTTCAAAACCCATATCACCGGGCGTGAAATAAAATTTTTCATAGTAAGCAGGGTCGTCAGGAATGTGCATTTTGCGGTATTTTCCAGCGATTTCGCCATTTTTTTCAAAAACAACGGCTGTATTATGGTACAAACCCGCTGCCCGTTTTTCAAAAAGTGAAGTGACCAAAACGATATTGTGTTTTTTAGCGGCTTCACCAAAAATAGCTGTTGAAGGTCCCGGAATCGGTTCAGCCATATCAAATTTTGCCGTTTCCTCTGCTTGACAAAAGTAGATACCACAATGTAATTCCTGTAAAACAACCAATTCCGCACCTTTTTCGGCACATTCTGCAATGCCTTTTAAGCTGTGTTCTATATTTTCTTCACGGCTTCCGCCACTGAGTTGTTGGACAATGCCAACTTTTAGTTTTGACATATTTAAATTAATTTTTGGCAAAAATAAAATGAGTAACCGAGCATTTTAGCTGGATTACTCATTCTTTTTGGATTTTTATGGCTGTACTATTGACGGGGTGATTTAAATCACCCCGTCAATTAGGTCAAATTGCAACTATATTTTCTTTGAACCATTCACGACATTCGTCTAAGGTGCTTTCGCCAGAGGCGACTTTGAGAACGAAAGCTAAAAGGTCGTCCTTACCCAAATCTCTTCTTAAACGATGACCATTCAACTTTAAAAAGGATAATGCGGCTTCTAAACCTGTCCGTTTATTACCGTCAGTAAAAATATGGTTTGAGATAATATTAAAAAGATAAACGGCTGCTTTGTCATGGATTTCAGGATAAAGTGGTTCACCAAACATCTCTGCTTCGACAACGTCAACAACATAATCAAGCGGTTGTTCTTTTAGTAGATTATTGGGTGGCATGAAGTTACCTCCATGTGCCTCTACTGTATTTTTGTTTATGAAAATGATATCGGCTTTTTCTAAAAATTCCATCGTCATGAATTTATGCTAATGCTTTAAAAACATCTTCATATTCAGCAAAATCTTCCTGAATAATTTTTTCTAAACGTTTACGGCGTTCAGTTTTATGGTCTGTTTTTTCTTCCACTATTTGGCGGAATATGTTTTTGAAATAATCTGGTTGCTCAACCATCAGTTCATAAAGTACCTTTTTAAAGGTTTTTTCATCAATTTGTGCTGTCATTTTTCAATTTTTTTACAAAAATAAGCCTTTTATACAAAAAAACAATGATTATTTTAAAGCCTTAAATAAGTATTTAAGTAAATAATTATTGCTTTCAAACAACTCCCTCTGGAAACTGCATCGTCACACAATGCAAAGACCCATGCTGATATATCAACGGACGGCAATCCAAACCAATCACTTCACGGTCGGGAAAGCACCCCCTCAGTATATTGAGGGCTTCGGCATCTTGTGGCACGTTATAGGTTGGAACAAGTACCGCACCGTTTATGATGAGAAAATTGGCGTAAGTAGCGGGCAAACGCTGTCCATCTTCATCAAAAATCGCTTCGGACATGGGTAACGGTACGAGTTTATAAGGTTGTCCATCTACTTTTCGAAAGGCGCGCAATTCATTTTCCATGCGTTGCAAAGCGACAAAATGTTCGTCATTTGGGTCGGTACATTGGACATAAGCTATTGTATTTTCATCACAAAACCGAGCGAGTGTATCAATATGTGAGTCTGTATCGTCCCCCGCCAAATAGCCATTTTCGAGCCATAAAATGCGTTTAACACCAAACAAACGCTTCAATTTTTGCTCGATTTGCCGTTTTGACAAATGAGGGTTGCGGTTTGGTGACAACAGACATTCAGCCGTCGTCATCAACGTGCCTTGTCCATCACTTTCTATGCCGCCGCCTTCAAGTGCCAAACCGCCTTTTTGTATTTTTTTTGTTTTAAAAATACCTTTATCAAACAGACGTTGCGTTATCAAATTGTCCTTGTCGGCTGCAAATTTTAAGCCCCAGCCGTTGAATACAAAATCTAATAAAACGGGTTTTTCATTATCAAAAACGGTAATAGCACCGTGGTCTCTTGCCCAAGTATCGTTTGAAGGTAATGAAACAAGCAATAAATTTGCTTGAACACACCCCCTCAGTAAATCAGCCGTTTTTTCAACATCTTTACAAACAACCAGCACTTTTTGATATTGAGATACGGTTTCAATGAGCCGCACAAAGCACGGAATAACCTCATCGAGCATCTGCAACCAATCCGAATCTTCGTGCGGAAAAGTGAATTGAACGGCACTTTGCGGGGTCCATTCTGCGGGTAATCTACGTGGCATAATTTTTTTATTCGTAAAATAAAAATGATTTATTAGAGAGCGTATTACTGATACAAAGTGACAAAAGTGGTGTATTTTTGTAAATAACTAAAATTTTGAATCATGTCAATTATAAAATTACCACTTCGTTTTGAAGGTGCAAAGGGCGAAAAGATTCTATACGCACTCTTTGACAGCGGTGCAAATTTATCATGTATCAATGAAGATTTTGCCAATGAGATAGCTAATTTAGAGCCTTTTCTACATCCTCGTCGTTTAGCAACTGCGAGTGAACATCATTTTATTGAAATAAATCATGCCATTCGTTCAGATTTTTTTATTGATGATGTTCAACTATCTGATGAATTTTTAGTCGTTCCTGCCTTGTCCGAAGAGGTTATTATTGGTGCGGCAACGATGCAAAAATGGCGTATCAAATTGGATTTTGAAACGGATAAAGTCATTGTGGACCCAAAAGTGTCTAAGTTGCAATTGATTTAAACATTTTGCGACACAAATTTCACGAATTACACGAAGTTTTTGTCATCCTGTAAGGAACTAACTTCGTATAATTCGTGAAATTTGTGTCGCCTTTGTAATTACG
Source organism: Saprospiraceae bacterium (assembly GCA_031367705.1). Classification (GTDB taxonomy): domain Bacteria; phylum Bacteroidota; class Bacteroidia; order Chitinophagales; family Saprospiraceae; genus JAAFJT01. The sequence goes on along the minus strand of JANLQI010000055.1, from coordinate 10,670 downwards.
TTTTTTGTTTATTCCAATAATAATAAAACGGCACGCCTGAAAGCGTCAAAACCAAGCCCATACCTGCTTCACGTGGATTTGAAAAACACGTTATTATTATCAAAGTGATACAAAACAAGACAAATATAGCGGGTACAACAGGATAGCCCCATACTTTATAAGGTCTTTCTGCATTGGGTTCACGGACACGCATAATGAAAACACCTGCTGCCGTTGCGCCATAAAAGAAGAAAGCAACAAAAATGAGCATATCCGTCAATTGGTCGAAACTGCCCGACAGAACGAGTAAACAAGCCCAAACGCATTGAATCCACAAGGCGACATTCGGCGTATTGGTTTCAGGATGAATGTGGTCTGCCCCTTTGAAAAAAACACCGTCTTCTGCCATGACTTGATAGATGCGTGGCGGCATCAAAATCGTCGCATTCGTACAACCAAATGTTGTTACGACGATTAAACAAGATAAAACCGTTGCGCCCAAGCCTCCTGCAAAATGCCGAATGACTTCAATGGCGGCTATCTGATTTTTCGATTGGCTGATAGCAATAATATCGTCCATCGGTAAAACATAGAGATATGTGAAGTTGACCAATGCATACGCACCAATGATGATTAATAAACCAAAAAACAAGGCTAATGGCAGGTTTTTGTTTGGATTTTGGATTTCGCCACCCAGAAAACCGACGGTATTCCAACCTTCGTAAGCCCAAAACGCGGCGAGCATCGCGCCAAAAACGGCTTTTATCAAATCGAAGTCGTACCAAGGGCGAGAAACGTAATTTACTGAGGGGGTCGTAAAGTTTTCAACGCTACCACCACCAAAGAACAAACCAGAAATAACAATGATTGACAACCCCGCTATGACAAATTTTGTAATGGAATTACTCAACCATTCGCCACCTTTCAAGCCACGTGTGTTAAGCCCTGTCAAGCCGACGATGATGAGTATGGTCAATACTTTAACGCCAAAATTGTCAAAAGGGGTCATTATGCCCAAAACGGACATTTTTTCAAGACTTTCTGACAAATGTGGTAGCGGTATGAGTGAATTGACGGACTGCGCTACGACATACGCAATGGCAGAAACCGACGCCGTTTTGATGACCGCAAAAGTTGCCCAACCGTACATAAAAGCCGTAAAACGTCCATAAATCTTTTTGAAATACAAGTATTCACCGCCTGAACCTGCCATCATGCCTGCAATTTCGGCGTTACTCAATGCGCCTGTCAAGCTGATGATACCTGCCAAAACCCATGCACAGAGGACGAGTGAAGGCGACATCAAACCCTCTGACATCGGGGCGACTTTTTTGTAAACCCCTGAACCGATGACGGAGCTAACGACTAAAATTGTCGCCGATGTGAGCGTGATGGTTCGCAATAATTGACCTTGTTTCTTTTCCATTTTCCGTTTTAAATTTTCACAAAGAAAAGAATGAATTGGAGAATTCAACGAATTTAAGGTAAGAAATGACGATAATTGCAAAACAAAATTATGCGTTACTAAAGCGTTTAAAAAATTTCATTTACAACATAAGTCCATCACACCATGTTAAAAAAAAGCATTAAAGTCATTCTATTTTTACTCTTAGTGATTGTCCTCCTCACTTTGAAATCATTCTATCAATCGGGCGGTTTCAAGACAATTGACAATCATTTTCAAGGAGAAACGCAAAAAATCAGTGGTTTTTATGGCACAGAAGATATAACGGTTGACCAAACAATAGGTATTGCCTTCTTATCGTCTGACAATCGTTGGGCAACTTCTTTGAAGAAAAAACCTGTGAAAGGGGCTATCTATGTTTTGAATTTAAATGACTCCATTTTGACCCCCCTCAGTAAAACGGACGATTTTCAACAAGAAGATTTTCATCCGCACGGTATTTCTTTTTATCAAACGCCCGAAGGGAAAAAGATGCTTTTTGTGGTCAACCATCGTGATTCAGGTGCATTTGTTGAGATTTTTGAATATAAAAATGATTCTTTACAGCATAAAACAAGCGTTAAAGGGAGTTTGATGATTAGTCCAAATGACGTAGTGGGCGTGGGAGAAAACCAGTTCTATTTTACAAATGACCATGATGAAAAACTGAGCAGTAGTCGGTCAATTAAGGATTTATTGCAAATCGGAATGGGTAATATTTGTTATTTTGATGGTCAAAAAATAATAAAAACGCCTTTTGAAGGCTTGAAATATGCCAATGGCATCAACAAAAGTGCTGATGGCAAAAAGATATATTTGGCTGAAACAACGGCTAAAAAAATAACCATTTTTGACCGCAATATCGAAACAGGCGTTTTGACAAAATCGAATGAAATAGATACTGGAACGGGGGTTGACAATATTGAGTTAGATACTGAGGGGTCGCTTTGGGTCGGGTGTCATCCGCAAATGCTTAAATTTTTAGGTCATGCGAAAGACGAAAAAGCAATTTCGCCTTCTGAAATTATCAAAATTAAACTGTTAGAGAATGGCAAATTTGAACAAACGACGGTGTATATGAACGATGGCTCGGAGATTTCAGCGTCTTCGGTTGGCGCGGTTTACAAGGATAAATTGCTGATTGGACCTGTTTTTCAAGGGCATATTGTTGTTGGGAAAATGAAATGAAAAAAAGATTTACGAAATTTTAAAAATTTCGTAAATCTATATTCTACTTACATTTTCACCAATTTAGCCGTCGAAACCGTATTTTTTGCTTGAATAACGACTTCATAAACTCCTTTTGGCAATTCTGAAACATCAAATTGATTTTCATTTTTGTTTAAAAACCCCAACATCAAACGCCCTGTGGCATCATAAATACGGATGTTTTCAAACGAATCCACACCTTTTATTTCAATCAAACCTGTTGTTGGATTTGGCAAAACTTTGATGCGCTTTGCTTGTGAATTGATAGATTCAACAGGAACTGTACCTGTTTGCCCTTGAAAAGTGAACGATGTGATGGATAAAGGCGGTAAACTAATTGTTGTAGAGTTGTTTAAAAAAGCCGTTGTACTACTTTGTAAGGCGTTTTGACTGTGCGATACAAAGGTTTCTGACGAAGACAAAGACGACAACCGCAGGACATTTGCCGTACCATTTGGCACTGTAAAATTGGAAAAATTAAGGGTCGTACTTTTTGTTAAAGTCGTGGAACGATTGACCAAAACCACCGTCATCGTATTTTTGGCAGCATTTACTGAGGGGTATGCCGAGATGTTTGTTTCGTCGGTTGACAAGCCTTGAACAGATAGCGTTTGGTTGTAACGTGAAAACAAATGCAGCGTCTCCCACATCCCTGTTTTCCAAGACCAAGGAGCAAAAATTTCTACGTCATTTTTCATAAATTCACCCATTGTGGACGCATACCAAGTAGCAACTACTGAGGGGTTGTTGTTGTTGACATCTATTTCGGTTAAGCCGAGTTTGATGCCGTAGTTAGCCCCAAAGTATTGGGTTAACCAATCGTTGATGCGCCCAAAAATGTATTCTTTTGTTTGGCTGGGGTCCCACCCGCCATTGACCGTTTTCACGCCATTTGCGCCTGGATAGACGTAATCTCTATCAAAAAAGACACGATGCAGCTGCACAACGTCCGTTGCCGCGCTTTCACCTGGATAAAAATGAATATCCAAAACGTCCAATAAGCGAACGCCCGTTGCCTGTTGTTCTTCGGCGCAACGTTTTATGAAAAATTTTAACCATGGATATTTATTACCATCTGAACCTGTTATGGTATTCATCCAATTAAACCATTGCCACTCATTGGCAGGTACGCGTCCGACCAATTTGATAGCAGGGAATTTAGAACGCGCTTTTTTAGCAACGGCAAAATAGCTTTGCATATAAGTCTCTGCCCCAAGGCTCGAATTGACAATATCGTCGTGTGTCCCATGCCAAATTTCGGGTTCGTTATCCATATTCCAATAAGTCGCACGGCTTTGTGGAATGCCCAAAGTATTGAACCAGTAGGGTAAAATGTCTGTTGTGGAGTCTGCCGTCCAGTTTTGGAGGTACAAATTGGGGTTGCCGTTGACGGTTGCCGTGTTGCCGCCACTTGTATTAGGTGTGCCGCCGCCTGCTAAATTTTGTTGCGTTCCTGACCACCACTGCGAACTGTTGTAACCCCAATCATTGAAATTATTGGTATTATTGCTCGCCGCTTTTCCTATCAATTGAAATGTCCACATGCCTGTTACAGATGAAGGAAAATTTGAATTAATATACTGTGCCACATTATCCCAACTTTGTGAATAAACATTATTATACCAATCGGGATGACTGGAAAGCCGCTTTTTCCAATTGTATTTAGTTGAATTATTACCACCGCCTTCGCGCATGAATTTTACGCCCGCATCTTGCAGTTGTAATAATTGTGCTGCCGTTAAAAGTGACGCATAGCTTTCTTTTGGTATGTTGTTGTTACGTCCGTAGATGTTGGGTGAAATTGTTTTGACATCCTTAGTCGGGTCAATTGAGATAGTTACTTGTGAAAAGGTTGTTTTTGTTATAAAAAACAAGTTAAAAATGAGTAGATAACGTATCATTGTAGAACGATTTTAAGTAAAAATGATATTTAAAGGCAATATACTGAGGGGGTAAAACAACAACATGCGTCAAGTTTTAGAACTTGACGCATGTTTAATAACCTATTGAAAACGACTTAATGCGACACCTATTTTGCACATACAATAAAATGATTAAGGTACAATCAATTTCAAAGTTTGTAAACCGCTTTGAGTTTTTAAAGTAACGAAATAAATGCCGCTTGCCTTTTGGCTATCGCTCCATTCGATGCTGTTTTCAGTCAAATTTATTTTCTTTTCAAAAACTAAAACGCCTATACTGTTTCTGATTTGTAATTGAGCATTTTCCTTTAAAACATGATTATTCCAAACAATTTTTACTGGAAAAGAAGCTGGGTTGGGCAGTATTTTTAAATCAAAATCAGCCACTAATTCTTTAATGCCTGTGCTGTTTGTATTGATTGTCAATGTTTTATCCGCGTCTAAATCTGCATTTTGCGTAATAATTTTCCCATCTGCTAATTTGACCGTTATTTTATATTTTCCTTTAAAACCACGCTGTGTTGCTTCGCCTGAAGCCGTTGTATTGACTTTTGTATCTGTCCACCATTTCGTAAAAACTTGGTCAATGAAAGCTGTACCGCTTGGTTTGAGTGTCCAATCTTGATTATAAATTGGTGCATTGTTTAGCCAATGCGCGCCGTCCCAAAAGCCCCACATAATGAAGCCTTTCATGCTGGGGTGAGCAAAACATATTGTGAGAATATCACGCATGTATTTGGCTTGTAGTTCGGCACTTGCCAATTTGCCGATGTCATATTCCGTTACTTTGGCTTCAAGGTGGTATTTGTTCCAAAATTCATCTAAAATGGCATTTACACGGGGAATACCTGTTGGCGAAGAACCAAAATGTCCTTGAAAACCAATGCCATCAACGGGTGCACCTTGTGCCAAAAGTTCATCAATGCGCGTTTTCCAGGTCGCAATGCCATTGCTTGGCGAATCACCTTGTTCGATGGCGATATAGTCATTGATATAGAGTTTTGAATTGGGTAAAAGACTGCGGGCTTGTTTGTAAATTTCGGTGTAAAGTTCACGTCCTGTTGTGTAGCCTGTCGTTCCTGCAAAACGATTGGCAAACTCATTATTGGTTGTAATTTCATTCAAAACGTCCCAATCTATGCACTCTTTGCCGACAGCTGTGTAGTTTAAAATGCTGTTCAAATGGTTTTTAATGCGATTTTTGATATAGTCCGGCGTTTGCGCGGCAGTAATATCTGAGGGCGAATATTGCCATGCGGGCCAAACCAAATTATGCCCACGTACACTGATACCTTTACTTTTCAACCAATTCATATCGGAAGCCAATTCGGCTTGGCTGCTGAACCAATGTTGTTCCCAAGCAGGCCATTTGAAGTCATTTTCAAAGACAATTTCGTTGAAACCATGCCCTTTACCGTCTAAATCAAGCATTTTCTGCTCGTAAGTAGCGTTCAATGCACTGCCTCCGTTGAATTTATTGCTCACCACCGCTGAACCAAATTTGTAGGCGTGTTGCAACATTTCGAAGCGCACTTCTGCGCCACTGACGGGTTGATTGCTGGCATTAACCACTTTTACTGTTAGATTCGCTTTACGTAATTGCTCGATGCTTTGTGCGGCAACGGCACGCCAAGGTGCATCGGGTTCGCTACCACCATATACATCGCCGTCGAGACTGACGGGTAGTTGATTGAAAATGATGGTTTTTTCATAATTCAAACACGCCACGCCGCCGACTTCAATCGTCTGGCTTGCACCCGCTAAATGCAAACCAATGTTCAATTCACCAACAGCAAAAGCGGCAGACGCTTCAAATGGGGCGAGATACATTTTCCATGTACTTGTGGGAAATACCGTTGTATAAATTTCTTTATTATAGGTCGTAGCATGTTCTGCAAATATATTGACACGTGCATTCGCTGTTGTGCTCCGCAACCAGATAACGACTAAGCACCTATCCCCTTTTGCTATTGCCGCCGTATTGGTATAGCGGTGTTGGGCATCCCAAATGTTTGCACCGAGTGTGACAACACGCTGTTGTGCTTTGTAAAAGATGACATTCGTGGGTGTAATAGCGGTGGTTGTGCCGCCAAAATTGGAGACCCCGCTTAAAGTCGTTGTTTCAGTATTAGGCAAAAACCATTTGGCGGTTATCGGCAAACTGTATTTCCGATTGAGCGAATCTAATAGTGCAAGATGGTAAGCGTCTTGTGCAAATAGGTTACAAGCGGTTAGTATTAAGACGGCTGTTAGAATCTTTTTCATGACTGAATTTTTAAATTTTAGGCAAGTATAAGTAATATATTTTATATACTGTTAGAATCAAATTTTATAAAGCCCGTTAGGGCTGGCACTGTTTATAGAAATATCCATCGAGCCATTTTTTAAGGTGCGTAGCACCGTCACCTTGCAAACGGGGTCGGTGCTACGCACCTTAGGAAAATTCCTATTTATTCTTTCTATAAACGGGGACAGTCCTAACGGACTTTTCTCAATAACCTTTTTTACGTTAAATCTTAAATGCTTTGCTTTATTTCTAAAAATATATAAAACGCACTACTGAGGGGGTGCATCAAAATTTTAATCCTTCAACAAAACCCGTATAAGCCGGTTTTTTATTGTAATTATCATCAAAAAGAAGTGGATATTCATTCTTTTGAATCACACTGCGTATCCAAGAGTCTGCATCACCGACATTCCAAGTTGTGATACCAAATTGTTGTGCGACAGGAACGATTTGCTTATAATATTTGGCAACGGTTTTAAATTTCTGTTTTTGTTGCTCCGCCAACGCATCTGTGAATGTTAAACTGGCATTTTTGACACCATTGGTCAGATTGATATCCAATTCAGAAATATGGACTTTTAAACCTGTATTGGCGTATTCACTGAGGGCATTGAGGATACCATTGTCGCTGCTCGCAATAGAAATGTGCATCTGCAAACCCAAGCCATGAATCGGAATACCGCGTGTTTTGAAGTCTTTTACCATCGCAATAATGGATTGCAATTTATTAGAACTGTACTCTTGTCCATAGTCATTGTAGATGAGTATGGCTGTTGGGTCGGCTTCGGCGGCATATTTGAAGGCACGAGCGATGTAATCTTTACCCAATTTTTTGAACCAAATACTCTCTGTACGCATATTGCCATTGTCATCAAAAGCTTCGTTGACCACATCCCAAGCAACGGCTTTGCCTTTGTAACGACCGACAACGGTTTGGATATGTGTCTTCATCAAGTTTTCAAATGCCGTAGAATCACCACTAAAATTTTCGAGCCATGAAGGATTATAGGCGTGCCAAAGCAGGGTGTGTCCAAACAAACGTTTGTTGTTAGTGGCACAGAAATCGGCGATATAATCGGCATCCACAAAATTAAAAGTGCTTTGAGACTGATGTAAAGCACCCCATTTCATAGCGTTTTCTGCTGTCACGCTGTTGTATTCTTTTATGACAACGCCTTTATACAAAGCATTGTTTTTGAGCAAATTAGGGTCAATGGCACAACCAATTTTTATAGAAGAAGCCGTTTGTAAGGTGACATCAGTTGTTGGGATAACAGGGTCAACAGGCGTAACTTTTTTGCCACAAGACACCCATAGAGAAACAGCCATAAAGCTGAGGAAAAGGATATTTTTTTTCATGAAATAAAGGATTTGATATGAGTAAAAAACGGAAAATACTGAGGGGGTAAATATGTACGATGTACGATGTTTGATGTACGATGTTAGGTGTTGACCGCCCCAAAAATAGCATCGTATATCGTACATCAAACATCGTTCATCTAAAACAGTTTCTAACGGATTCTTAGATTTTTAAAAAAAGATAGGACTCCCAAGAAGCCTTCACTCATCGAGGAAGTCCTACTTTAATTAACCCAGAAGGGCAATATTTTTAGAAAATGGTTTTACATTTTCACTAATTTAGAAACGGAAAGGGCTGTTTTAGATTGTGCTGTGACTTCATAAATGCCTTTTGGCAAGTTTGATATATCGTATTGATTAGCAGCATTACCTACAAATTTCTGCACTAAACGCCCTGAAATATCAAAAATATTGACCGTTTCAAATTTATCCGTGCTTCTGATTTCAAAATAGCCCGTTGTTGGATTTGGAACGACTGACAAATCGTAGTGAACAGGGATTTGTTGAACACCTGAAGGGAAGTCTTCTGTTTTGCCTAATTCAAAATTATCTAAAAAGAAAGTACCTTTTTCCAAGCCCATGTGGACGACAGGACGGAGCATATCGTCGGCACTCACCGTGAAAGTGTAAGAATAACGCGCCCATACTGTACTTAAAGTCATCTGTTTGTCGGCAGGAACAGCGACTGTACTATAAGCCGCATTTTGAACTAAGGCATTGATTTTTTTACCCGCAGCATCGGCTTTTGCCCAAAAACGCAAGGTATAAGATTGGTCGCCCGAACCCGTGGCTTTCAATTTTTTGAACGTATAAAATGAATTGTGTTGGGCTTGAATGTGCCACGGTGAATTGGCTGTAACGGCAGTTACATCGGCTTTCAAGGCTCTTGTCAAGTGCTGTGCGCCTGTGGTTATGAAAGTGATAGCGCCTCTTGCTGTGTTTGTGCCACTGCTATCCACTTGCAAAAACCAATTCGTTGCATCAGTCGCTGTTGTGAAATCTTCAAAACTTGGATTATTGGGCTTCATATAGTTGGTATCGGTCACAACAGGCGTTGTAATGATGTCTTCTGTTTTACCCAATTCAAAATTATCTAAATAGAAAGTGCCTTTTTCCAAGCCCATGTGGACGACAGGACGAAGCGTATCGTCTTTTGAAACTGTAAACGTATAGGTGTATTGCGCCCAAGCGGTTGTCAATGTCATGTTTTGTTCACTGGGTACAGCGGCTGTACCATAATTCTTGTTTTGAACCAATGTATTCACTTTTTTACCCGCAGCATCTGCTTTTGCCCAATAGCGGAGGGTGTATGACTGCGCTGTGGTGCCGTCTGCTTTGAATTTTTTTATGATATAATAAGGATTGTGTTGTGCTTGAACATTCCACGGTTGTGTTGCTGTGACAGCCGTAACCGTTGCCACGAGGCTTTTCAAACCTTCTTGTGGTGCGACAGTTGAGATAGCGATGTTACCCCGAGCCGTGTTTGTGCCACTTGAATCAACTTGTAAAAACCAGTTTGTCGCATCTTGTTCAAAAGCGGGATTGTTGGGCTTCATCAAGTTTATGTCTGTCACAACGGGTGTGGTGATAATGTCTTCTGTTTTGCCCATTTCAAAATTATCCAAAAAGAAAACGCCTTTTTCTAAGCCCATGTGGACAACAGGACGCAGTTTATCGTCTGCACTGAGTGTAAACGTGTAGGTATATTGCGCCCATGCCGTTGTCAATGAGAAAATGAGTTCACCCGGTAAAGCGGAAGTACCATAACTGGCATTTTGTACCAAAGCCTTGATTTTTTTACCTGCGGCATCGGCTTTTGCCCAAAAGCGCAAAGTATAAGATTGGTCTGTGGTTGTACCCGTTTTCAGCTTTTTTAAATCCTGAAAAGGGTTGTTTTGTGCTTGAACATTCCACGGCTGTGCTGCTGTAACAGCGGTTACATCTGCTTTCAAAGCTCTTGCACCATCTTGTGCGCCCGCTGTGATGAACGTAATTGCACCTCTTGCGGTGTTCGTGCCACTACTGTCAACTTGCAAAAACCAATTCGTTGCATCTGTTGGCGTTGTGAAAAGTTCATAACTTGGGTTAAATGCTTTCATCAAGTTTTTGTCGGGTGCTGCGGGTGCATCAATAAGCTCTTGGGTATTCATTTCAACATGGTCTAAGAAAAAGATACCCGTCTCAAGTCCAAAGTGAAAAACAGGATGGTAATCACCATCTGGCACTTTAAATTTGAAAGAATATTGCACCCAACTTGTCGTCAAATTGACGGTTGCCTCAAAAGGAGTGGCATAAGAAGGCGCACCTTTTTGTATAACTGCGTTGAACTTACGACCCGCAACATCGGCTCTTGCCCAAAAACGGAGTGTGTAGAATTGTGTATCCACAGCCGTTTTCATTTGTTTAAGCGGGAAAAATTGGTTAAACTGAAGAATTTGAATGTGCCACTGTGTCATCGGATTGATAGCCG
>JANLQI010000494.1:0-4723 GCA_031367705.1 Saprospiraceae bacterium | reverse complement strand
CTTTTTCTAAAACCATTGAAGAAGCGGCAGGCATTTGTGACATCGAAACGGCTGATTTGCAATTGGCAGCGTCTTGGATTGGACGTTCAAAAGGCTTTATTTCGATGTGGGCAATGGGTTTAAATCAGAGTGTTATGGGCGTTTCTAAGAACCTAAGTCTTATCAATCTCCACTTAATTACGGGTCAAATCGGTCGAGCGGGTGCTGGTCCCTTCTCGCTCACCGGTCAGCCCAATGCCATGGGTGGACGTGAAGTCGGTGGCTTATCGAATATGTTGCCCGCACACCGCAATCTTTTAGATGAAAATGACCGTCGTGAAGTTCAAGAATTTTGGGGCGGAAAACCCATTGCACCAAAGCCCGGATTGACCGCAACTGAAATGTTTGAAGCCCTTGCCGATGGACGTATGAAAGCGATTTGGATTATATGTACCAATCCCCTACTCAGTTTACCCGATGTGCGGATGGCGGAAAAGGCTTTGAAAAAAGCCAAATTCGTGGTTGTTCAAGACATGTCAAACCGTCCTGAAACATTGGAATATGCCGATGTTGTGTTACCTGCTGCGACTTGGACAGAAAAAGAAGGCACGATGACCAATTCTGAACGTCGTGTCACCTATCTACATCAAATAACAGAACCACCGGGCAAGGCTCTGCCGGATACCGATATTTTGCTGCGTTTTGCCCACAAAATGGGTTTTGAAAAATACTTTAATTATGCTAAAACTGAAGATGTTTTTTTAGAACATGCGGCTTTGACTAAAGGGACAAATATTGATATAACTGGTTTAAATTATAGTATTTTACAAAAATATACTTCTGTTCAATGGCCGTTTACGGAACAAGATGCTTTAACTTTATTAAACAATTCTAATCAAATTTTAGAAGAAAATAAAAATAGTTTAAATCAAAATGAAAATAATTTAAAAAATATTAAAATTGAATTAAAAGACGATAAAAACAGTTTAATTAACACTAAAAACGATTTAATTAATACTAAAATCAATAAAGAACTAAATTTAGTTAATAATAAAAACAATAGCCTTTTAATTGAAAACAATAATTTAGAGAACAACATTAAACAATTAGGCACTAAACGTTTATTTGAAGACAAACTATTTTATACACCCAATAAGAAAGCACAAATTCACGGTTGTGAAGATACTATTTTATCTGAAAAAACGACCCCTCAGTATCCACTCGTTTTAACAACTGGGCGCATCCGTGACCAATGGCACACGATGAGTCGGACGGGCAAGGTGAATAAACTGAATCAGCATATTTCGGAGGTTTTTGTGGAAATCAATCCAAAAGATGCTTTGGAACGGGGGATTTTAGCCGATGAAACAGTTGAGATTGGTAACAGTCGTGGGACTGTTCGGGCTAAAGCCCGAATTACGGAGGATATTCGTGAAGGCGTTGTTTTTCTGCCGATGCATTGGGGAAAAATCAACGGAAAGGATTTTGCACGCGCCAATAACGTGACAAATAACCTCGTTGACCCGCGTTCAAAAGAGCCTGATTTTAAGTTTTCAGCGGTTGATGTGGCGAAAATTGTTTCACAAAAAAGGAAAATCGTCATTATTGGTGCCGGAGCTGCTGCTAATGGTTTTATTGATAATTATCGAAAACTAAACGAAACAGACGAAATTCATGTGTTTAGTCGTGAAATTCACCCTTTTTATAACCGCGTCATGCTGCCCGATTATGTGAGTGGCACTCAAACATGGGAACAATTGCAAAAATTGACCGAACAAGATTTGTTTGAAAAAAACGTCAAAGTCCACAAAGGTTTGGGCGTTAAAAGATTGACCCCTCAGTATAAAACCATTGAAGACGATAATGGAACGGTTCACAACTACGATATTTTGTTGCTCGGCATGGGCAGTCGTCCGAATTTGCCAAAGGACGTGCCGCAACATCTTGAAGGCATTTTTACGATGCGGACGAAATATGATGCGGATAAATTGCTGAATCAACTTGCCCCCCCGCCCCAGAGGGGAGCTGACTCGACTCATACGAGAACCGACACTACTCAAAACCCAAAACTCAAAACCCAAAACACCGTAGTCATTGTTGGTGGTGGCTTGTTAGGGCTTGAAATGGCGGGTTCTTTGAGTGAAATTGGGGTAAAAGTGTCCGTTGTGCAACGTACTTCACGGTTTATGGACAGACAATTGGACGATTTGGGCAGTGCTTTGCTACGCGAAGAAATCCTTGAACGGGGCGTTGATGCTTTTTTTAATGACCAAGTTCAAACGTTTTTTGGCAAAGATAAAATTGAAGCTATCCGCTTACGCAGCGGTCGAAGAATAGAATGTGATGCACTTTTGTACGCCGTTGGCACGATACCGAATGTCGAATTAGCACGCGACGCTGGGCTATCGTGCAACCGCGGCGTTTTGGTCAATGACTATTTGCAAACGTCTGACCCCTCAGTATTTGCCTTTGGCGAAATCGCTGAATGGCGTGGCGAAATGTGGGGCATCACTGCCGCCGCCGAAGAACAAGCAGCCGTTGCCGCCCGATTCTTAGCGGGTGATGCGGCAACGACTTACAAAGGTTCGCTTTCGATGAATATTTTGAAAATGGACGGTTTGGAATTGTGTTCATTGGGACGCATCGAAACACCTACGGAAAACCTTGATTTTGAAGAAGTTATCTTTATTGACAAAGCCAAAAGGTATTATAAAAAATGCTTGATTCACAACGATAAACTTGTCGGAGCGATTTTGATGGGCGATAAATCAGAGTTTTTAGAATTCAAAAACTGGATTCAAAACGGCATTGAACTCTCTGAAAAGCGCTTGGAATTGTTGCGCAGCGGCAAAAAAGCAGAGCCTATTTTGGGTAAAATTGTTTGCTCGTGCAATGGCGTAGGTGCGGGTAATTTGGAAAAGCATATCCAAAATGGGTATACTGATTTTCAAAAATTGTGCGATGCAACGGGTGCAGGTAGCGGTTGTGGGAGTTGTCGGGCGGAGGTGCGGTCTATTTTGGAGAAACAACTTAGCCCTGAAAGGGCGTTATACGTTAGCAATGGGTAACGCCCATTGAAAATAATAATATTGTCGGGCGATTGTCGGGCGGAGGAGGTGCGGTCTATTTTGGAATATTTGCCAATAGGCGTTACCCATTGCTATTACATTCCGCCCTTTCAGGGCTATTCATTAAAAAATACATAGGATATGTTTAATAGCTATAAAACATTGAAAATAAACCTAAAAGGCGGCATTGTCTCGCCTTCATGGTTGTTGTGCGTCTTAGATATCGCGCAAAAGGCAGGGATAAACAACGTCCGTTTTGGCGGCAGACAGCAATTGATTTTGAAAGTTCACAATCGTGAATTAGGCTATTTTTATAAAAAAATGGGTGAATTGGGTGTGGATATAGAAAGCGATTCTGATGAATTTCCCAATATTTTAAGCACCTACTCTACGGCAGAGATTTTCCAAACGCATACAGACGGGTGGTTGTCGGAAGGCGTTTATCAAGACGTTTTGGATTTGTTTGACTACAAACCCAAGCTGAAAATCAATATTTGTGATGCGCTTCAAGCGTATGCGCCTTTTTTTACGGGACATCTTAATTTCATTTCGTCTGATGTGCCGCATTTTTGGTTTTGCTTTATTCGTTTTCCAAAAACGAATCGGATTGAACGGTTTCCGAACTTGATATATACGCAGGATTTAGCCAATTTCGCTCAAAAAGCAGAGTATGAATTGTTGGAAATGGAAAATTTAGATTTCCTCGAAATGCCGCAATATCTGCAATTTACTGAGGGGTTGGTGATGCGTGCGCCTGAAAAAGATTTGATTATTCCGCGTTTTGTGATGCCTTATTATGAAGGTGTGAATTTATACGGCTCAAAACCGTGGATTGGTATTTATCGTCGAAACGAGCAGTTTCCAACACTTTTTTTGACCGAAATGTGTGCTTTATGCGAAGAAACGAAGGTGGGAACGCTCTGCATCACGACGTGGCGGTCACTGATAATCAAAGGCGTTTTGCCGAAAGACCGCTATATTTGGGAAAAATTGCTGGGCAAATATGGTATCAATGTCCGTCATGCTGCCCTTGAACTGAATTGGCAAACCGAAGACGATGCACCCGTAGGTTTTAAAGTCAAACAATACTTATTCAAGCAGTTTGACAAAATGGATGCACGGACGTTTGGGTTACTTTTTGCCATCAAAACAAGGCATAAATCGGAAGTTTTTGGTTCGGTTATCATTCGGCGTGAGCCATTTTTCAGTATTGGCAAATGGTCGTTTGACCCATTTGGTTGGTTTGGGGTGTTCGATATTTTTTATGCTGAAGACTTTAATCCGCACAGCCGAAAGCGCAAAACGCATCAATTAGCCGTTCCAAAATGGCGTTTAGCCGTAGAATTGACAAATTTGAGTCAGAAATACTATGCACAATTGACGAATGAAAAAGCCACTTCAAGAGTTGCCATCGTCCAAAAACCGAAAAAACAGGATAAGGAAGCCATGCCCAAAATCTATCAATGCGGGCATTGTTGGAGTATTTATGACCCGCTTTTTGGCGAGCCAACGCAGGGTATTACTGAGGGGGTATCTTTTGAGGATTTGCCGAAGACATTTTGTTGTCCTATTTGTGTAGCGACGAAGGCGGATTTTATAATTTTTGAACAAGAGAGGGTTACGACATAGTTTGAACAAGGTATAGTAAACGAAAATTGAATACGTTTTTATTTTTT
>JANLQI010000433.1:0-18045 GCA_031367705.1 Saprospiraceae bacterium | reverse complement strand
AACGGCTTTTAACATCATTGGCAGTACCAATATCTGTTTTCAAAAATCCAATAGTTTCAATAGTTGATGCTAATTCTTTTGGCGCAAATTGATTATTAATTTGGTCAGTAGGTATCGCTTCTTGTATGATGGTCAACGAGTTTTGAGCTTTTACAGCATCAAAATTTGGCGACAACGAGTATTGTAAGGGCATAAAAGTCATCAAACAGACCATCAATAAACCAATACCTTTTTGTCCGTCGTTTTGACCATGAAAAAAGCTGACCAATGTACAAGTTGTAATCAAAATCGCACGTATCCACATTGGCGGTTTTGAATCGGCAGGCGGTTCTTTAAAGATGCCTTTTCCTGTGTCACTGCGAATACTTGAACGCAAAATGAACATCAAAACAATTGCCATAGAGAAGCCGAAAAGAGGCGAAAAAAGCAAAGCATTGCCGATTTTAATCGCTTCTGCCCAGTTGACACCGATTTTTGATACGTTTTCAGGTAAAGTTGAAAAAACCATACCGACACCCAACAACGAGCCAATGAGCGTATGTGAACTTGAACAAGGAATACCAAAATACCAAGTGCCTAAATTCCAAATGATGGCACCTAATAAAACAGCCATAACCATAGCGGCAGACTGCCCAGGGGCTTGCGACATAACGGCTTCGACGGGTAGTAAATTGGCTATTTTCATAGCGACTTCAAAGCCTAAATAGGAGGAAAAAAGGACACCCGCAAAGTTCCAAGCACCCGACCAAACCACAGCGGTCATGGGTTTTAGGCTTTTGGTGTAAATAACGGTAGCGACCGCATTAGCCGTATCGTGGAAACCGTTGACGAATTCAAAGAAGAAAATCATGACAAGGCACGCAATGAATGCGATGAATAAGCCTGTCGAAAGTGCAGTAATTTCAATGCCAAACATGGGCAAAAAGTTGGTTAAATTGTTATTTGAATATTATTTACATACATTAGAATACTGAATGAAAAATGAAAAGCGTAAAATGAAAAATATAAAACGTTGTTTTCCAAGTATTTATAATGCTCGTTTTAGGCAAACCATTTTTAACGAATATAAAGCACAAAGTTGTACAGATTTCTACTTTTAGCTTCACTTTTTACATTAAGTTAATGTTAAGTCTTAACTTTTTAGCAGACAACTATATTTAGAAATTCAACTGTGCTTGTAAGCGCAATAAATTTCCTTTCTGATGGTTACTTTTCAGCAAAGCATCCTCAAATGTACGGTCTGAAATCGTATAAGTCGCAACAAATTCAAAATTTTCTAAAGGTTGCCATTCTGCACCAATTTCCAAATCGTTGACGATGTAGCGACGCGCATCTGTTTCATGTTTTTTACCTCCATGATAGTATTGATATTTGACAAAAGGAATCAAAATCTGTTTGCCTTCTTTCAGTTTCGTCATATACATCATTTGTGCATAACCACCACGCAATTTCTGAGTTAAGACTGTATTTTTCAAAGGGTCATATTCTGGTCCTTTGCCCACATTGTATTCTGCTTGAAAACCAAAGGGTTGCGGATAATAAATGATAGAACCCGCAATACGCCGCTCAAAAAATTGAGTGGGTCCCAAAACAGCATTTGAACTTTTGGTAATATCGAAATGCCCTTGATAGGCTTGAATACTCGCTTCAATGATTTGCTTGTTTTTTAACTCAAAAGGGTAGGTCAAACGCGCAAAAGCATGAGGTGAGTTGTTCGATTCGGGTCTATTAGCGGTTTGACCATTGAACAAGCCAGCAGCAAAAACACCATAATCGCCACTACCTTTTAGACCCGCACTGACCAAATGAGCAAACCGTTTGCGGATTTTGTCGGGCGCGTACATAAACGAAACACCAATGTCTCGTTCATTCGCCACAGCACTGTTTAGTGCGTCATTACGGTCTAAAGTCAAGCGATTTTGGCTTGATTGTAGGTTTTCAAAGCCAAAAGGCACTTTACTTTGTCCGAAACGAAGGCGATATTCTTTCTTTTTGTCGAAAGACACATCGAAATAGGCATCTCGTATTTGACCAAAATTCAGCGTTGAAGCTGAAGGTGCGGAAGCGAAATCAGGTTGAACATAAAAATAGACATAATCGCCTAAGTTGCCAGAAAAAACAAGACGAATACGTCGTAGGAAAAAACCACCGTTATCACCCCAAGATTTATCACATTGTTCGCATTTCAACTGTGGATTTGTTTCTAAAAGACGGTTGTAGCGCACTTGAACATAGCCGCGCATACTGATTTTGTCGTACCATTTTTTAGCGGTCGTTGAATTGGAAATGGTGGGTGCAGTAACAACTTTACTCACCGTATCTTTTACGACATTTTGAGCAACACTTTGATAATTGCTTATAAATGTTGTTAAAATTAGTAAAAAAGCCGTTTTTTTAAGGAAAATACTGAGGGGGGTATTTTTAACTTTCATTAAAAATAAAGAAGCTACCGAGGCACATTTTGCACCTGCAGAACTGAGCGTTGACATACGTTTTTGAATTTAAATATTACAATTACATTTTTGATGGCGCAAATGTCCGATGGAATTGTGGGTCTAAGAAGTTTCCAATATTAAGTTAATGTTAAGTTTTTGAACATAAAAAAAACCTCCCTATGCTCAGTATAGGAAGGTCGCCAAATTATTCAAAAATGTATGTAACATGCACCAATGAAAATTGGGCGACGCAAAGGTGACGGCATTATCTTATTTGAGTGTTAAGCATATATTAAGTTATCATTAAGTTTGGTTGGTATTGGTTAGACAAATAACCAAAACAAAAAAGAGCAAGTTGCTCTGCAACCCGCTCTCATAAGAAATCACCCGACTGTTATGTCTTTCTTTATTCTGTGTTTATTATTTTAATTTAAAGACTGTATTCAAAATGTTTAATTGTCAAACATAGAATCTGACTGCAATTATACGGAAAAATAGATGATTCACAATACTTATTTTGTAAAAAAGTGATAAAATTTCAGAAAAAAACATTTGAACTTTCACAAATCTCTTGTTTTCAAGAGGTAATATGCGCTATATAGGAATAGGGAAATGTAAATAGTAGAAGTAATAATGGCTTCTGTGGGATTTAAATATAGGCGAATATCCGTACCTTGAAACATCTGATTGACGATTTTAGGAACAGGCGGTGGCACTAAATCATTGAAAGCATTAGCGGGTGCAAAAAGCATAGCTTCGCTGCTTAATACTTTGCGTATCAAGACATAACGAATTATTTTTTCTATAAACATAATGTAGGAGAAATAAACAAACAAACCTAAAATGGAACGACTGAACAAAACGCCGAGAAACAAACCCAAAG
Source organism: Saprospiraceae bacterium (assembly GCA_031367705.1). Taxonomy (GTDB): domain Bacteria; phylum Bacteroidota; class Bacteroidia; order Chitinophagales; family Saprospiraceae; genus JAAFJT01. Next base: position 14,727 of record JANLQI010000433.1, on the reverse strand, counting down.
AGGAATAGCCCATGCACATCAAAAAGTACCGTCCAGATGTATCTATGTTTTCATAAATTTTTGAAATATAAACAGTTTCGGTGTTCGTAAAACCAAAAATCAATGCCCACACTATATAATATAAGGTAGCAGCAATATTTATGAGGGTTAGAAACGACAATTTTGATAGAAAAAAATCTGTACGACTCAAACCATTAATGATGTTTTGCCGCAAAGTACGGTTAGCCGTTTCATTTGAAATCGCTTGAACAGCTAAGAAACCCATGAGAAAAAAGACCAGCCAATTGCCCACATAACCCAAATAAAGCCAGACATTTGGAAACATAAATATTATTTCGTTGCCGCCCAGGTGTTTAGGAATCGGCATTTTTTTAGCTGAAAACATGAAAGCAGGCAATAAAAGTCCATATAAACTCAACAAAACAATAAATGCACGATAGGATTTGACTTTAAGCCATTCAAGTTGCAGGAGATAAATTATTTTAGTCATTAATTTGTTATAATTTGAAAAAAGCTGTTTTAGGAGGTGCTGTATTCATCATTTATCATTCATCACTCATCATTACTTAGAAGTGATTTGTAAAAATTCTTGTTCTAAGCTCCGTTTTTTCTCTACCAAATGGGTCAAAATGATGCCTTTTTCGTAAGCCAATTGACTCAATTCGAAGGCACCAAAGCCTTGTTGGATATTTACAGAAAGCCCAAAAGGTCGGTTTTCTATTTTTGAAATATAATTCACATCAGCGAGGAGACCCCTAAGTATATCGTTGTTTTTTGCTCCTATTTCAACTGTTATTTCCTTACTCAATATCGAACCGACTTCGCCCGTTGCCAACAAATCACCATTTTTGATGATGGCAACATGGCTGCACACCTTTTCTACTTCGTCGAGGATATGACTTGCCATAAATATCGTTTTGCCTTGTGCCGCAATGTTTTGTATCGTTTCGCGCACCTCCGCGATGCCCGCAGGGTCAAGTCCATTTGTCGGTTCATCGAATATCAATACAGAGGGGTCGCCTACCATCGTAGCAGCAATTGCCAAACGTTGTTTCATACCAAGCGAGTAACCACTAAAAAGTGTGTCTTTGCGATGCGCCAAGTTGACGATTTCTAACAAATGGTGATAATCCACATTTTTGGCACGTTTGATGAGCGCCACAACCGCCAAATTTTGTTCGGCAGTCATATATGGATAAAAATTAGGCGTTTCTAACAGCGAACCAACTTGTCGTAACACAGACGAACCACTGCCATGCTGTCCTTCAAACCATTGAAAATCACCTGAATCGGCTTTTGTAATGCCCAATACAATGCCTAAAGTCGTTGTTTTTCCAGAGCCATTAGGGCCCAAAATGCCCATAATTTGCCCTTGTTCAACATCCAAATTGAGTTGATTGACGGCTGTGATGCGTCCATATCGTTTAGTTAAGTTATTGATAGTCAATACTTTCATTATAATTCTAGTTTTTTAGTTTTTCTTCTGCTTTTTTTACTCTACGCATTGTTAAAACACCTACCACCAGAAACACAAGTGCGAAGCCTGTTGCGTTCCCCATTCTATTACTTAAATAGGAGGCGAAAAGGATAATTGCGGAGCAAACCAAAAGCACCCGCGCCAATATCTTTTGCTGAAAAATCTTCTTCTCGTCCATAAATGCTAAAAAATTGGAAGATGACGTTCTATTGTTGAACAAAAATGATTCACAAAGCAAGTCTAAGAAAATAAAACAGATGAACCCTACTTTTTTCGGGATTAATAAAAAAAATAATACCCCTCAGTATTTTGAGGGGTGAACATAAAAAAGCCGTTTCAAGTGTCTCGAAACGGCTTTTTTAATCGTTTATAAGGTAAACTTTATTCAAAAATAGCGGACACAGGCATTTCAAAATCAGTTAAAACAAGTGATTTTAAAGTATCATTGACGGTTAAAGTACGGACATGATGCAGTTCGTCATCAATGAGTTCATATTGTCGCACCGTTTTTTTATTCGGATAAACAATCCAATATTCTTGAACTTTCCCCATTTCGTAGAGATATTTTTTATAATTCATTTCTTTAAGAGGATTGCCATCTGACTTAATTTCGATGATGAAATTGGGCGCACCTTCTATAATGCGTTGAATGATACTCGATTGTTCATTTTTGATAAAGAATAAATCGGGTTGAACAACATCATTTGGTGAAAAACGCACATCCATCGGTGCGGAAAATAAACGACCTAATTTGTGTTGTTTTATAAAATAACCCAATTCTGTATGCAAATTACTACTTGCAATTTGGTGTGGCGTGAGTGGAGAAGTCCTATAAATAATTTTACCATTGTGTAGTTCATAATTACCGCTATCAGGAGGTGTCAAACGCGCGTAATCGTCGTAAGTCAACAACTTCGGTTGCGGTAAACGCGTGATTTTTTTTGACCGTGGTTCGGCAGTTGCAGATGTCGGCATTGCTTTTTTTAACAAAAATAAAGGAAATATTTTACAATGGCTACAAAACAGTTTCTCTGTTTTACATAGTTTTCAAAAACGCTATCAATTTAGCCGTCGCAAGACCCCGATGACTTATCTCACTTTTAACTGACATTGGCAATTCAGCAAACGTTTTGTCATAGTCCAAAGGCTCAAAAATAGGGTCATAGCCAAAACCGCCTTCGCCAATAGGCTCAAAACGAATTGTTCCTTCACAAATGCCTTCAAAAACGTGTTGTTCGCCACCCATTAGTATCAAGGCGATAATTGTCCTAAAACGAGCCGTTCTTATATGTGTGTTGCCCATTAATGTCAGCACTTTTTCGATATTGTCGGCAGGGTTGCGTGAGCCTGAATAATGTGCCGTATGCACGCCTGGTTCGCCGTTCAAAAAATCAATTTCAAGCCCTGTGTCTTCTGAAAAACACGAAATTGAGTAGTTTTCATGCAAAAATTGCGCTTTTTCAAGGGCATTTTCCAAAATCGTTTCATGTGTTTCGGGCAAATCTGTTGTGTGTCCAATTGTTTTCATGGTCACAACTTCAATGCCTTTCAAATCAGCCCCCCTCAGTACATCATTGACTTCGGCAACTTTATGTGGGTTATTGGTCGCAAATACAAGTGTCATATTCTTTTTATTTGATGAAAAATGAGGTGGTAAAATTAGATGATTATCTTAAATGCTGTTTCAAATCGCTTATATTTGTGGATGGGTTGTTTTTCTAACAAAACAATCATGATTTTTTTGTCATTCTGAGGAAAACCGACACTAAAACGGTGTCGTCTAAAACGGAATGACGCGGACAAGTGAGGCGATGATTTTAAATCATCGCCTCACTAAAAACACAGTGCGTCATTAGTAGCGCAGCGAAAGGATCTGAATAAAATAACATTTAGATTCTTTCACTGCGTTCAGAATGACAAAAAAACTATAAGAAAATATACTATTTTGAAAATAAATAATACATACCAAATGCGTTTTTATAAACATCCACTAAGATATGCGGTCATAATACTGCTTTTTTTGCCATTTATACTGAGGGGTCAAATCAAACCCAAAGGTGAAGACCAAACCAAAGGTATTCCTCAAGAACAAATGGTCAAACTAAGCCCACTGGCTTTAATTGACCCTTTTGGGCCTACGCTTGCCGTTTATTTCGAACATCAGTTGTATAAAAAAAGAAAATGGGAAAGTCTTGAACATGAAATGGGCTATACTTTTAAAGTGTCAGGTTTGACAAATGCGGCTTTTGGTTATCGTTTGCGCTCGTCTTATCGGCATTATTTCAGTCCAAAATGGAAAGAAAAAGGGAATCATTATATGGCTTTGGCATTGATGCACCGTCAATTTTTTGACAAAGGCACTGAATTTCTTTGGCGAGCCGATAGAGGTTATCAACAAAATTTGCCTTATCGTTTGGGTATTTCGCAACAATCATTGACGTTTAATGTCGGTACGATGCGTTATTTTGGCAATAAAGACCGGTTCAATATTGATTTAAGCATCGGTTTGGGCTTTCGTAGAACCCATGTTTCATTTAAAGATTTGCCTTCTGATGCCGTTACGCCTAATATTCCAGATGTTTTTGAGCGCAATTTCAAGGCTTATGTCGAACAAACGACTTTGAAGGAACGGACACATTATTATGTGAATACTGTTTTAGCGGTTAAATTGGGGTATATTTTGCAGCCGAATAGTTTGGTGAAGAAGAAGTAAGTAATGATGAATGATAAATGATGAACGATGAATAATTCAAGATGCTGACTATCAAATAGTTATAGTAAATTCATTTTCCATTTATTTCCGTTCATCTACTTTGAAATAGGGATTGAATATGAACAACTTAAAAATGATAAAAAATGAATCACACAGAATTTTGGAAGAAATATGCACAGCTTGAAGATAAAGAAGCAAAAGTATTTTTAAAAACTTATATGTTTTTATTGCCAGCCGATGAGATGAAAGCATGGGTATTAAGTGAAACAAGAACAATTGTTAATGAATTGAAACAGGATTTCAGTGACCCCTCAGTAAAAAATGAGTGGAAACAGAAAGTGAAGTCGGACTTAGCGAATGTTGTATCAAGTATTAAAAACAAAAATTCAAAGGCGGCAGCTAAAAAATCGGCTTAGTTATTGTAGAATTTAAAAATCTATTTTCAAACTCAAAATGAAGGTGAATACTTCATTTTGAGTTTTTTTTTAACAAAAATGCCCCCCTCAGTATTTCTTCAAGTTTTCAGAAGTCAAGATGATTTTTTAAAAAAAAATAGATTTAATCATAAAAACGCCTACTTTTGCCGTTGATTTTGAAACAAAATTGTAGTGAAAACAGTTAGATGATTGTCAAAATATTGATAGTCAATACTTTAAACAGAAAAGTTAGATAACTCACCACGGCTAATTTAAAACAAATAATGTTATCGCATGGCAAAAAATCTGCTCATCGTCGAATCTCCTGCTAAGGCAAAAACGATAGAAAAAATATTAGGCTCCGATTTTAAAGTCGTATCCAGCTTCGGTCACGTCCGCGACCTCGAAAAAGGTGGCTTAGGGGTTGATGTAAAAAATAAATTCAAACCTAATTATGTTGTTACGCCTGACAAAACAAAACTTGTCAGCCAACTAAAAGCGGAAGCGAAAAACTCTGGCGAAGTGTGGCTCGCAACGGACGAAGACCGCGAAGGGGAAGCCATCTCATGGCACCTTTGCGAAGTCCTCAAACTTGACCCGCGTCATACTAAACGCATCGTTTTCCGTGAAATCACGAAGCCCGCAATCCTAAAAGCGGTTCAAAACCCACGTACTGTTGACCTCGACCTCGTTGATGCACAACAAGCGCGGCGGATTCTTGACCGCCTCGTCGGCTTTGAATTGTCTGAATTGTTGTGGAAAAAAGTTAAGGGCGGCTTATCTGCGGGTCGTGTTCAGTCTGTGGCAGTTAAATTGGTCGTTGAAAAAGAACGTGATATTCAGAAGCATACAGCAAAACCTTTTTTCAAAATTGATGCAGAATTTCTTGTGCCAAACAAACAAGACAGGCAAATTACGCTCAAAGCGGAATCACCTGAACGTTATGATAATGAAGGCGGTGCAAAAGGATTTTTAGAAAAATGCCGTGGTGCAGACTATAAAATTGCCAAAATTGAAGTCAAACCGCTTAAACGCAAGCCGACTGCACCTTTTACAACTTCTACTTTGCAACAGGAAGCGAGCCGTAAATTGGGCTTTTCGGTGAATAGAACGATGCAAAATGCCCAACGCCTTTACGAAGCGGGACACATTACTTATATGCGTACCGACTCGACGAATTTGAGCGAAACGGCTTTGGTGGCAATTGCAAACGAAATTGAAAATTCTTTTGGTACGGAATACGTGCAAACACGTCGTTTCAAAACAGGCAAAGAATCGGCGCAAGAGGCGCATGAAGCGATTCGCCCAACATACATCGAAAAACGCAATGTATCTGGCGACCGTGATGAACAACGTCTTTATGAATTGATTTGGAAACGGACAATTGCTTCGCAAATGACAGATGCTGAATTGGAAAAAACGGTGGTTGACATCGCTATTTCAACAATTCCGTCTTCAAAACTCGTTGCTGAAGGTGAAGTTATCAAGTTTGACGGCTTTTTGAAGGTCTATCTCGAATCAAAAGACGAAGACGATGAGGATGCGAAAGGCGTTTTGCCCCCCCTCAGTATCGGACAAGTTTTGAACTTCGATGCCATGTCTGCGACAGAACGATTCACACGTCCGCCTGCTCGTTATACGGAAGCGGCTTTGGTCAAAGACTTAGAGGAACGTGGCATCGGTCGTCCATCAACGTATGCGCCGACGATTTCTAAAATCATGGAAGAGAATCGGGGTTATGTTGAAAAAATAACGAGAGACGGTGTTCAGAGAGCCTATAAGGTCTTAAATCTCTTGAAAAACGGTCAAATTACTGAGAAAACGTCAACAGAAATGACAGGTGCATTGAAGAATCACCTTGTTCCTACTGACATGGGTATGTTGGTTGTTGACTTTTTAGATAAGCATTTTGAAGAAATTATGAATTACAGTTTCACTGCGGAAGTCGAAGATAAACTCGATAGTGTGGCAGACGGTAAGCATAATTGGGTCGAAATGTTGGATAAATTTTACAATCCTTTCCATGAAGACGTGGTCAAAACGCTTGAAGAAGCGGAACGTGTCAGCGGTGAACGGATTTTAGGCAAAGACCCTGTGACGGGTCGGACGGTGCTTGTACGTATGGGCAAATATGGTCCCGTAGCACAAATTGGTGCGCCCGAAGAATTGGCAGAAAACGAGAAACCTGACTACGGCAATTTGCAAAAAGGACAATCTATTGAGACCATAACGCTTGAAGAAGCCTTACGTTTGTTCGATTTACCTAAAAATTTGGGCGAATTTGAAGATATGAGTGTGTCGGTCGGCATTGGTCGTTTTGGTCCTTATGTCAAATTTGGCGATACATTTGTTTCGATTCCGCGCGACGAAGACCCCCTCAGTGTCACGCTTGATAGAGCGATTGAACTGTTTGAGGAAAAACGCAAAGCGGATGCACCCGTTTTTATGTACAAATCGTTGCCCATTACGAAAGGCTCAGGTCGTTTTGGTCCTTTTATCAAGTGGAATGATATGTTTATCAATATTCCAAGAAGATTTGACTTGGAAACTTTAACACTCGATGAAGCAGCTGAATTGATTGAAGCCAAAGTTGAAAAAGAAGGCAATCGTTATATCCACAATTGGGAAAAAGAAAAAGTTACGGTTGAAAATGGTCGTTGGGGCCCGTTTATTCGCTTCGGTAAAAAAATGATAAACCTCAAAAATGAGGGTAAGAAAATGACCAGCGAAGAAGCTGCAGAATTGACTTTGGAAGATGTGAAAAAGTTGGTTGAGGTTGAAGTACCGAATGCTTTTGCAGCGAAAGTTAAGAAGCCCGCGGCTGCGAAAGCCAAGAAGTAACTTTAACGTTTATATCATTCTGAACGTTTTTTTGTCATTCTTAACGAAGTGAAAGAATCTAAATAATTATTTTATTTAGATTCTTTCACTTCGTTAAGAATGACTGAAAACTATTCTAAATTAATATTGTTTTATTTTTTTAAGAAATATTGTTTTAATGTTTCTTAAAATAATTTTATCCTTAATAAATATCTTTTTAATCTTCTTTAAAGACAAAATTATATTTATTAAGGATATTTTTTTGATTTTTATATCTATTTTAGTTTGACACGAATTTCTCAAATTACACGAATTAAAATGATTTAATTTTTATTCATTTAAAGAAAAATAGAATAAAATGCATTCGTGTAATTCGAGAAATTAGTGTCAAATCAAACATTAAATTCTATTTCTTTAATTCACTATAAAATTTAAAGAAGTATGGAATTGTTTCTATTCCTTTATAAAAATTGAACAAACCATAATGTTCATTTGGCGAATGTAAAGCGTCAGAATCTAGCCCAAAGCCCATCAAAATAGTTTTTACTTCCAAGACATCTTCAAACAACGCCACAATTGGAATTGAGCCGCCTTCCCGTTTTGGAATCGGTGGTTTGCCAAACGTTTGTTCCATCGCCATGTGAGCCGCTTTATACTCCAAAGTATCAGTTGGCGTAACAGCAGGTAAACCGCCATGATGTGGTGTCACCTTAACTTTTACTGAGGGGGGGGCAATTTTCAAAAAATGGTCTTCAAACAGCTTGTAAGTCGCTTCATCTGTTTGATTCGGCACAAGACGCATCGAAATTTTAGCATAAGCTTTTGAAGGCAAAACTGTTTTTGCGCCTTCTCCAATGTAGCCGCCCCATATGCCATTTACGTCCAACGTTGGGCGAATCGAGGTGCGTTCCATCGTTGTGTAGCCGTGTTCGCCTTGAACATCGTTGATATCGAGTCCTTTTTTGTAGTTTTCTAAATTGAAAGGAGCTTTGTCCATTTCAGCCCGTTCTGCCAAAGTCGCCTCAACGACATCGTCATAAAAACCAGGAATTGTGATGCGTCCTGCTTCATCTTGCAATGATGCAATCATTTTACACAAAGTATTAATCGGGTTTGCCACCGCACCGCCGTAAACGCCAGAATGTAGGTCAACATTGGGGCCTGTTACTTCCACTTCGAGGTATGCCAAGCCACGTAAACCAGTTGTAATACTCGGTGTATCGTTGGCAATTATAGAGGTGTCAGAGATTAAAATGACATCACAAGCGAGCTTTTCCTTGTTTTTACGACAAAAATCGCCCAAATGCACCGAGCCGACTTCCTCTTCGCCTTCAATCATAAATTTGACATTGCAAGGCAAAGCATCGTTTTTTATCATCGCTTCAACGGCTTTGACATGCATATAAAACTGTCCTTTGTCGTCGCATGAACCACGAGCGAAAATCGCTCCTTCAGGGTGAATCTCTGTTTTTTTAATGGTGGGTTCAAAAGGCGGTGTCAACCAAAGGTTAATCGGGTCAGCAGGTTGAACATCGTAATGACCATAAACCAGAACAGTTGGTAGGGTAGGGTCAATTATTTTTTCACCATAAACGACTGAATAACCTGCCGTTGGCATGATTTCGACGTTTTCAACCCCTGCGGCAACCAATCCTGAACGGACATTTTCAGCCATGAGATGCATGTCTTGGGCGTGCTTTGGGTCGGCTGATACTGAGGGGATGCGAAGCATATCGAGCAGTTCGTCGAGATACCGTTGTTTGTTTGTTGAGATAAAAGATTGGACTTTTTCCATAAGTTTATTGATTTGATTTTATTGTTAAATCGTTGAAAATGAATGTTTTATTGAAAATACTGAGGGGTATTAGTCAAAATGCTTTTCCAATAAAGCGGTCAAAGTTGTTTTATCAATGTCCATTATGAGATGCCCTTCATGTGCCATAGCTATTTGACCGCTTTCTTCTGAAACGATGAATGCCGTCACATTAGCTGTTTCACTGATGCCAACGGCAGCACGATGGCGCAAACCCGCTTCGGGTGGTAGCGAAGGGCTTTCACTGAGAGGTAAGACGCAAGCCGCCGCATGGATTTTATGGTCAGAAATGATAACGGCCCCATCGTGCATGGGACATTCTTTATTGAAGATACTGATGAGTAGCGGTTTGGAAATATGTGCATCCAAAACAACTCCTGATTCTGAATATTGAGACATAGTAGCACTGTTTGCCAAAACGATGATAGCACCTGTTTCAGATTCAGCCAATGCGAGGATAGTAGCTTCTAACTCTTTGATAACTAAGCTGTTATCGCCGTTGTTTTGTTCTGGTTTTAAGAAATTAAATCGTCTGCGGAGGGTTTGATTGCCAATTAGTAGGAGGAATCGCCGCAGCTCAGGTTGGAAAATTATGGCAATAACGATGACTCCGACTCGGACAAATTGCTCTAAAATCAAGGTCAATAAATCCATTTTCAAGGCGCGCACCAACCACCAAGACATGTATAACATCACCACACCGACAAAAATATTGAAGGCAACTGTACCCCTCAGTAATCTGTAGATTTCATAGATGAGATAGCCGACAACAACAATATCAATGATGTCTAAAAACCGAATATTGAGAAAACTTAAATCCATAAAAAGTTGATTTTTAGACAACTACAAAGTGTCAACATTAGGGCAGATTGATTAAGCCTTCACGTTATTTTTCATTTCATCAATTATTTGTTTGATGGCATCGGTAGGTAAACCAAAAACATTGGACAGTAGCTCAAGGCTGTGACCCCGAAGGGAGGCTTCGTAAATGCTTATTTTTTTACCTTTTTCGATGCCTAAATAAAGTCCTTCTTCACGTCCTTTTTCAATCCCTTTTTCAAGAAAAGCTTCTCTAATTTCATCAATGAAATCCATGTCTTCTGATTTTAAATTATTATCAATTTGATTTGATTTTTCAATTATTTCTTTCCGACTTATGCCAGAAATAGATGTCAAATATACAACAAAAATACGGATAAATGAATACGTTTGCTCATTTTTCAACTTAGCATATCCCATGAGTAATAGTTCAACAATATGGTCATTCAAATAGTTTTTGTCTTTATAAAATTTGAAACCTAACAAAGTTTTTTGTAGCAAAATGTCATTGATGCTCCGTATTTGTGCTTCTGAATAATCCTGTAAATTGATTAAAATGTAGTTGAAACAAGGCAAAAACTGGAGCATTTCTGCTTCAACTTCTCCAAAATAACTGTCAAATGGCTCAATAACCCATTTTTCTAAACCATGATAAAAAAATGATGGGTAAAATAGGTACGGGCTTTTGACCTTCGGCGATCTGCATTTTCCAAGAATTGCGTTGATAATCAATCAATTGGAAATGAGGATAAGCGGGTTTATAGCTTTTATGTTCAAAAAGGAATGCTATTTTACGCTTTTTGTTGCTATTTTTGAGTGAACATGACCAGACAATATCAGAAAAAGTCTCTTTCAATTTGTCATTAATGTATGAATTTGGGTCAATTTCTAAGGTATTGAAGTCAAATTTTTCCAACAAATCGTTGGGCAAAAATTTCTCTAACATAGGGCGTGCGACGGCAATCATACTGACAGCTCCTTTGAAAAATTTGTCATGTGGGTTGTTGAGTTCGTTTGATTCATTTGTTATTTCTGGCATTTTAGGTTCGTTTTAAGTTTCTTATATATGTTTTTAATTTTCTTTATCCGAAATGACCGCACTCTTTTCTGAAACGCCATTTTCATTAAAAGCTTCAATGGCATAATAATATCGTTCGCCAAGCGTCAAAGCGCGGATTTCTAATTTATTTGCTTCATCTGCCCATACTTGATAGGTTTGGTACAATTTGTTAGGGTCAATGCCCCAAAGGATATTGTAACCGACAGCATTAGGCGTTTTTGACCAGGAGATAAACACGTTACGTTCATCATTTGGGTCGCGATGAACACCAAAAGTTAAAGGTCCTTCAGGTGCTCTGCCAAAGCCATTTCCAAAGACACGTATATCGCTGATAGCCAAATTCGGTGTTTTAGAATAGACGTGGACGTAACGAATAAAACGCGTGCGAATGGGTTTTTCCAATTCAAAATATGGATTGGAACGATCCGTTTTTTCATTTGTCATATCTGCGATTGACTCCCAATTTGTGCCATCAAGTGAATGTTGAATTTTATATTGTGTATAAACCGTTGAATCACTTGCAAATATGTCTGATTTATAATCCGTAAAATTGATTTGAACCGCTTTTACATCGTGCTCTTTTTCTAAATCTACCGTCAACCATTCACCTGCTTTGTTTTCTTTAGCTACCCAAAACGTGCGCGGGTTTTCATCAGTTGTTCTTGAGGCGCGGAATGTATCAAGAACCGAAGATGCACCACAAGGCTTTTTATAAGATAACAACATCCAACCTGTAAATAAATCATCTTTATTCCTCCACTTTTTTGTTGGTAAATAATGTGGAAAATCGCCAAAACGGGTGTTGCTGAACATTTGGTCGTCTTTATCAAAACCTGCGGGAAACATGGCAATACGGCGTTCAAAATTCCAATTTACGGCTATCCAAGGTGTGCCTGTATTCCAATAATTGCCAAAATTGTCTTTAAAGGTATTGCCATGACCTGCGCCTGTTACAAAACCTGCGGGCTTGTATGAAACTGGATTGTATGGTGCATACGTGAAGGGACCCAAAGGGTCTTTGCTCGTGTAAGTGCCATTGGCATACACATTATATTCTGTGCCAGGCGCACCATATTGCAAGTAATATTTGCTATTATATTTGGTCATCCATGCCCCCTCAGTAAAAGGCGTGATTGTGTCACGGTGGTCACGCCCGAATCTTTCCCAACCGTGCAAATTGGGTTTGAGCGTGATTAAGCCTTTGTAATCGGTTTTATAAGCCAATTTTTTTGAATAATCCAACTCCGCACCAAAAATGGGATAGACATTGGATGAACCCCAATACATAAACCAACGGTCTGTATCATCGTCGTGGAAAATGGCAGGATCCCATGGTCCGATGTCTTTTGGCAAACGAGGCATCCAGCGATTGAAAAACTTCAATTCCCCTTTTTCGGGATTCGTTGAATACAAAATGGGTCTTTGTTCAAAAGTAGATTGAAACAAAAATAAAGTATCCCGAACGGACAAGGCAGCGGGTGCGCACATATCTTCAAATGGCCATTTATCGGGTTTAATATAATTCCAATGAATCATATCTTTGGAATGCCAATAGCCACCTGAAATAGTCACAAACAAGAAATATTCGCCTTTGTGATTGACAATAACAGGGTCAGCACCTGAACGGTAAGAGATTTTTTCATTCAGTTGCTCAAAATTATATTGATAATTGATGTCAACTGGGTTGCAATAGGTTTTTTGAAAAGGCGATTGCGCCAATGTTGTTTGACTGAACATCAAACAAAGCGATAGAAGAAATAGGTAGTTTTTCATGTAGTTGAAGTATGTTTATTGAAAATTACTGAGGGGGGATATTTTACTTAGTTATCGGGAATCATGTAAATCATTCCTATCTTGAACCATTTGGAGATAGTGAATATTGCCGGTTAATTCCGCTTCATCAAAGCCATTTTTGACGGCTTCTTGCATAAAAGCCCACACTTGCCAATAATCCTCTGCTTTACACCAAGGGCGAACGGCAAAATGCAATTCATCGCAATCAAAATGTTCAAGGAATAGCTCCATAGGTGGGGTTTGTAAAATAAGTGGACAAGCGGCGGCTGATTCAAGTATCACTTTTTTGACTTTAGACACAGGATTCGGTTCATCAACAATGAAAGTCATATCCACGCGCCGATTGCCTTGACCTGTGTAGTTGGTAATATTACCCGATGTGACCAAACCATTTGGTACAGTGATAAATCGGTTATCGCGTGTTCTAAGTATGGTATTAAAAACCTGAACTTCTTCGACAAAACCTTCAGCATCAGCGACTTTTATTTCGTCGCCAACCCTGTATGGTTTTAGGATTAACAATAAAATTCCGCTTGCAAAATGTCCTAAACTGCCTTGTAATGCCAATCCAACAGTAAACGCTAATGCGCCCAAAATGGCAATAAGGGAGGAAACTTCAAAACCAAATATACCCGCTACGATGATAAAGAGTATTATGCGTAAACTGATATCTACTATGGAAGCAAAAAAAGGACGAATCGTTGCGTCTATATTTCGACTCACGAGACTTCGGTTGGTCAGAATATTCAACTTATTAATAAGTCGGATGCCAATCCAAAAAATGATGATGGCGAGAAAGACTTTGGGAACGAAAACAATAGCCCAGTCCATAGCCATTTGAAGGTAGCGTTGTAGGTTATCCATAATGTAGTTTGTTCTCTTGTAAAATAATAATGCAATTTTACAGTAAATTTGGAGAATCGTTGTTTTTTTTATCACTTTTTATAACGCCCATTTTGCTTTATTTTTCTTACCCATTCAATCATGTGTACCCCCTCAGTATTTTTACTAATTTTGCACCCAAAATAAGCGAGATGGTTTGAAGTTATAATACCATTTAGCAAAATAACAATTAGATTTAATGAAATTACAAGTAATTTACGAAGACAATCACCTCATTGCAATCAATAAACCATCAGGTGTTTTGGTACAAGGCGATGAAACAGGCGACAGACCGCTTGATGATATGGTGAAAGAGTACATCAAAATTCGCTATGATAAACCCGGTGATGTCTTTCTGGGCGTTTGCCACCGCATTGACCGTCCCGTTTCAGGTGCAGTTATTTTTGCAAGAACCAGCAAGGCTCTTGAACGTGTCAACAAACTTTTTGCTGATCGGGAAGTAGATAAAACCTATTGGGCAATCGTCAACGAAAGACCTGACCCATTGAGTGGTACATTGGTTCACTTTCTTGATAAAGATAAAGAGCGCAACATTACAAAGGTACTCGATGGTCCCAGCCGTCGTCACCCAGGTGCAAAAGAAGCGGAATTGACTTATGAACTCATCGCCAGTTTGGGCAACCAACATCTGCTTGAAGTGCATCCCACAACAGGTCGCTCGCATCAAATTCGCGCTCAATTGGCGACTATTGGCTGCAAAATCAGAGGCGATGTCAAATATGGCGCACCAAAAGGCAATGCTGATGGTTCTATTTGCTTGCATTGTCGTTCGATGCGTTTTATGCACCCTGTGACAAAAGTTGAAATTGAAATACAAGCTGATATTCCTAATACGCCCATTTGGAAGATGTTTAATCAATTTATGGGCTAAATTGCACAAGGTATAGTAAACGGAAATTTTAATAGTTGTAT
>JANLQI010000403.1:0-3227 GCA_031367705.1 Saprospiraceae bacterium | reverse complement strand
TTTAATAATACACAAAACAGATTCCTACTGAATGACAAAAGCGACAAAAGCGACAAAAAGCGGCAAAAGCCCCCCCCTCAGTATTTCAGCGAAAAAATCGTGCTTCATCTGACGCGTAGTTTGAACCACCGTGGTCTTGACTGACCTCTGACAAGAGCACGGTGGTTCAAACCATGCGTGGTATGGCGCACGACAGGTGTGGTTTGCAGCACGACTTACGTAGTAGAGAGCACGACACACAGGGTATGCAGCAGGGTATGCGTCGGATAAAGTACGATAAACGGGACAAGAAGCATAACACGCAAGGGATGAAATACGACAGGTGATAAATGAAACAGAAGCGGTATCATATTAACCTAAGCCCGCTCAATGAAGCCCTATTCAAAGTACCGATGGTGTACATAAAACAAAAGAGGCAAGTCTTTAATGGACTTACCTCTTTGTTGTCGAAAAAAAACAAGAACGGGCTATGCGTTATTGCCTTTTTCGGCTCTCAGGCGTTCGACTTCGGCTCTCAATGCCACCATTTCGGCTTCAAGTCGTTCTTTTTCAGCTTGTGCTTTTGCTGCTTCTGCTTCTACGCGCAGTTTTTCAAGCCGTTGATTTTCTTCGAGCGTCGCTTTTCTTTTTTCGATGGCTTCGGATTGCCGCGTACCACCTGCCCAAACGTACTCGTCTGAATCTTTGGTAAAACGTTCACCCACTTGCACCAAAAACGAGGATTCTGCTTTAGATAATTCTGCTTCGGTCGTATTCACAACCAAAATAGCATTGTTTAAAGTGATAGCCGCCTCATTGCGCACATCAATAGCCAGGTCGTAGGCATCTCTTTTTGCCTTTAAAATGGCTAATGATATGTCTAAGTTGAAGACAATATCTGGGTGATACTTGGAAAACAGTGCAACGATTTTGTTGATTTTTTCAACATACGTTTTTAAAACAATTGGAAGTGCCATGATTAACTATGGATTTTGCAATAAAGAAATAGGGTTTTAAATGAAGCTGGCTTCAACTTTGTTTGATGCAACAAATATATATCATATCTTTTCAGATAAGCAAATATTTTATTTATTTATTTTTGCATACTTGTTTACAAATAACAACTGGGTGGATTTGGATAGGTATAGTAAGTAATGATGAATGATAAATAATGAACGATGAATGGACGTAAAGCATTGATTATCATTGAAAAACAATCATTTACGCATAAGGGCAACCGCGAGGATTGCCCCTACCTGAAGACCTAAAATGCCCTGTTATTATTTACTCGTTACTAAACTAAAAAAGGAGATGTTTTTACTTTTCTTTGAAAGAAAAGCAAAAACATCTCCTTTTTTAGTTTACTTCACCTTGTTTCTATCTTTTGATACAACCTTTGATTTTACTCTACCTTTATCCGCGAAGACTCTGATTCTGAAGCCGTTGAGCGCCGCCGCGCATTTTTTACTTTTGTATTCCCAAATGTATAACTGAATGTCAATCGAGCGTTGCGGGTATCGTTGCGCTGCGTGAAATTGACGCGGACATTTGAAAAATCAATCACTGCTGTCGAGTTTTGAGAATATAGAATGTCATTGACATTCAAAGAAAGCCGCCCGCGTTTGTCCCAAAACGTTTTGGATGCGCCGATGGAAACGCCGCCTATATTGCCTATGGTCAAAAACTCTTCTAAGAATTTTGTCATGTACCAACCATTGATTTCCACCTTAACGTCTTTGGGCAATTTCATCGTCACCCCTGAGTATGCCAACCAATGCCAACGCGAAGCCTTGTACGTTGCGCCTTGATAATTGGCATCATAGGCATTGTAAATGGCTTGATTGCCGCCGTAACCTTCCAACCATTTGCCTAATTTTATGGGGAAATTGAGTTGAAAAGTCCAATTTTCGCTGTTCGCTAAATTGGCAGCCGTCGTAAAGGTTTTAGTGCCTTCGAGTCGCGGTGCGTTTTCAATAATCACATCATCGGTTTTGGTATAAGCCACACTCACAAACGGTTGACCATCATAAACCACTGCCAACTGCCCTGTATGACTGATTTCAGGGCGCAATTGTGGATTACCCTGCGTATAAGTGAGCGAATCAATGAAAAACGCAAACGGATTTTGCTGTTGAAAGCCAGGACGATTGACCCGTTTGCTGTACGAACCTTGAATGCCCATGTGGTCATTGAGCCTGTACAAAAGGCTCGCGCTCGGAAACCACTGCAAATAATTGCGGTCAAGCACCGTTTTCGACATAGACGTTCCATTCACAACCGTTTGTTCGGCGCGTAAGCCACCGTTGAGTTCAATCTTTTTGCCGAATTTCTTTGACAGATTGACATAGCCTGCATTGACATTTTCCTTGTACAAAAAATCATTGGATTGCCCCGTTTGAATTTCACCCGCGCGGTAGAATTTGAGGTCATTATTGATAGTTGCAAAACTCAATTTCGTCCCAACGTCAGCTTTAAAGGTTGAATCAATGGGCAATGAATAGTCCAATTTCGTGACAAAAATAGCCACCGGCTGGTTCAGGTTTTGTTGTGAACGCGATTGCGTACTGCCTATTTGGTTCTTGAAAATATTCAAAGAGGTATTGTTTTTTGTTTGAAACTCCGTGTAATCCACGTCAAAATTGAGCGAATGACCCGTTTTTGCATCAAAATCATGCTTGACATTGAAGTTACCCGCTAAATTCGAGCGATTAGAAACATCGTTGTTTTCAGTTACAAATGAGTTTAATTTTTGACTTAAATCCGATGTAAAAACATCGGTCACGTTGCGGGCAGCACTTTCCGAAGGGCGATACCACCCCCTCAGTAAAACACCGATTGTTGTCTTTTTTGTGGCATAAAAATCAGCCCCAAACCGATAGTTATTAAAATCAACCGCTTGGTCATTGTAGTTATAAGACTTATACGTCTCGCTGCCGATGAATCGCTCAACCTTTTGAATACTAAACGATTGGCGCGTGAGGTAACTGTACGACCCAAAGACGTTCCATTGCCCACTCCTATAATTCAAATTGAGCGAGGGCGAAACGCGAGCATAGTTTTTACGACCCAAACCCACATCGCTTTGGTCATACGTGCTGCCGCCTAAAGTTAGGCTCGCCGTGCCTGTCAAACCCAATTCGGCATTGCGTTTTAGGATAATATTTAAAATCGGACCACCTGCCGCATCAAACTGTGCGCCTGGCTGTCGAATCAGTTCGATGCGGTCAATTTGGTCGCCAGGCATATCC
>JANLQI010000347.1:0-13972 GCA_031367705.1 Saprospiraceae bacterium | reverse complement strand
CGACCCGCGTGGATACTATATATGGTGTCACTTTCATGGTGCTTGCGCCTGAACATGAGTTGGTAGCTTCGATTACAACGCCTGAGCAGCAAGCAGAAATTGAGAATTATAAAAAATGGGCTTCTTCTCGTTCAGAAGTTGACCGTTTGTCGGAAGGTAAAAAAGTGACGGGTGCTTTTACGGGTGCCTATTGCATCAATCCATTTAATGACGAAAAAGTGCCGATTTATATAGCAGATTATGTGTTAGCAGGTTATGGTACAGGTGCAGTGATGGCAGTTCCATCAGGCGACCAACGTGACTGGAATTTTGCAAAACACTTCAATTTGCCTATTGTTCCGATTTTGGACGCTCAAAAAGATGTTGAAATCGAAGCAGATAATACCAAAGAAGGGCAGTACATCAATTCGGGTATCATCAATGGTATGACTTACAAGGAGGCGACGCAAACATTGGTTGATGCGCTTGAAGAACGGGGTTTAGGCAAAGGTAAAATCCAATATCGCTTACGCAATGCTGTTTTTAGCCGTCAACGCTATTGGGGTGAGCCGGTGCCGGTGTATTGGAAAGAGGGCGTACCGTATTTGATTGAAGAGTCGGAATTGCCTTTGGAATTGCCTTCAATTGATGAATATTTGCCAACCGCAACGGGTGAACCGCCTTTGGGACGTGCAAAAGATTGGAAATACAAAGGTGAATATGAATATGAACTTTCGACTATGCCAGGTTGGGCGGGTTCGAGTTGGTATTTTTATCGCTATATGGATACAAAAAATGACAGCGCATTTGTGTCAAAAGAAGCGGTCAACTATTGGAAACAAGTGGATTTGTACGGTGGCGGTACTGAACACGCCGTAGGACATTTGTTGTACTCTCGTTTTTGGAATATGTTTTTGTACGATTTAGGTGTTGTACCAGAAAAAGAATACGCAAAAAAGTTATTGAATCAAGGGATGATTCAAGGGCGTTCCAACTTTGTATATCGAGCAAGCGGTCGCTTTTTTGAAGAATTTTTATGGCTTAAAGTTTTACAACCTCTTTTAGGTGATTATAAGCCTAATAATAAGACAAGAGAACAAAAACATAATTATGATTTTAGTTTTGAAACTAACAATTTAGTTATTGAATTAACTTCTGTTAAGACTTTAAATTCGAGTAAGGTAGACAAACTTAAAAAAAACGCAGAAGTAGATGATAAACGATTAATGATTTTAACTACAGAAGAGTTGATTGAGGGTTTTGATAATACAGAAGTCATTGCTAACAAAATAATTAATGCAATAAAAAGTCAAGAACAATTAATTTTTGATAAAAGAAATCGTAATAAGTTTGAGTTTCTGTTTTTGTCTTATGATTTAACAAATCAATATTCTAAAGATTCGTTCACGAAATTACATGTGGATGTCAATATTGTAGAAAACGATATTCTGAATATTCAAAAGTCAAACAATCTGCCTCAGTTACAAAATTCAAAATTCATCCTGAATACTCAAGGAGAATACGTTTGTAGCTGGGAAGTTGAAAAAATGTCTAAGTCTAAATACAATGTTGTCAATCCTGACGATATGGTTACTCAATACGGTGCAGATTGCTTCCGTATGTATGAAATGTTTTTAGGACCAATTACTGACTCAAAACCATGGTCAACAGGTGGCATCACAGGCGTTTCAGGTTTTTTACGCAAATTTTGGAGTTTGTTTTATGACCAAAATGGCAAATTTTTACTCACGGATGGCGAGCCAACAAAGGATGAATTGAAGATTTTGCACACAGCCATTAAGAAAGTGAACGACGATATTGAGCGTTTTGGCTTCAATACCTGCGTTTCAGCATTCATGGTTTGTGTCAATGAATTGAAATCGGCGAAGTGTTCTAAACGATTGATTTTGAATGAATTGACTGTTTTACTCGCCCCTTTCGCCCCTTTCATCGCAGAAGAGGCTTGGGAACAGTTGGGCAACACCCCCTCAGTATTAGACGCTACTTATCCCGTTGCAAACGAAAGCTATTTGGTATCGGACGAAATCCTTTACCCAATTTCTATCAATGGTAAAAAACGCGGCGAAATAACTTTTCCAGCAGGAACAAATCCAAAAGAAATCGAAGCAACGGTTGTAGATTTGGAGGTTGTGAAAAAATGGTTAGATGGTGGCAATATCAAAAAAGTGATTGTCGTGCCAGGGCGTATGATTAATGTGGTTATTTAAAAATTGCTTTTTTTTGAGATAAAATGACCCCTCAGTATCGGATTGATATTGAGGGGTTTTGTTGTATGTGAAAATAAAAAATAAAAATACAGTTTTGGATTATTGGTTAAAAACAAATAATTTTGACAAAAAAATAAGAATAATGGGTCAAGACATGTTAAGTTTAGAACAAATCAAAGCCTTATTTCCGAATGAATGGGTTTTATTGGGTAATCCCGAATATCAAGGGGTAAAGATTTTGAAAGGCATTGTGATTTTACATCATAAAGACAAACGCGAACTTGCTTATGAAGCACGCGATAAAAACGGATGGCAACAAACTTACGAGAGTGCCACTACTATTTATACAGGAGAATTTCCTAAAAACAGACGCTTTTGGTAATGAATAAAACAACATTTCTACGAGAAAACTCAGATAGCCTTATTATTGTTAAAGCCAAAATTGGTATTCAAAATGTCCATTTGGCAGTTGATACGGGTGCATCTCATACTGTTATTGACCTTTCAACGCTTATCATTTTGGGCTATTTTCCCGAAAATGCTGTTGGTTCAGCTACTTTTGAAACTGGTCGCGGTAACGTTGACAGTCTTATTTTTCGACTCGATGGCATTTTTGCTATGGGCGAATTGAAACGCAATTTTGATGTTTCAGCCTACGATTTCCTTGCTAATGGCGTTTTGTCGGAATTTGAAGGTGTATTAGGACTTGACTTCTTTGAAGGGTTGAAAATGTGTATTGATTTTCGAGAGTCATTTATTACGATTACTTAGTTCTGTTGACCGTTAACGAAGTAAAAACTGATTTAGAAAAATTAATATTCACCATCAAAAATGCTCATAAAATGGTAGAAACATCAGAAAAGCCCAAATTTTGGCAAGAAGACTGGCTCAATATTCCTCTTGGGGAATTAGATATTCGCACTTTATCCCCAGATAAGTATGAAGCCTATCAATATTGGCTCGTGCATGAAGCAGAGGCTAAACGCTTGGAAGAGGAACTTAAAGCCAAGGCTAAAATTGAAGGTAAAATTGAAGGTAAAATTGAAGAAAAAATTCTTATGATAAAAGAACTCCTAAAAGAGGGCTTAATCCCCCTCAGTAGTATCGCAAGGATTGGACGTGTTTCAGAAGAATTTGTATGGAAAATCAAGAAAGATTTAGAAAATGAAAAGGGTCAACATTCACATTGATTTTTACTGTCAAAGCAGTAATAATTAAATTTAAAATGAATTAAAGCGTTTGTTTTTCAAAAAATCCATTATTTTACCGTCAAAACGGCAAAATAATGGATTTTTTATTTTTAAGCGAAATGATACTATTTCATAGAAAAAAAGCAGGACTTTCGAGAAATGAATTGGCTACGATTGCCGATGTCGGTAAAACGATGATTTATGACATTGAACATGGCAAACAAACCGTTCATTTTCAATCTGTTATGAAAATTTTAAACGTTTTGAATATTCAAATGGAATTTAAAAGCCCTTTCATCAATGAATTTAAACAAAATAGAAACGTATGAGAAAAGCATTGGTTAAAGTTCACGACGTGCCTGTAGGTATTACGGAGAAATTTTGTTTTGGGAATATTTAAATTCTGAAAAATGAAAGTAAATTTCCAAATCCAGAATTTTCATTCTAAATTTGTCAATCTAAAACTTACAAAGAGAAAACGATGGTTATTATTGGGTGGTCAACTATTGCGGCTTTTTATCAAGAACATCCAGATGCAAAAAATGCGCTCGAATATTGGTACGACATAACGGAAGAAGCCGATTGGTCTAATATCAATGATGTAAAAAAGACATTTAACTCTGCGGACTATGTTGGCAATGATAGGATTGTTTTTAACATAAAAGGAAATCAATATCGGCTTGTTGCTTTAACTATTTTCAGAACACGCACAGTATTCATTCGCTTTATTGGCACTCATGCTGCTTATGCTAAAATTGATGTAAAAACTATTTAAAATTTAAAAACATGATACAAGGAATTCAAAATTTGGACGATTACATCGAAGTAATGAATAAAATTGAGTTTTTTATTCAAAAAGCGACAAATAGTGGTGGTGTTGATACTTTGCCATCAGAAGAATTTGATGCCTTAAATGAGTTGTCTCTTATGGCAAATGTTTATGAAAAGAACGCTCGTGCTAATTTCTTAAACCAACCCAAATCTATAAGTGATGCGTTAAAAATCAAAATGATGCAATTGCGTTTGAAGCAAAAAGACATGGCACAATTGCTGGGTATTGCCGAATCTCGCCTATCAGAAGTCTTGTCGGGCAAGCGCAAAGTGAATATGGAATTGGCAAAAAAACTAAATCGCATTTTGAAAATGGAAGCGGAATTTATACTTCAAGCTGCATAAATCGTCATTCTTTAATAATCTCAAACTCTATCCGCCGATTCACCCGTTTATTCTCTTCTGAATCGTCCGCAACTAACGGCAACGTTTCGCCAAATCCTTTGGCACTCAATCGTTTAGCATCAATGCCGTGTTGCATCAAATAATTTTTAACGGCTTCGGCGCGGCGTTGCGATAATTTTTGATTGTAATCTGCATCGCCTTCACTGCTGGTATATCCTTTTATTAAAATTTCAATAGAGGGATATTGTTTCAAAACAACAATCGCACTGTCCAATTGTGGCAACGAATTGGGTTCAAAATCGGCTGAATTGTAGAGAAATTGGACTTTATTAAGAACTTTTGGTAAAGGCGCAGATTTTTTTGGAGGCGGTTCTGGACGAGGCTGCATCACCGAATTTTTAGCTTTTATAACAAACACATCGTCAACGAAGCCTATATAATGGTCAAAATATTTGCTGCCACCTGTTGCTGTTGAATCATTTTTAAAAAAATTGCCTATGATACAATAACGATAAGACTTATCCGCAACAAAAGAATCTACGGTCATCAACCACACGTTTTTAGCATCATAATTATTCACCTCTTTCAGGCGCGCAAAAGAGGTCAGACGCAAAAGGGTAATTGTATCGGTTTGAATGGATTCCGTAGAAAAGGACAAACAGATATTATTCGTAGCTAAACAATGAAAATGCGACCAAAACCCGAAATAGTATTTTTGCCCAACCTCCAATGAGTCCATTAATTCTCCTTGCAAATAACTCCGTTTGAAATTACTGTAAGTTTGAATTTGAGCCACATGTTGTCCCGTTTTCGCCTTAAAATTGCGTTGCCCACGTATATTAGTTGGGTCTTCGATAAACCCTTTTTTGTCAACCCCATAAATCTCGGCACGTTCTAACAAGGGCGATGACCAACCCATAAACTCTTCCACAGAGTCAATAATGGAAATGGTTTGGTTAGGACGTTTGACCGCACGTTCCTCAAAACTTGGATTTTTAACTAAATTAGGAAATTGAGCCGATGCTTGCCCCCTCAGTATAAAGGGAGAAAAAAGCATAAAAACGAGAAGTAAATGTGGCATTTTCAAGAAGGTTTTAGGTGAAATAAAATATAACGATGTCGATTAGTATTGATTTTACGTTTTATAAAAATTAACAGAATCACTCATTTTCCTTGAAATTCACTAATTTTACCCCCATGAAAGTCACTACCGAATCACACCAAACCAACGCACAGGCAGCCGTTCTTGAAGAATATTTTGCCAGTTTCCGCGAAAATATTGTCGGACAGCACCAGTATTTCCATTCTCCAACAGGTAAAAAACGCATTATTTATGCCGATTGGACAGCAAGTGGGCGGCTTTATCGCCCAATTGAGGACAAATTATTGAACGATTTTGGTCCTTTTGTTGCCAATACGCATACTGAAACGTCCGTAACAGGAACGGCTATGACGCTCGCCTATCACAAAGCTCGACAAATCATCAAGGAGCATGTGAATGCAGGTGCAACGGATTGTATCATCAGTTACGGCTCTGGTATGACGGGTGTTATCAATAAATTTCAACGCATTTTGGGCTTGAAAATACCTGAAAAACTGCGGAGTAGCTTTTCTATCAAAGCCGAAGACCGTCCGATTGTGTTTGTGACGCACATGGAACACCACTCCAATCAAACGTCTTGGCTCGAAACGATATGCGATGTTGAAGTGATTGCGCCAAATACTGAGGGGTTAGTTGACTTGGAAAACTTAGCGTTTTTATTGGGGAAATATCAAAATCGCTTGATAAAAGTGGCGGCTGTCACCGCTTGCTCTAACGTGACGGGCATCCAAACACCCTATCACGACATCGCAACGATGATGCACCGCGCAGGCGGATTGTGTTTTGTGGACTTTGCATGTTCCGCGCCTTATGTGGTGATTGATATGCACCCCCCTCAGTATCCCGACGGTTTTTTAGATGCGATTTACTTTTCGCCGCATAAATTTCTCGGTGGTCCTGGCACGGCAGGGATACTGATTTTTAATGCGGCATTATACCACAATCGTGTGCCTGACAATCCAGGCGGTGGTACTGTGAAATGGACAAACCCGTGGGCAGCCCATGAGTTTATTGACAATATCGAAGACCGTGAAGATGGTGGTACGCCGCCTTTTTTGCAAACCATTAAAACGGCTTTGTGTGTCCGTTTGAAGGAGGAAATGGGTGTTGAGAACATGTTGAAACGAGAAGAACAGCTTATCTATTTGATTTTCAATAAATTAAAAAATGTAAAAGGTTTACATGTTTTAGCAGATGCACATCAACATCGCTTAGGTGTGGTCTCTTTCTATGTTGAAAACTTGCATTATAATTTAGGTGTAAAATTGTTGAATGACAAATTTGGGGTACAGGTGCGAGGCGGCTGTTCCTGTGCGGGCACTTATGGGCATTATTTGTTAGAAGTCAATCAAGACGTTTCAGATATTTTGACACAACAAATTACAAACGGTGATTTGTCCAATAAACCAGGTTGGATTCGTATGAGTATTCACCCGACTATGACGGATGCTGATGTGTTGGAAATTTGTGATTCGATTATCGAATTAGCTGAGAACCATGCCCTTTGGCGCGATGAATACGATTATGACCCACGCACGAATGAGTTTACGTGTCGTCATTTTGAGGATAAAACGGCGGATATTGTGGCGGGTTGGTTTAAATAAAGTTTAATTGTAATTTATAAAAAATCAAAAATGGCTTTACCAAACATTTTTACAAAAGAAGCATCTTCGGATATTATCCAAAGAATCAATAACCTAAACGCTCAAACACAGCACAAATGGGGTTCTATGAGTGTTGCTCAAATGTTGGCACATTGCGCGGTAACTTACGAGATGGTTTATGATGACATTCATCCCAAACCCAATGCGTTGATGCGGTTTATGCTCAAAGCATTTGTGAAAAATACCGTAGTCAACGAAACGGCTTATAAACACAACAGTCGGACAGCCCCTCAATTTATCATCAAAGACGAGAAGGATTTTGAAGCGGAAAAAGGTCGTTTGATTCAATACATCCAAAAAACGCAGGAATTAGGTGAAACCGAATTTGATAACAAAGAGTCTCATTCTTTTGGTGCATTGACAAAAACGGAATGGAATAATATGTTTTATAAGCATTTGAACCATCATTTGTCGCAATTTGGGGTGTAAGGAAATGATGAATTATACATGATAAATGATGAATTTGTAAAACGTTGACTTTCAACGGCATTGCAAAGTGAAGTTTGGCATTTTATTTTTTCACTGTTCCTAAATGCAAGTGTCGAGGTGATTTTAAATCACCCCGACACTTATTTTTACGCTTCTTCATATTTCCTAAAAACCAAAAAGCCCGCTGTACAAAACACTAAAGCCGCTACAAGTGTTAAGCGAACTCCCATCGGATTTTCTACACTTTTTCCAAAAACCAACAGCGAAGGGAAAATGAGATTTGCCAACGAAATCCCTACTTTCATCATAAATGCAGCTACGCCGTAGAACATACCTGCTTGGTTTTGTCCTGTCAGTTTTTCGTTTTGATGCACAATATCTGCAACAATGGTATTAGGCAAAATGCCAAAAGCCGCTAAAGGAAAAGCCGCTAAAACGGTCACTAACCAGAACCGTATCGTTCCAGAAATAGGCAATAAAAGAATACCAAAAATGGCAATAAATGTCAAAAAAGCCGCTAAAATGACTTTTTTCTTAGAAAAACCTTTCTCTAATTTCCCCATTAATGGATAAAAAAGAAAGCTGGTGAAAAAGCTGCCGATGCCAAAAAGTGTTGCACTTGATTTGTCTAAACCCAACAACAAAGTAACATAAAAAATAATACCTGCCTGAATGAATGTCAATGCCAACCAATATAAGAGGTAAGAAAATGCAAAGTAGCGAAAAGGTTGATTGTTAAAAACGGATTGGATAGAGGTAAAAAAATCGCCGTGCGATTCGCCTTGCAGTGCGTACTTTTTTTCATTCAAAAAGAAAACGGGAATTAACAAAAAGATGCCTGAAATGATAGCAAAGATGCCCACTGTTTTTTGGAACGCCCATACTGAGGGGTCTCCCTTTGATTCAAAAAAGCCTTGTAAAGCGGGTGTTGTATTGCCAATTAAGAAGCCCAAAGCCCATGTTATGGAAATAATAGTTGATATTTTCAAACGGTCGGCTGCGACATGACCGAGTTCCGAAATCAAAGCGGCATAAGGTATCATATACATCGCCAAGCTGATATAAAAAACAAAAACGGTGGTTGTTAGCCAAACAACATTTGCCGAAGTTCCCCCCTCAGTAATTGGATTAAACATAAGGTAGGAACAGGCAGCCAACGGCAAAGCAGCAATAGCCATAAACGTCTTACGTTTGCCGAAATTGGACTGCAATTTGTCCGACCAATTGGCAACAAAAGGGTCAATAAAAGCATCGAAAAGTCTGCCACTGAAACCGATAAGACCCAGCAAGGTTAAGCCCAAAATAGATATTTTAGGGAGAAAATCAGGAAAAACAGCGTGTGAAGCGGCATCTTCGGGCGGCATATAAAAATAGCTCAACAAAGAGCCGACACCGTAAGCTGCAAGAGACCAGCCGAGTTGGCCACTTGCATAAATCCAAATAACAGAAAGTGTTGGACGTTGTGGCGCTGCTAAGTTTAATCGCGTATTGGTTAAAGACATAAAGTGGGCTATTACATGTTTTTCGTCATAAAATCTTGTTTTTGAATATGTTATGTAGTTTCCTTTTGTTTATTATTTCCTTTCAATAACGTCCATAACTAAATGTAGTAAATCATTTGGGCGGTTTGTAATACCAAAGGCATAAGGCGGTGTCCCTCTCTCTTCGGTATATTTTGTGATATAAAAAATGGTCGGAATCCGAATGCCTTTTTGTACTTGATAGTTAAAAAATTCGATGCCGCCCTTAGGATTGTCTTGTTGCCAAATATCTGAAATGATGAAATCGTAAGACGTTTTTTCAATCAATTTTTCGGCTTGTTCGGGTGTCTCGGCGCGGTCAAGTTGGATACCCAATGCCAAAATAAGGCGCAGTTCGCTGAGTTCACAATCGGGTGTATCGTCGAACCACAAAGCGTGAATATCGTGTTTAATGTCTTTTATATAAGCCATGCGGCGAAAAAGAGCCTCTTTTTGCGCATCCGTCACAGGCAACATTTTACGAGAAATAGACTCTTCGAGGGCAATTTCGTCCTTTGTATTGCGCGAGAGTGAGTCATTGACATCGTTGATAAAAGGATTGAATTTCGCTTCATCTTGAACCATTTCGTCCAATATTTCCAGCGTTCCGTTTGTTATTCGGCTAAATTCAAGTGTTTCATCTGAAATAGTAATAATACCTTTGCGTTTATCGCTGTTGAGTTTGCTAAAACGCCCCCTCAGTATGACTGCATCATTTTTGAGTTCTGACTCCGCGACAGACAGCAAATTGTACATCGTCGCTAAGGCTTTGTCCATTTCGTTTGTCGCAACGAGTTCTATTATATTTTGAGCAAATTCTTTCATTTAAAGACAAGACGTTTTAATGCTGAAAAGAAAAATCGCTTTTTGATAAATCGCAAATACTTGACAATCAGATTTTTACAAGCACTTTTTTTTATGATTTGAAACAAAAGTAAAAAAATATCCTTTCTATTTATAGAAACTTAGCTAATTTTCCGAAATATGGGAACCCCTCAGTATTTAAACCGTTTTGACTAATCAAATTTTAAAATTAACAATAAAAATGCGGCATTCAAAAATAGCAGGCATTGGAAAATATTTGCCTAATAATGTTGTGACAAACAACGATTTAACCCAAATTATGGAAACGACCGACGAATGGGTGCAGGAACGTACAGGCATTCAAGAACGTCGTTACGCCACAAAACACAAGGAAACGACCACAACAATGGGCGCAAAAGCGGCTGAAATTGCCATAGAACGCGCAGGTATACAAAAGGAAGATGTGGATTTTATCATTTTTGCGACGCTTAGTCCCGACTATTATTTCCCGGGTTGTGGCGTTCTGTTGCAACGTGAAATGGGCATTACTAAGACAGAAATTGGCGCGTTGGATATCCGCAATCAATGTTCGGGCTTCGTGTATGCGTTGTCTATTGCCGACCAATTTGTGAAAACGGGTATGTATAAAAACGTCCTGGTCGTCGGTTCAGAAATGCACTCGATGGGGCTTGATTTCACAACAC
This sequence comes from Saprospiraceae bacterium, assembly GCA_031367705.1. Taxonomy (GTDB): domain Bacteria; phylum Bacteroidota; class Bacteroidia; order Chitinophagales; family Saprospiraceae; genus JAAFJT01. Next base: position 3,176 of record JANLQI010000347.1, on the reverse strand, counting down.
GAGGGCGCAATGTTACAGTCATTTTTGGTGATGGTGCAGGGGCTGTTATCGTTCAACCTTCTGACGATGAAAGCCGTATTTTGACGACAAAACTACATTCAGATGGTACTCATGCTGAAAAATTGGCTTATGTAAACCCTGGTTCTCATGGTGGTTATCACTTTGACAAGATGGGCGAGCCTGTTGATTTCGGTTTTCCAGATGCAGATACTTATGGTGGCATGTTTATGACGCAACACATGATGGACAATGCTCAAACATATCCGAATATGGAAGGGCAGTTTGTGTTTAAAATGGCGGTTCAGAAATTTCCAGAAGTTATTATGGAGGCTTTGAATACTGAGGGGTTGACTCCCGCAGATATTAATATGTTGATTCCACATCAAGCCAATTTGCGGATTTCGCAATTTGTGCAACGCAAAATGGGTTTGCGAGACGACCAAGTTTGGAATAATATCCAAAAATATGGCAATACCACGGCTGCGTCTGTGCCGATTGCTTTGTGCGAAGCCTACGAAGTGGGTGCCGTCAAAAAAGGCGATTTGGTTTGTTTGGCTGCCTTTGGTAGTGGCTTTACTTGGGGTTCGGCGTTGATTCGGTGGTAAGCCGTTTAAAATACCCCCCTCAGTATTTTTATCAAAAAGCCTTGAAAACAGCACGTTTTCAAGGCTTTTTGATATATCAATTTTGAATACTCATAACTTTCTTTTTCATTGTACGCCTCAAATCCATTGGTAAATTGTCCAGAATCTCTTTTTTTAGTGCTTCAATCAGTCGTTTTTTGACAAAAGCACGCCGTGTTACAAGGCTCACTTCGCGCACAGGTGCAGGTGATTTGAAGAAACGGACATAACCCATTTGGTCTTCATCTAAGTTTTTTAAAGCCAATTCAGGTAGTATCGTGATGCCAGAATTAGCTTCCACCATGCGTTTCAATGTTTCTATGCTGCCTGCTTCATAAAAGATATTATTGACAAAACCTGCCGATTCTTTCAATTCACATAGATTTAGAATTTGAGAACGCAAACAATGTCCTTCCTCTAATAAAACAAGGCGATTGACATCAATATCGTCAGACAAGACGAATTTTTTCTTCAAAATCGTTTCCGCTTGTGCAGCATAGACAACGAATTCTTCAAAGAAAAGAGGGTCTTCTGAAAGACTGCTTTCACCTGTTGGCGTTGCCATAATCGCTACATCGAGTAGGTCTTGTTTGAGTTTTCTAACTATCTGCTCGGTTGTCAACTCCGAAATATGCAATTTTACTGAGGGGTGCTTTTCTGAAAAGGATCGAATAAACAAGGGCATCAGATAAGGTGCAAGCGTCGGTATGATGGCTAAACGCAACTCACCTTTTATTTCATTTTGCTCTAAATCAGCGATTTCACGCAGCCTTTTCACTTCGTGCAAAATGGTTTGGGCTTGTTCTATCAATTGGACACCGACTTCGGTCGGTACAACGGGCTGTTTGGAACGGTCGAAAATTTTGACACCCAGTTCGTCTTCCAATTTTTGAATCATCATGCTCAACGTTGGTTGAGTGACAAAACACTTTTCGGCAGCAGCGGCAAAATGGCGTTGTGTGTCCACCGCTATTATGTATTCTAATTGCTGAAAATTCATAGTTGATTAATGGATAATGGATAGTTGATAATGGATAATGTTTTTATAATTCATAAGTTTTATTTATGAGTTTATGAAAAACTATCAGTTTAATTTATGAATGCAAAATTCGCAAATTTGCTCAATAAAACAAGTTTTATACTGAGGGGGACGTGAAATAGTGGAAAAGCCAAAGAAACAGTCGTGGCGTAATTCAAAGAATGGATAAATAGTCACTCTTTTACGGTAAAAACAGACCGTAACCTTGTTTGAGTCTGCATTTCTCCTTGAAATACAGACTTTTTTTGTCTTGAAACAGCGTTTGTTTTTTGTAAAAATAGCTAAATTGCATTCCATATCCTTTTTATTATGAGAATAAACAAGTTTGTCTATTTTTGCCCCCCCTCAGTAAAAAACGATAATTTACAAGGGAAACGATGTCCGAACAAGTATTAAAAATCATCTTTAAAAAAACATATAATGAAAGAGCAAAGAGCCATTCCAGTCCTAGATTTATCAAAATTCAGAAACGGTACGCCGCAAGAACGTCAAACATTTGTCGAAACATTGGGCAAAGCTTTCCATGAAGTGGGTTTTGTGGGCGTTACCAATCATGGCATTCCCAAATCGTTGATTGACGATTTTTATAGCGAAGCCAAAGAATTTTTTGCTTTACCCGTTGATGCAAAAAAGAAATATGAAGACCCGAAATTGGCAGGTCAACGTGGCTACACGAGTTTTGGAAAAGAACACGCAAAGCACACAGATGTCGCAGATTTGAAGGAGTTTTTCCAAATCGGTCAAGAAGTGCCAGACGGGGATGATAACGAAGACTTGTATCCTGATAACATTCACATTGATGAACAACCGCTTTTTACGGCTCTGGGCATCCAATTGTATCAAGCTTTTGAACGTACGGGCGGTTCATTGTTGCAAGCCATTGGTTTATACCTTAATATAGGTGAGCATTATTTTGATAGTAAAATTGAACAGGGCAATTCTATTTTGCGTGCCATTCACTATCCACCGATTCGGGAAGAGCCTAAATCGGCTATTCGTGCAGAACAACATGAGGATATTAACCTTATAACATTGCTCGTAGGTGCTTCGGCAGGTGGTTTGCAGTTGTTGACAATAGACAATGAATGGAAAGATGTGGTGCCAGAAGAGGATGAAATTGTCATCAATGTCGGCGATATGTTGCAACGTTTGACCAATAATTACTTGAAATCAACGACTCATCGCGTTATTAATCCGCCTAAGTCGGAGTGGCATTTGCCGCGTTTGTCAATTCCTTTTTTCTTGCATCCTGTGCCTGAAATGGACTTGACTTGCTTGCCGCAAACGGTAACGGCAAAGCTTCCTTGTGCTTATGAGCCGATTACGGCGGGTGAGTATTTAGATGAACGTTTGCGTGAAATTGGTTTGAAAAAGTAGTTTTTTTGACCACTGATGACACTGATTTGACGGATTTTCACTGATTTTTCTTTTCGGACAAGGTATAGTAAACGGAAATTGAATAGGTTTTTTATTTTTTTTTGCAAAAAAAAATAAAAAACCTATTAAATTTACGT
>JANLQI010000298.1:0-31570 GCA_031367705.1 Saprospiraceae bacterium | reverse complement strand
CTTTACCGCTTTTAGAAAATGGGCTGAACCCGACTTCGCAAGTGTTTAATACTGTGGGGTCGTTTTCTTTTGATAAAAACTACCTTGTAACCGCGCCTTCAGGCAAAGGCAAATCAACCCTCATTCACTTGGCTTATGGTTTGAGAAATGACTACGTAGGCGATATTTTTTTAGATAAAAAAAACATCAAAACCTTCAATGTGGAGGATTGGGCAACACTTCGGCAAAAAAAGTTCGCGATTGTCTTTCAAGACCTCCGACTTTTCCTAAATTTGACCGCAAGGGAAAATATTGAACTTAAACAAGGCTTAACAAAAGCTGCCGGTACTGTTGAGGAACGAAATCCCGATAAAATCGGGAAGGGAGGGCATTTTGACTTTGAAAACGCAGCCAAACGCTTAGGTGTCTATGATTTTTTAGAAAAAAAATGCGAAACATTGAGCTATGGACAACGCCAAAGGGTCGCTATACTGAGGGGGCTGGCACAACCGTTCGACATGATTTTGCTCGATGAACCTTTCAGTCATTTAGATACCGAAAATGTAAAAATAGCTTCTGAATTGATTCAAGAGGCTTGCGAACGGAACAAAGCAGGTTTCATCCACGTCAGTCTCGGCGACGAATACTACTTTAGTTATGACCAAAAATTAATTTTATAAAAACCCCATTCATCATTCATAATTTATCATTCATCATTCATTCCAATCATTCTCTAACTTATTGAAAAACAAGACAAAATGGCGACTAAACAATCATCAAACTACTATTACCAATTAGGCATCATCGGCATGTTGTTTGCCGTTTTTGGCTTTATCACCTGGCTGAATGGCATTCTCATTCCCTTCCTTAAAAAGTCGTGCGAGTTGACTGATCAACAGTCTTTTTTCGTAGCCACAGCGTTCTTTGCGGCTTATTTTTTCTTAGCCCTACCCTCTTCTTGGATTCTGCAAAAATTAGGCACAAAAAACGGTATGGCAATCGGTTTAACCATCATGGCAGTTGGTTGCGTCGTCTTTATTCCTGCCGCCGAAGCCCGCAGTTATCCGATGTTTTTAACAGGTTTGTTTATTCAAGGTATGGGTTTAGCATTGTTACAAACGGCTTCAAATCCTTATTTGAGCGTTATTGGCCCCATTGAATCTGCCGCAACACGTATCAGTATTGTCGGTATATGCAATAAATTAGCAGGCATTGCTGCCAATCTCTTGTTTGGCGCAGTGCTACTCAAAAACGTGGATGCCATTCAGAATCAAATAGATACGACGACAGATGCGGCGGTGAAAACAGGTTTACTCAACGAATTGTCGGGTCGGGTGGTCATGCCTTATACCGCTATGACCGTGTTTTTGTTAATCATTGCTCTTGTCATCAAACGTTCGTCGCTACCAGACATTTCAGAACAAGTTTCTGAAGACGGAGACACTGAATTTTCAAGGACTAAAACGAGCATCTTTCAATTTCCGCACGTTTGGCTCGGTGCTTTGGCGATTTTCATGTACGTTGGTGCAGAAGTCATGGCAGGTGATTTGATTACGGTTTATGGTAAAAACTTAGGTTTTTCAACAGATACATCACGTTTTTTCACATCTTTTGGTCTTGGCGGACTACTTGTAGGTTATGTTTTGAGCATTTTTTTAATACCAAAATATGTTAAACAAGAGCGTTGGTTAGCCATTTCAGCGATACTCGGTATGGTGTTGACGGTGGGTTCTTATTTTGCAAGTGACTCTATGGCAGTGGCTTGTTTAGCGGCTTTAGGTTTTGCCAATGCCGTTATGTGGCCCGCCATTTTCCCACTTGGCATCCGTGATATTGGACGATTTACGAATACAGGTTCGGCTTTACTCATCATGGGTATTGTCGGCGGCGCATTGATACCACCTTTTTATGGTTGGTTGTATGAAAGTTCAGGCTTGGGGCTTGATTTCCGTTCAGCATTTTTATTCATTATGTTGACTTGCTACGCCTATATTTTATGGTTCGGACGGCAGGGACATAAGGTTGGATTTAAGTAAGTTCCGCTTGTCAAATTTTATTAAAACAACTTCGTCATTGCGAGGAACGAAGCAATCTTTTAGCTATTTGCAGGGTAAAAAAGATATTCTGCTTTCAATTAAAAGATTGCTTCGTCCCTCGCAATGACGATTTCATTTTGGATATTTCAAAAGAAAATAAAATTATGCAACACCACAAGCTAAAAGTCTCCAAAACCGCCCATTACTACACTATTGGTCAACCTAATGAGGGGGTCAAATACTTTTGGTTTGTGACGCACGGCTATGGGCAATTGGCAAGTCATATCATTAGAAAATTTGAGATTTTTGACAATCCAGAGCATTTTATCCTTGCACCTGAAGCCTTGAATCGTTTTTATTGGCAGTTTCAAACCAATAAAGTCGGTGCGAGTTGGATGACAAAAGATGATAGATTAGATGAAATTGAGGATTATTCAAACTATTTGACACATCTGTTTCAGCATTTTTCAGCGCAACTGTCAACCGATGTAAAAATCATTTTGTTCGGTTTTTCACAAGGTTGTGCGACGCAAGTGCGTTGGTTACTGAGGGGTCTGCCAAAGTTCGATAATTTAATTTTATGGGGCGGGTTATTACCCGAAGACATTGATTACCAACCTTTTGAAGAATATTTTTCAGATAAAAAAATACATTTTATCGTAGGAGACAACGATGAATTTATCAATCAAAAGCCTATTGATTGGCATTTAGATTTTGCAAAAAAACAGAATATAAAGATGGATTTCACGCTTTTTGAAGGCAAACATGAAATTTTAACCACTGTCTTAGAAGAGCTATTTTTGACGTTATGATTTTTTATGACCACTGATTGGACTGATGCGACTGATTTACACTGATTTATTTCCTAACAAAATCAGAAAAAAAATCAGTGAAAAACAGTCGCATCAGTCCAATCAGTGGTCTAAAAAAATCATAATTCACCAATATCCTCATTCCACAATTTAGGATTTTCGTCGATAAACTCATTCATCATATCCACACATTCATCCAAATCGAGATCAATGACTTCTACGCCATGCGATTCCATAAACGCCCTTGCGCCGTCAAATGTCCGTGATTCACCAACGATAACTTTTTTGATTTTGAACTGCACTATTGTTCCTGCACACATATAACAAGGCATCAAAGTGGAGTAAATCGTCGTGCCACGGTATGAACCAATGCGCCCTGCATTGTTCAAACAGTCCATTTCGCCATGCAAAATAGGATTCTTTTCCTGCACACGTTTGTTATGCCCTGCTGCAACCATATCACCGTCTTTGACTAAAACCGAACCGATTGGTATGCCCCCTTCGCTTCGGCTTTTACGGGCTTGGTCAATGGCGAACTGCATAAATTTATCTTTTTCCATAAGACTAGATTGTTTAAAATGATTGGTTGAATACTTCAAAATTAATATTTTATCTCAATTTTGGACAAATATACTGAGGGGGTGGTCAAACGACAAAAACCACATCATTTTTTTTATAAAGTATTTGAAATCAAAAACTTAAACAAGGGGGCTTGTAAAACAATAGAGTCGTAAATAGATGAATAGATGTTAATGTTTCCTTAAAAAAAATCAAGAAAGGCAACCCGAATTTAATGTTAGACGTGTTTAGATTCAAAGTTTTAAACTTAACACAATACTCATTTATGAAACGACTTATTTTCATTTGCATAACACTAATTGCTGCAATTTTTATCACAACTATTGGTTGTAAACACGAACCTTCAGTAGTTCCGACTCCCATTGTCAAGGATACAACAACAATCACAACAATCGTTGATAAAGGTGATTCTACGGGTTGGAAATGCAGTGCCGATTCCGTCTATTTCCAATATGACGTACTTCCAATTCTCGTCTCTGCTTGTGCGCGTAGCGGTTGCCATGATGCTATTACTCGTGAAAGTGGCTACCAATTAACTGACTATGCTAATGTCTTAAAAAAAGGAATCGTAGCAGGACAAGCTAACAATAGTAAAATATATAAAGTTATCATTGATGGTAGTATGCCGCCGTCTGGCTATGGCATTACAGTGACCCAAGCGCAAAAAGACATTATTGCCAAATGGATAAACCAAGGCGCTAAAAACCTGAGTTGCAATCCTAATTTTGGCAAATGTGATACAATAGGTGGCGCAAAGTTTGCTACTTTTGTGCAACCAATTATTCAAAATCAATGTCAGGGTTGCCATACAGGCAGTGGCGCTGGCGGCGGCATCAAGCTTACGAATTATACTGAAATCAAAGCCTCGGTCTCTACTGGCGCATTTTGGGGTAGTATCATTCAATCAGGCAATTTTTCAGCTATGCCCAAAGGTTCTAAACTATCTGCTTGTGAATTGGCAAAAATTGATTCTTGGATAAAACGAGGTGCGTTGAATAACTAACTCACAATCAATAATTTATACGTTTCAAAAACAGTAATTCTCAATTTTATGAAAAAAACCTTTTTTATCACATTAACAATTCTTGGCAGTATTTTTCTGTCCACAGGTATTCAAAGTTGCTATTACGATAATGAAGAAGTCCTTTACGGCTCGTCAACTACGGTTTGCGACGCATCCGTTGGTACATTTGCAACAAATATTCAACCTATAATGGCCGCACAATGTGCCACTTCTGGTTGTCACAATGCAACAACGGCTTCGGCTGGTGCGAATTTGAGTACTTATGCGAACATCAAATCCTATATCACAAATAACAAAGACTTTTTTATCGGTTCTATCAAACACACTTCTGGTTTTTCAGCAATGCCAAAAAGCAGCAATAAATTAGCAACTTGTGAAATATCAAAAATAGAATCATGGATAAATGCTGGAATGTTAAATAATTAAGTCTTTTTAGGCTTTACGAACGGAAGTCCGCGTTACCATTAATTCTTATCTAAAATCAACCAACTATGTTAAAAAGAATCCTTCAATTTGGTCTCATCGCTGCCCTTATCGGTGGTGGTATTGGCTATTGTATGTGGAACAAACCGCATGAAACCATCGGCAAACCTGATTTTATAATCACCGCTACGGACATTGTCGCTGAATTTGACAAAGACGAAGCTGAAGCGATGAAAAAATATGTCGGGAGAGACGGTAAAACCATCGTCGTTCAAGTATCTGGTAAAATCGCTGATGTGAAAAATGATACTTCGGGCATCACTATCGCGCTCGAAACAGGCGACCCTATCAACGGAGTCAGTTGCGTGCTCGACCGCTTTACAAAACATCCACACACCGATTTCAAGGTGGGTGACGAAGTAAAATTGAAAGGGCTTTGCACGGGTAAATTGAGTGATGTCGTCATTGACCGATGTGTTGAAGTTCAATAGTTACTTAATGGATAATGGATAGTTGATAATGGATAATACAAAGCATTGAAAATCAAATTGTTGTCTTAATGCGTTTAAGCAAACGATTTTCAAAGGAGTATAACACAATCCGTTAAAGTTAAGTGAAAATTACTGAGGGGTATGTTCCTAAATGAGAAACCATCGTCTTAAAGAAAAAGGAATTAAAATATTGATTAACAATACTTTATATTCCAATATCAATTCGTGTAATCCGAGAAATTCGTGTCAATAAAGTTTCACATTTTTTAAAAACAATCAAATTAAAAGTAATTCACAATGAAGAAAGTAATGTTAGGCTTAATCGCCCTTATAATGACAATGAGTGTTTCGGCTCAAAAATTTTATACAAAAGATGCAGATGTTGCATTTGATGCAAACAGCCCACTTGAAAAAATAGAAGGTAAAACCAATAAAGGCACATTGGTTATTGATGCCGCTTCTGGTAAATTAGAATCCGCTGTTTTAGTCAAAGGTTTTCACTTCAAATCAGCTTTGATGGAGGAACATTTCAATGAAAACTATATGGAATCTGGCAAGTTTCCAAAAGCAGTTTTTGCAGGTACAATATCTAATTTCAACACTGTCAATTTGAAAAAAGATGGTAGTTATCCAGTGACAGTTACGGGCAATTTGACCATGCACGGTGTTACAAAGCCAGTTGAATCGAAAGGGAATTTGACCGTAAAAGGCGGTGCTATCACAAATGCAAAAGCAGCTTTCAAGGTTTCAATGGCTGATTTTAATATCTCCATTCCATCTGCAGTTAGAGAAAAAATTGCAAAAGAAGCTAAAATTGACATCAATTGCACTTTGCAATCTTTAAATAAGTAATTGATTATCAATATCTTATGAAATATTAACTTGCGCCAAGTTTTAAACTTGGCGCAAGTTTTTTAAAAAAATAAAATAATTTAAAATTATAAATCAAACGCACGAATGAAAATTAGACTTCTACAATTAGCGATACCCCTCAGTATTTTTGCTCAAATCAGCTTCGCACAAAGTAGTTTACTCGACGAACTCGGTAGCGATGAAAAGACAACAGAATACGCCAAATACAGCTTCAAAACCAATCGTATTATCAATATGCACTCGCTCGAAAACACGGCGGAGGGCGTTTTGGACATGAAAATTTCACATCGTTTTGCTGTCATTGATGAAGGCATTTACGACCTTTTTGGCATGGATCAAGCCACACAACGCATAGGTTTTGATTATGGTATAACGAATGATTTGACTGTCGGAGTCAATCGCAACAGCGTTAAAAAGGCTTTAGATGGCTTTGTCAAATACCGTCTTTTGCGTCAAAGTAAGGGTAAAGTGAATATGCCTATAACCCTTTCTTTGTTAACAAGTATGGCGGTTGAAACCCAAAAATGGGCTGACCCAACCCGTGAAAACTACTTCTCTTCACGTCTTTTTTATACCAATCAGATATTGATTGGTCGTAAATTCAACGATATTTTCACCTTGGAACTCGCTCCAACCGTCGTACATCGCAATTTGGTATTGACAAAAGGTGAAAAAAATACGGTCTATGCAATGGGCATTGGGGGCAGGGTACGTCTTAATCGTCGGACAACTTTCAATGCAGAATACATTTATGTCCTCCCCAATCAATTAGGTGATGGGTATAAAAATTCATTGTCTGTTGGCGTAGATATTGAAACAGGTGGACACGTTTTCCAACTGCATTTTACAAACTCAACATCCATGTCTGAATACAGTTATATCACACAAACGGAAAAAAACTGGGGCAAAAATGCGGTGCGGTTTGGCTTCAATGTCTCACGGGTGTTTACCATGTATGATACGAAGAAGAAGACTTTGAAAAAATAAGGTATAGTAAACGGAAATTGAATAAGGTTATATTTTTTTTTGCAAAAAAATATAATCTTATTCAATTTCCGTTTACTATACCTGACACACAACTATAATTCATAACTTTCAATAAACGCTCGATAAATTGCAGACCCCCTCAGTATTTCTTTATTGCCAATAACCACCAAATGCTTCCGCGCCCGCGTCAAAGCCACATTCAGTTTCCTATCCACACCTTCCTCTGAAAGCGATACAAGAGATGCCAACTGCGACACTTGATTGGTACACAACGAAATCAAAATGACCTCACGTGCGCCACCTTGATAACGCTCAACGGTATCAATCGTAATATTATCTGTATCAAAATCCAAATCTCTTAACGTCGCTTGAATTTGAGCAATCTGTGCCCGATAAGGTGTAATCACACCAAGTGTATTTGGGTTTAAAGATTGGTTTTTTGATTGATATATTTTTTCAAATACCTTGACCAACTGACCTATCATTTGCGCTTCATGCACATTGGTTTTGTTAAAACTATTTGACAAATCAGCATCCGTATTGATAAACAAAACACGCCTTTCTGATATTAATTTTTCAAACTGTGTCTCAAAGTTATTTGATTGAAAATCAATATTTTGCAACTGAAAACCGTTCATGCCTTCGGGCAGAACTTTTAGTTTTTGTTCATAAAAATGTTGACTTGGAAACTGCATAATGTCGGTATGCATCCGACCTTGATGACTCAAAACATCGTAAGCCCAAGACCACCCCTCAGTAATGGCGCGTTTGTAAAACCGTTCAAAAAACGAGTGGCGCAGGTTTTTCAATCCAACAGCATGTAATTCCACACTGTCCGTAACCGATTCATCTTCAGGCTGTTGCACAACAGCGGGTAACTGTTTATGGTCGCCAATTAACGTAAAATGATTGAACAAAGGCAGCAACCCTACAAGCTGAGGTTCTAAAATTTGAGACGCTTCATCAATGATAACACGATGAAAATCAGTGAGTTTCATCAATTCCAACTTCCCAGTCATCGAAGCGACCGTAGCAACAAAAATGCGGTGCTTTTTGATAACTGCTATCAATTCTTTTCTTGTCGTTACATTATCTATTTTTTTATCCAATAATTGGTTTTGATAATGTGGCGAAGTGCCATAACGTGAACCAATGCGCACATAATCGTCTTTGACCCAATCTCCAAGGCTTTCTATGGCTTCGCAAATTTCATCCACTGCCCTATTCGTATAAGCCAATAGCAAAATATTTTCATCTGTATTTTTCATTAAATGACCCACCAAATGCTTCAACATCACACTCGTTTTGCCAGTCCCTGGCGGCCCCCACAGTAAAAAATAGTCTTGTGAAGCAAGTATTTTTTGCAAAATATGGTTCTGTTCGTCTGTCATTTCTTTGACTTGAGCCACATTTTGAGGCTTAGGTTGTGCAGGAGGTTGAACGGTCAATAACAAATCTCGTTTGCGTTTCGGCGACTTCGCAAACTCAAAAAGTCCTCGAAACATGCCGTTGTAACTGCTGTCCAACAAATCATGTTCGACATTCCACGAATCATATTTTTTGAAAATATATTGATTCAGTTGTCGCGAACGCAGCCGCAAAGTCACCGTCTCTTTTGTCATCGCAATCAAGGAACATTTAAAAATCTGGTTTGACAATATTGGAGACTTTCTGACATCATCTACATTTCCTTCTTCAATTGAATTGGGGTATAAAACGACAATATCACCAATTCTGAAATTAGCTAAAGCATTGGTTTTCAGCGTTTTTTGAAAAACAATTAACGGATTATCCTCAAGGCTGTGGTTTTCAATAATTTTCAAATGGCTGAATAAAGAGAAATTTTGCTCCTTATCATCTGCTTTGTCAAGCCACAAAGAAGCGACACCGTTTGATGTTTCGATGTTGTCCTGCCCTATTTTTGAAATTTGATGTTCCCTTGCAATGAAGCTGCTGAATGACGTGAAATATTTTTTTTCTAAATCCGATAGACCATTGTATGTCTTAGAAAACAACTCTACATCTCTCTTTTCAAAACCCGAAGCTGTTTGCAAGAGTTTTGAGATAATACGCATGAAAAAATCGCTTCCCCCGCTTGCTTCGTCCCTCGCAATGACATTTTTTTTCTTATTCAAATTTATCAAGGCTTGTTCAAGTGATAAAATTTGATTTCTAATATTCAAAGCTTCATATTGTTGTGAACTCAAATTCGGTGCATATTTCAAATTATCCAATTCCAAAACCGAGTACAAAATATAACAAACAGGCTTTATTTTATCGCCAAAAGCGGCATCTACAAGCAAATCGTAAAGTAGGGTTTGAGTAAAATGGTTGTTTGAAATACCGTAAACATTCGGTTGATAAGGCTTACCGCTTTTTAACTCAACAATTGCCGATTTATTCGTTTCAGGGTTTTGATAAAACAAATCGAGACGACCTTGCAAGCCATATTTTGGCGCATAAAAAGAAGGTTCGAGATAACAATTTTCACGGCTAATACCGACTTTATCGAACCCCTCAGTAACGATGCGTTTGAGGTGAATAAAATGCCCTTTGCAATCTTCAAAAATCTGCCTGACTTCTCTTTCATCAAAAACACAAAACGCTATGGGGTTGATTTTGAAAGTTTTACGAAACGTTTCGGTAAAATTAACCTCTGGATTGGCAATCATTTCATCGAGAAAATAATTGGCAATATTCCCCTTCATAATGCTCGGAGAAGCTTTATAAGGCAAAAATTTAGTCAACATATAAACTAATGGCTCTGCACTGTGGTGTCGAAAAGATTCAGCAACAGCCGTTACGTCCACCAAATAATCAGGCTCGATAACGAAAGCACGAGGGCGCAAAATGCCTTCTTTATTGACCTCCACATTCAGCAAATGGAGTGTTGTTGGATAACCAAAAATATGTCGTAAGACAGCTACACTTTTTCTAAAATTCTCATTACGTTCAGCGATATAATATTGAATCCTCACCTCTTGATTCGTGTCTTCGTCAATGCCAACAAACTGCTCATTTACAGCATCATCACGCAAAACGACGACGCGCATTTGTGCTTTTTTTGAAAAAACTTCTGAGGGTGAAAAGGTAAATTTTTCCTTTGGAGGTAAAATATTTAGCACATTTACTGAGGGGTCCTCTCCGTAGAAAATTTTAACCGCATCAGCACATGCACGCAGGCCTAACTCATAAACCTTGGTTGTATCTTCTTTAAAATCAACCTTTTGCAAGGCTTTTCTAAAATGATGTATCGTCATTTGGCGACGAATAGGCACTTCAAATTTTTGAAAAGAATAAGCCATACGGGCAAAAAACGTATTGAATGGTACGCGTTCAGCCATCGTCACATTAAAAAAAATGGTGTGCAAAAGTTGCTGCAGAGCCTGAATTTTGGGCTTATTGTCAAGGGCTTCTGACTGATGAATTTTCAGAATTTCGTTATAAAAAAGGCGAGACAGTTCTATATTTTTCATATCTTATTTTCAAAATTATTGTTTCAAGTGTAACAGCAAAAGTAAAACATTTAGTCACTTTTAAATAAAAAATTCCGTTTCAAACTTGAAACAATTGCAAAAAAGTAGATGTTTCACTACTTTCACCAACATTTTACATTCAATGACATTTATTTATGATTACAATTATATCGGGAACAGATAGAAAAGATGGTTTGACGCACATTTTAGCCAAACATTATTACCAAATGATTCAGTCAAAAACATCTGAAAAAGTGCTGCTTTATTCTCTTGAAGACTTGCCTAACGATGTTTTCGGCTCTGCAATGTACCAAAAAGATACTTTATCTCCTTCATTTACGGACGTTGAAGACACTTATTTGATTCCTGCCGATAAATTAATTTTTGTCATTCCAGAATATAACGGTTCATTTCCGGGCATTTTAAAACTCTTCGTTGATGCCTGTTCAATTCGATCAAAGATGTCTGTTTTTAATAATAAAAAGGCAGCTTTGGTGGGCGTTGCCACAGGTCGTGCAGGAAACATTCGCGGTTTAGAGCATTTTACAAGCGTGATGATGTTTATGAATGTGACGGTTTTACCTAACCTACTCCCTATTTCTGCTTTTAATAAAATGGTTGACGAAAATAATAAAATCGTTGATGAAAACACTTTGAAAAATATTGAAAAACAGGTTGAAGCATTTTTAGCATTTTGATACTTAATAAATCCAGTAATAATACAGTGTGAAGACATAAATGCCTTCACACTTTTTTTTTTTTTACAATTCAATATCAAAAAGAAAATAAAAAAATTTTATTTCCTTCAATTATTTATAACGCCATTTCTTACACATTAAATTATTTTAATATTTTAAAAATAGGTAAAAACATGCCAATTAAGACTTTATAGATAACCTAAATTTAAATATCAATATAACAGTACAGTATCTAAAAGCACTCGTCATTTCCAAAAAAATAATATCAAAAATATAAAAAAAGGGGTGAACTAATTTGGCAGTTTATTTGTATAAATAGAGAGGCTTGCATTTAAATCTTTTTTATTAGAATGTCAATAGTTTTAACTTTTAAATGCAACTTTTTCTACTAATAATCGTCTAAAAATAAATCTTTCAATCACATCCAAAGCTTTTTAAACGTTTCAAAACCATGCGTCAGTTAAAAATTACTAACAAAATTACCAGTCGAGAAAGTCTTGCGCTCGACAAATACTTGAACGACATCGGCAAAATCACGATGGTTTCAGGTGAAGAGGAAGCTGAATTGGCTCGCCGCATTCGTGCTGGTGATGAAAAAGCCCTTGAGCGTCTGACAGAAGCAAACCTTCGTTTCGTTGTATCTGTTGCCAAGCAATACCAAAATCAAGGATTGACATTGAGTGACCTTATCAACGAAGGGAATGTCGGTTTGATGAAAGCCGCTCGTCGTTTTGACGAAACAAAAGGCTTTAAATTCATTTCTTATGCCGTTTGGTGGATTCGCCAATCTATACTTCAATCTATTGTCGAACACAGCCGCATTGTTCGTTTGCCATTGAACAAAGTTGGGTCATACAATCGTGTGAATGAAGCATATATTTCATTTGTACAAGAGTTTGAACGCGAGCCAAGCAACGAGGAATTGGGTGAAGTGTTGGAAATGACACCAAAAGAAGTCGCTAATATGTTGCGTTCTAATACACGTCATATTTCAATGGATTCACCATTAGGCGGTGAAGACAGCGATGCAACTATGCTTGATGTTTTTGTAACAAATGACGAGCGTATGCCTGATACAACTTTACTTGACGAATCACTTCGTGAAGAAGTTCAACAAGGTTTAGCGATTCTTTCTGAACGTGAAAAAGAGGTTATTTCAGCTTATTATGGCTTAAATGAGTTCAAAGCTTTGACACTCGAAGAAATCGGTGAAGCCTTTGGTTTAACGCGTGAACGGGTTCGTCAAATTAAAGAACGGGCGATTCGTCGCCTCCGCAAATCTTATAACTCACAAGAAATGCGCTCTTATTTGTAAAAAATTTTACACCATATAAAAGAAGCCGAGTGTTGCGAGACATTCGGCTTTCTTTTTATACTTACTTTTTTATTATTTTAAGTATCAGCTGTTCAATATCTACTTGAATTTGTAAAAAATAAACGCCATTGGGTAAACCTGACAAATCAATTTCATACTGAGGGGTGCTAAAATTTGCCGTTTGGACACACTGCCCTATTGTATTAAAAACCTGTATTTGTTTTGGCATTTCAGCCATTTCAATATTAGATTGAATCGTGAATAAGCCTGTCGTCGGGTTTGGAAAAAACTTTGCAAGTTGTTGATTCACAATATCTTGTGTTGGTGTAGTCCCATCAATATTATAAGACATTTGATATGCTGAGAAACCGCCTCTTTGGTTGCCAACAAAGAGTTCTAATTTATTGTCATTTGTCGCCACATTGCCAATCGCTAATGTCAATGTGCCGCCGTCTTTCAACAAGCCATAGTCGCTGTTGATGAGCCTAAACGTATCGTTTAATCTGCCATCAATATTGTCATAGACCTTAATTTTGCCCGATTCTGAACCACAAAACAAAACATATTTATTGCCTAAATTCATAAAAACAGGTGCGGCAAAACCCGTTGGAAAACCAAATTGGGCGGCATCCACAAAACCTAATTTGGTTTTAGTTGGCGTTGTTGAAAAATTAGGATTTGAGTTTGTGCCAATATTCTTAAAAAAACGAATAAAACCATTGCGATTACCTGTTATTATATCGGGTAAACCGTCTCTGTCGAGGTCAATAATTTGAGGTTTCGGAGAACCACCACCGTCTAAATTTTTCCAAACGGGCATTGGCGTTGCCATATTGAGGGGTTTATTTGCGCCTGCTTTGTTTTCAACAAAAAAGAGTGTACCACTTTCCTCCCCTACAATTAAATCTAAATCTCCATCGCCATCTAAATCGCCAAAGGTTGGACTAAAATTATAGTTGTCAATACTGGATAATGCCTTAAAATTCAACCAATTATCATCAGTTAATCTAAAAATAGGTGTGGATGCCGTTCCCACATTTTGAAATAGAAATAAGCGTGAATCACGTCCACTTTGCGGCAAATAAAGCGAACCGTTCCCTACTACTAAATCTAACAAACCATCCCCATTAACATCTACAAGCGCAGGATTTGCACCTGTGCCTAAGTCAATCATATCTTTAATGAGGAAGTCTTTTTGTTGCAGTTGAAAGATCGGAACAGCATTCGTCCCCGTGTTTTTATAGAACCAATTGACGGCATAATTCTCAATATAATTCGTAGAAGCGGGCGACACAATGAGGTCTTTTTTACCATCAAAATCTAAATCTAACAAATAAGATGCTGGAAAAACGGGCAAATTGACCCCCTCAGTATTTGGCGGATAACTATTGTTTTGGGCAGTCATTAAAGCTGAAATACGTGTGCCACCATTTGTCAAAAAGTTTAAATTTTCAAACGATATACTGCCCAGCAAGGCATCTTTATCACCGTCATTGTCTGCATCGAAAGTCGTTATAGACGCGCCCGGGTGTCGCTGCACAATGCCCATTGCACAAGTTGAAGGATTACCCAAACTAACAACTTTTGAAAAGCCATTGTCCAAAAACTTGCCCCAACAATCGTCATAAAGGTCAAAAACAAGACTATCACGCTTGAAATTACGCTCAACGCTGAAGTTTTTATACATATAGACATGACCACCGCCGACTTCAAAACTTAAAATATCGAGGTCGCCATCGCCATCTATATCATCGAAATTGGGAATATCAACAGTGTTGACGTATATATTAGTCGGCGAACCATTCAAAGGATAATTGAGGATATTACCACGGAAGGCAAAATTCATTCTATCAAATGCAATTTTATTATTCAACATTTTGCCTTTGAAAACGCGGATACCACCTATTGCCCCGTCGTTGTAAGTAAAAATATCAGCAATGCCATCGCCATTAAAGTCTCGCAACAAAGCCCAATCGTTGAGTTTTGGGAAGTTTTCTAAATATTCAGGACTAAAAACATATTTATTGTTGACATTTAAATACGTGACCATCGCATTGCCGATGCGGTCAAAAACAAAAAGGTCGAGTTTTCCATCATTGTTTAAATCCACTTCACTAAATTCTGGACAGTTGAAACCACCGACAAGCGGGTTTTCATAAGTAGGATTACCCGTTGTGTTTTTTTGAAATGAATAAAACGCTCGCTTAACATCGTTGGCATTTTGCCCCCTCAGTAAAAAGGGCAATAGGCAAAGGGCAAGTGGCAAAAGGCAAGTGGTAAGGAATGAAGCAGTGTGTTTTTTAAGCATGGTCTGTGATTTACGTTAGCTAAGGAACGCTCAACCGCTTTTTTGTCATTCTGAGGAAAACCGACACCTAATCGGTGTCGTCTAAAATGGAATGACGCGGGCAAGTGAGGCGGTGATTTGAAATCACCGCCTCACTAAAAACACAGCGCGTCATTAGTAACACAGTGAAAGAATGACAAAAAAAGCGGTTTTATGATATTAATCGTTACTAAGTATCTGAATAAATATTTTTCAATTTCTCTAAAAGAAAAAGCATTTTGATATTTAACGAAGGATTGACATTGAAAAAACGGTTGTTGACTTTAAACCATGTCTTATGTTTTTCAAGTCGAGCGATGTGGTGAAAATATATCTTTTGTGGTTTTTCCAATGGTGCTTTCCAGTATAGACCAAACTCAGTTAAAGCAAAGCCTTCTTTGCCGCTACCGAGAAAAGTAGAGTCACTAATGAGGAAAATAAATTCATCTTTTGCTGCAAAAACGAAGCTTTTGGCTGCATTCTGAAGCGTATTGAATGGCATTTTGACAAAATCGGTGTAAATCCTTTCTTTTTCAGAAGCCAAATCGAGGTAGTCAAAAATCAATTGTTTTAAATCCACATTGCCACGGACAGCACGTTCATATTTCATTATTTTTTCAGACAAAACAGTAGGGCTTATTTCTTTACAATTATAAACGATGTGATATAAAGCAAGGCTCGAAACGGCATTTTCCAACTGTTTTTCGAGGTGAAATACTGAGGGGGTCATTTTACTGAAATTCAACTCCGAAAATTCATCCGCAATTTGTTTTGCCCGACGGTCAACTGTTTGATAGAAGTTGGTCGTAATGACTGTTTTGAGATAATCTTCGACTTTGTCAGGTGTTATCCAAGCAGCTAAACGTTTGACCTCTTCGAAAAACATTGATTTTACTTGTTCTTCTAAAACATCGAGGTTCTGAAAATCATATTTAGAATTTTGCACTTCAGATTGAGACAAAACAATGGCTGACATCGGCGAGCCACAACCATAGCAAAATCGAGCATCGGCAGGATTCTTTTTGTCGCAAGAAGGACAGTCCGCTAAGGCAATATCTATGTGTGTGCCACAATTGTGGCAAAATTTAGCGTCTTCTACAAGTTGTGTATGGCACTTTGGACAATAAATCATAGTGAATTGTGTATGCTGGTGTAAATAGTAGAACCAGTTAAGGTTCTTTTTGTTTAACACACAAAATTAACGTTTTATAGCAAATGGCGAAACAAAAGAAAAAGTCTGATTTACCACATAAAATTTGTGTGTATTGTGAAAAACCTTTCTCATGGCGTAAAAAGTGGGAAAAAGTATGGCTCGAAGTGAAGTATTGTAGTGATAGATGCCGCATAGCGTCTTCAAAAAATGGTTCAAAAAAAATCGGCTAACTTATTGTATCTCAATAAATTAGCCGATTCATATTGGTTTAAAATATAAATTTTATAACGCCAATATTTGCGCCATTTTCATCAATGAATCATTAACCATTTTTTCTTTAGTAATGGCATCATTAAAAGAAGTGAAGGATAAATCATTATTCAAAATGCCCACCATTTGGTTAGAGCGCCCCTCTAAGAGTGCATTAACTGCCTCATATCCTAAGCGACTGGCTAAAACACGGTCAATACATGTGGGCGAACCCCCACGTTGCAAATGCCCGATGACCGTGACCTTTGTATCGTAGTTGTCAATGCGTTCGGCTACTAACCTGGCAACTTCTGCTGCACCGCCTTCCTTGCTGCCTTCGGCAACGATGATGATGCCAAACGGCTTGTTGCGTTTTGCCGATTTTTTTAGGTGCAAAACGAGGTCATCTATGTCGTATTTATTTTCAGGAATCATCACACCACCTGCCCCCGAACCGATGGCAGAATGTAGAGCTATAAAACCCGCATGACGGCCCATGACTTCAACAAAAAACAAGCGATTATGCGAATAAGCCGTATCACGTATTTTATCTGCTGCTTCCATTGCCGTATTGATGGCTGTATCAAAACCGATGGTCAAATCTGTGCCATAAAGGTCATTATCAATCGTTCCAGGCACACCAATAAATGGAATATCATGCTCTTCGGAAAAGAGTTTAGCCCCTGTAAACGTACCATTGCCACCAATAGCGACACATGCGTCAATGTCAAATGCTAAAAGCGAATCGTATGCTTTGGCGCGACCTTCAGGTGTCATAAACTCCATTGAACGAGCCGTTTTCAGTATCGTACCACCTCTTTGGATGATATTACCGACATCGCCCGTTTCAAGACGTCTGATTTTACCTTCAATCATGCCTTGATAACCACGCTCTACACCAAAAACGTGTAAGTCATTATAAATTGCCGTCCGAACGACAGCACGAATCGCCGCATTCATACCAGGTGCATCACCACCTGAAGTAAAAACAGCTATGCGTTTAATTGTCTTTGTCATAAAAATAAATTGTGAATAGACACCTCGTTTTGTTAAAATTTGAAAAATTACTGAGGGGCCTATTGTCAAATTAAATGGTTGACTAATTTAAAGTCAAATTGATGTTTTTTAAGTGGAAATCCACAAGCGCATCAATGGGTTTTTGAATCACAACACCCAAAGTCAAATTATGTTCTTCAAGTGTCGTTTTCAAAATATCTTGAAAATGATAAGCTACTGACCCAACGAAATGAATAGGTATATTGTTACAGCCATTGTATTTTAATATATGCCTACGAGTCAGTTCCGAAAATGCTTCATTTGCTAATTTTTGAATATAAAAATGGCTTTTATGCTTTGAGAAAAACCGTGCAAACGAAGCTAAATATACATTCGGTGCGTCACCATATATTTTGTTGAGAATAACGCGTTTGTTGTTCCCAAATTCTTCATGAAAAAATTCAATCATATCATCAGGCAATTCCCGATAAAAATAGGCACGTATCAACAGTTTTCCCAAATGAGAACCACTGCCTTCATCACCCAACAAATAACCTAAATTAGATACATTGTCAATCACATCTTTGCCATCGTATAAACACGTATTTGAGCCTGTTCCGATGATGCAAGCGATGCCTGCTTCATTACCACAAGTTGCTCGCGCACTACCTAACAAATCATGCTCAACTGCAATGGTATCGGCATTTATAAAAATGCGTTCCAAACCGCGTTTGATAATGTCACACCGCATTTTGTCTGAACATCCAGCACCGTAGAAATAGACTTTCTTTGCTTCTACAACATTGACATCTTTAACAAAACTTTTGTTTAACTCGCTTTCTATGCGGTCTTCATCATGAAAAAAAGGGTTAAAACCCATTGTCGTGTGCAGTTCATGACTACCATCTGAATTTATGACCTGCCAATCGGCTTTGGTTGAACCGCTATCTACAATAATTAACATTGGTTGTTTGATTTAGAATGAATGACTCTCTGTTTTCTTTAAGTGAGCAAAGTTAGTGTGTAATTCACACACGAAGGTATTATTTTGATAAAATTTTCGACTTCTCCTAATATTCCTCATACCATCGGGTTTATCGAGTTTCATTTAATAAAAAAAAATGTTGTTTTTTTTTCAAAAAAACTTGTTTTATAAAAACATTTTGTGTTAAATTTGTGCTATTATTTAAAACAAAATTATTGAGCGTTTAACATAAAATAAAATACTTGAACCATGTCTCAACCTAACTACATCCAAATCGGACAAGTCGAGCGTCAACAAGATATGCCAAAAGACTGGCAACTTGTCATTGACAACACAAAAATCAAAGCATTTTTTGTGAAAAACTGGATAAATATCGTTATTCTGGCACTGACCTTCTATATTTTTGCAAATCGCAATGTCTATTTTTCTCTTGGTGACTCTGCCATTCAGAATAATGGCAAAGCGGAATCTGTGGGATTCAAAGAAAAAAATATCAAACAAAATGTAAAAAATAAAGCCACCGCTGCCATTGGTGAGGCCTTGCAGGCTACACACGACCCAAATGACTATAAAGTTATCGGTGGTACTGAGGGGGTCATTGAGTTATTGCCAAAAAGCAATGTATCAGCAAAACCTGCCGAAATGCCTACTGCGTATGGAAAAGGGGGAACGGAAGCCAATCTTTTCGATAATGTGTCCATTTTTATTGCGCCAGAAAAAGCGAATCCTGTTGTTGTTAAAACAAAACAAGAAAAATGCTGGGATTATGTGCGCCGCTTTATTAATGTCGCAAAAGCTGAGCGTCAGAAGTTTGGGATTCCTGTAAGCATTACGCTTGCACAAGGTTTGCTTGAAAGCGACGCTGGTGAAAGCCGTTTGACACAAAAAGCGAACAATCATTTTGGTGTCAAAACATTCAACCGAAACGTGCCGCATGTGGTCATGAAAGATGATACACCAAAAGATAAATTCAAAAAATATGACTCCGCATGGGAAAGTTTCCGTGACCACAGCTTGCTTTTGATGCGCGACCATTACAAACATTTGCAATATTTGAGCAAAACAGATTATGTAGGTTGGGCAAATGGGCTTGAAAAAGCGGGTTATGCAACCGATAAACAGTATGCTGAAAATCTCATTCGCATCATCGAAAACCTCAAACTTTATCAATTTGATGAAGCATGAAAACATTTCAAATATCGGAAAATAATTATGGTTTCTTATAGTGTCCTTTGTGAATCCTAACCGTTTGGTTAGGATTTTTTTTTTAGAAAAAACAACGCTAAAAGCACTTTTCTCTCAGTTTTAAACAGCTTACAATCTGCTTAAAACGCAATGAAAAATGTCAAATTGACACTTTTAAATTTTTAATTTTAATTAAATAATGAAATTTAATTTTGACTTTCAAGCATAAAGCCATATCTTTATGCTCAAACGTTAGTAAATACGAATTTATACTTTCCTTTACACAAATCAAAACTGATAATGATATGAAAATTGTCTCCACCATTCTGAAAAAAAAGAATCATGGTTTCATTGGGGTTCCTCCAACGACTTCTGTATTAGATGCTATCAAAATAATGGCTGCAAAAAACGTGGGTTCTGTCCTTGTCATGGAGGGCGATACATACCTCGGTATCATGACGGAACGTGATTATGCTCGTAAGGTGATACTGAGGGATAAACATTCATCTCAAACCACGGTAGGCGATATTATGTCAACAGATATACCTCATGTCAAACCACAAGACTCGATTGAGCATTGTATGAGACTCATGGCAGCAAGTAATGTGCGCTATTTACCTGTTTTTGACAATGGTTTATTGATTGATATTATATCTATTTTGGATGTTATTCAAGAAACAGTTAATGAACAGAAAGAAACGATTGGGGAATTGCAAAGCTTTATTTACACGAATTATGTTACATAAGTAATGGTGAATGGTGAATGTATAACTTATTCATTATCAATATGTTTCATTAAAAACATCAATGATTTTCAATTAATTATTCAAAATACTGAGGGGGTACAAAGTTGTTTGAAAACTTTGTACCCCCTCAGTATTTTTGAATACTACCTCCGTATTTTTATACTAAATGCTCTAAATAATATGCTGCCACACCAGCTAAATAACCTGCCAGTGCATAAAGCGAAATACGCTTTAAATACCATAGAAAATCAATACGCAATATGCCCATAGAAGCAACACCCGCTGCTGAACCGATAATCAAAATTGAGCCGCCTGTACCTGCACAATACGCCAATAAATTCCAGAAATCGTGGTCAGGTGGAAAATGAGACATATCGTACATGCCCATTGAGGCAGCTACAAGCGGCACGTTGTCCACAACTGCTGAAAGCAATCCAATGAGTGTATTGATGACGTAAATATTGCCAAAAGTTTGGTCGAGTATAGTTGCCATGTGGTGCAAATGTCCTGATACCTCTAATGCACTGACTGCCAACAAAATACCTAAGAAAAAAAGGACACTAGGGGTATCAATTCTGTGTAACATAGCAGCTACTGAATAGTCTCGACGCACGGATTCCGCATCTTCTTTACGACGGTGCATCAATTCTGTTACATACCACAAAACACCCACAGACAATAATATACCCATGAAAGGTGGCATGCCTGTAAAATATTTGAAAACGGGTACAAACAACAAGGCTAATGCACCCAAAATAAACATCATCATTTTTTCAGCAGGAGTCGTAATCGTTTGACTTCCAGTATCATCTGCCTGTTTTTCAATAGATTCAATTTGCCCTTTGACAAAATAACTGGCTAATAAAAGGGGAACTAATAAACTGGTAAATGAAGCCAGAAAAGTCGCTTTCATAATACTCAAAGTTGTCACTTGTCCGCCAATCCAAAGCATAATCGTCGTGACATCACCAATAGGCGACCACGCACCACCTGCATTTGCAGCAATAATGACAAAACCACCTAATAACCAAAGTGTCTCCTTTTGAGAAGTAAGTTTACGAGCTAAGGCACACATAATAATTGCCGTTGTCATGTTATCCAATACAGAGGATAGAAAAAAAGCCACCCATGACATGACCCAAATCAATTTGACAAGTTTTTTTGTTTTAATTCGGTCTGTAATGACACGAAAGCCATCATGAACATCCACTAATTCCACAACAGTCATAGCTCCCAAAAGGAAGAACAAAATGCTGGCGATATTGCCTAAATGTCCAATTAATTCGCCCTGTATAAATTTGTGGGTATCAATGGGCAAGCTTGCAGCACTGTGTTCAAATGCTGGCATTTGTGGTAAGCCCACCAATAAAATGACCCAACACAAAACACCCGTCAATAAAGCTGAGGCTGCTTTGTCCAATTTGAAGGGATGCTCCATGGCTATCATAAAATAGCCGACGATAAATGTTAAAATGATTAGAATTGCCATTATTTTTTTGTAACTTTATATGAATAAAAAATACACCTATGCTCACTGTTGTCATTGTATCCATCATAATCGTCATGTTGGCTTTTGCCTCGTTCAGCGTGCGCCTCATTTTCAAAAAAAATAGTGAATTTAGGGGAACATGTGCGAACAACAACCCTTTTATGCAAAAAGAAGGCGTTGCTTGCGGTGTTTGTGGTCGTAAAAGTGGCGAATCCTGCGGCGAAGAAGTGAAAAATTAAAAATTGCCGACTTGAACTTCTTCAAATGCTTGCTTTTCGTTTTGAATAATAAATAAAGCTGCGACACCCAATTGAGCCGCTTTAATCTTTGCTTTTTCCAAACCCATCACCATAAAAGCAGTTGCCAAAGCATCGGCATCTGTACAGTTATTGGCAATGACTGATACACTTAATAAATTGTGTTGAATGGGGTATCCTGTGGAGGGGTCAATTTCATGGCTGTATTTTTTCCCATCACGCATGATGAATTTGCGATAACTGCCCGAAGTTGCCAATGATTTACCGTCCAAAGTGACAATACGTTGTAAAGGTCTCCCCTCAGTATTTTCAACGGGTTTGTCAATGCCGATATGCCAAAATTCACCTGATTCATTTTCTCCTGATGTGCTGACTTCTCCACCAATTTCAATCATGTAGTTGCTAACACCTTTGTTTTCAAGGAATTGCGCCACTAAATCAACTGTGTAACCTTGTGCAATGGCATTAAAATCAACTTGATTACAAGGGTTTTGTTTGATTAAAATACCCTTTTCCAAACGTACTTTTTGCCAACCACAACAGGCTAATAAATTTTTAATTTCAATACTATCGGGCATGGTTTCATTCTTTTTAAAATGAAAACCCCAACGTTTTACAAGTGGTGAAACGGTGACATCGAATGCCCCCTCAGTAATTTGCGACATTTCCATGCTGCGCTTGAAAATATTGGTGAAATGCTCGTCTGCTACCGTATTGGGTGTGTTTTTATTAAAATTAGAAATAATAGAAGTCGAATCCCACAAAGACGCACATTTATCAATCACTCTAAAAAGGCTGTCAGTTTGTTGGGCAAAATTGCGGTCTAAACTGTCAAAATAGATGATGCTGAAAGTCGTTCCTTGCGCTTTTCCTTCTAAATGAATGTACGATTTTGCTGGCTTCATCGAATCGCAAGCGAAAAAGAAAATAGAAAAAGCTATGAGAAGGAAGCCATTTCTCATTCGTTTTGTTTGAATACCCCCCTCAGTAAAATTGGTCATTTTAACGTATTTTAGCTTCCAAAATCATCAAAAGCAATGTTTTCTTTTGAAACGCCTAAGTTATCAAGCATTTTTTGAACAGCCGACAGCATCATCGGCGGGCCACAGAGATAGTATTCAATGTCTTCGGGAAATTCATGTTGGTTTAAATAATTATCTAAGACAACTTGATGAATAAAACCAGTATATCCTGTCCAATTATCTTCAGGTAAGGGTTCTGACAAAGCGATTTTAAAGGTAAAATTTGGAAATTCTTTTTCAATTTGTCTAAAATCGTCTTCATAAAAAATCTCTCTCATACTTCTTGCGCCATACCAATAGGACACTTTTCGACCCGTCCGCAGCGTATGAAATAGGTGAAAAATATGGGAACGCAAAGGTGCCATACCTGCACCGCCACCGATATAAACCATTTCTGCATCCGTATTTTTGATATGAAATTCACCATAAGGCCCGCTAATGGTCACTTGATCGCCCGGTTTCCTTGAAAAAGTAAAGGAGGAACATAAACCCGGTGGCACATCAGCAAAACCATTTTTCGCTCTATCCCAAGGCGGCGTTGCGATGCGGATATTGAGCATAATTTTATTGCCTTCGGCAGGGTGATTCGCCATGGAGTAAGCGCGGAATACTGATTCTTCAACATTGAGCTTTAAATCCCATATTTTAAATTTATCATAGTCGTCACGGAATTTATCGTCAATTTTATACAAGTCTTTATTGAAATCTAAGGACAACTCAGGTACATCTAATTGTATATAGTCACCTGATTTGAATTTTAAGGTCTCTCCTACTGGTAGTTTTACAACAAATTCTTTGATAAAAGTAGAAACATTATCATTTGAAACAACTTCACAATCCCATTTTTTAATACCAAAAACAGCATCAGGCACGCCAATTTCCATGTTTTGTTTGACTTTTACTTGACAAGCAAGGCGTTTTTTTTCAGCAACATCCCGACGATTCAAGTGATTGGTTTCAGTAGGTAAGACATCACCGCCACCTTCATAAATTTTGCAAACGCACATCGCACACGTGCCACCACCACCACAAGCCGATGCTAAAAATATATTTTTTGCTGCCAAAGTTGATAACAGAGAACTGCCTTGTGACACCATCAACGGATTTTCTTTATCGCCATTTATGACGATAGCGACCTCTATTTGGGGCAGAAGTCGGTCTTTTGCTTGTAAAATCAAGACAACCAAAAGAAGGACGACAACAATAAAGACAGCAATGCTACTGGTTAGGATTGGTATCATAATATTTAAAGTTTAATGCCTGAAAAACTTAAAAAAGCCATACCCATCAAAGCGGTTATTATCATGGCAATGCCCAAACCTCTAAGCGGTTCGGGAATATTAGAATATTTTAATCTTTCACGGATAGCAGCCAACAACACAATAGCTAAGAAAAAACCGATGCCACTACCTAATGAAAAGACAGCTGTTTCAACAAAATTGTATTCTCTTTCCTGCATAAAAAGAGCGCAACCAAGTATCGAACAATTGACCGTAATAAGCGGTAGGAAAATGCCGAGCGCATTGTATAAGGCGGGTGCGAATTTCTCAACCACCATTTCTACTAATTGTACCGCTCCTGCTATTGTTGAAATGAATAAAATGAAGGCTAAAAAAGTCAAATCGACAGCAGCTAATGATGGATGAATCCAACCTAAAGCACCTGGTGCAAGCATTTTTGTTAAAATAAGCCAGTTGAGTGGCGTGGTTAACACCAAAACGAAAATGACCGCAATGCCCAGACCAAAAGCTGTTTTCAGCTTTTTTGACACTGCCAAAAAGGAACACATGCCGAGAAAAAATGCGAAAATGACGTTCTCGACAAATATGGATTTTATGAAAATGCTTGCAAGATTTTCCATGATTTGTAAATTTTATTCTTAATTACTTTACTGACACTAATTTCACCAATTACACGAATGATTTATAATACATTTTATGCTGTTTTTCATTAATAAGAAAGAAAGGCTTAACCTTTTTATTCGTGTAATTTGTGTAATTCGTGTCTGACCAAAGTATTTATTTTTATTCTTTGATATGGGTTGTCAATTATAATAAGACCCCTCAGTATTTTTTATCTTTTGAACACTTTTAACTTACGTTAAGTAGTTTTTTATTCCTTGAACGTTGTACCCAAATAATAATCGCAATGATAAACAAGGCGGCGGGAGGTAGCATCATTAAGCCATTATTGACATAACCATGGTCATACATAAACTGCGGCACAACCTTGTAACCGAGTATTTTTCCAGCACCCAGTAATTCTCTGAAAAAAGCAACAGTTACTAATATTGCCCCATAACCCAAGCCGTTGCCGATGCCGTCGAGGAAAGAACGCCACGGCTTTTGCGACATTGCAAAGGCTTCTAATCGTCCCATCACAATACAATTGGTGATAATTAAACCAACAAAGACGGAGAGTTTTTTACTCACATCAAACATAAAGGCTTTTAGTAATTGGTCAACAATTGTTACCAAAACGGCAACGATTATCAGTTGCACAATAATACGTATGCGATTGGGAATTCCGTCTTTGACGAGGGAGGTGATGAGGTTTGAAAATGCCGTTACGAACGTCACGCCCAAAGCCATAATGATGGCAGGTTTCATTTGCACCGTTACAGCTAATGCAGAACAAATGCCCAATATTTGAACCGTTATTGGATTTGAATCATCCAACGGGTCTCGTAGGACTTGCATATTTTTCTTTGAAAAAAGCGGTTCGGCTTTTTTCACCTCTTTTTTTGCTACTGTCGTTGTTTCTGAACTCATTTTTCCAATTTTTTAAAATACATCAAATAAGGGCCAATACAGTTTTTCAACATTTTATCTGTTCCAGAAGAAGTAATTGTGCCGCCTGAAATGCCATCAACACGGTGTTCACTACCATATTCTGTTTTGACATTGGGTTTTAAGACACTTACAGATATAAAGTTATCGCCAGACATGATTTTTTTACCTTCAAATTGGGTTTGAAAAGGCTTTTCTGCAATCTCTGCACCCAAACCCGGTGTTTCACTTTTGTGGTCGAAAGTCGCCCCATAGACGGTATCAAAATCATCTGCCAGAGAAATATAGCCCCAAATAGGTCCCCACAAACCCACACCACGCATGGGAATTATGTAATATTTTTTCCCATCAGAATGCGTAAAAACATATAAAGGCAATTTGCGATTTTCAGGCGTTTTGACAACTTCTTCCTTCAAATTGACAGAATGAGCATCAATATTTTCTAAAATATTGCCTTTCCCATCTAAAACCATTTCAGTGATTGAAGCGGCGTATATTTTTTCGATTGTCGCTCTTTCTGTTGCCGTTTCGCGCACAGAGCGAAGGATATTGGTTTTGTTATCAAGGGCAATATTTGCTTCTTGAAAGGATTTTAAACTTTCGGCTGTAAAAGCCAAAATGATGGCAGTCAAGGCTGATAAAACAGCAGCATATATAAATGTATAACGATTGGTATGCACGATTATTAATTTTTATTTGTCTTTAAATAGGAAAAATCTTTTGCAGATTCCAAGTCCTTCTAAGATTATAACCAAATCAGAATCAAATAGTTATGTCATTTTTATACTTTTTACTGAGGGGGTACTTTTAACAATATTGTAACGTACATTCGATATTATTTCGACTTTTTCAAACGCTGCTGAATATGCCTTTCCACAACAATATGGTCTATCAAAGGCGCAAAGACATTCATCAATAATATACTCAACATCATACCTTCGGGATAAGCGGGGTTAAACACCCTTAAAGTAACGCAGCCGCCACCTATCAAAAGACCATAGATTATTTTACCAGTGGCAGTATGTGCGGCGGTAACAGGGTCGGTCGCCATAAAAACCGCTCCGAAAGCAAAGCCACCCATCAATAAATGCACATGTGGCGGCGTGTGCATCGAGTGATTCAGCATATTCGCAGGTGCTAAAACATTGAGTAAAAGTCCTACCAAATATGCACCGAGAAAGACAGAAATCATAATACGTGCGCTGCCAACGCCTGTAACAATCAAAATAAAAGCACCGATAAGACAAGCCAAAACGCTTGTTTCGCCTACAGAACCTTGCTCAAAACCCCAAAAGAGGCTCATGCCATCGGGTAGTTTATGGAAATTTGTATCGAACATAACGAGGTTTGTTGCCCCAGAATAGCCATCAACAAGCGCATGACCCGCTTCGGGAGATAGGTCATTCCATACATCGCCGGAGAGATAAGCAGGGAATGCGAAAAACAAAAAGGCACGCGCCAAAAGTGCAGGATTCATAAAGTTAAAACCTGTGCCGCCAAAAACTTCTTTACCTAATAAAGTGCAAAAAATAGCCCCCATCGCTATCATCCACAAAGGCGTTGTTACGGGTAAAGTGAGTGGAATGAGCAAGCCTGTAACTAAAAAACCTTCACTGACGGGGTGATTACGCATGACTGAAAATATAAATTCAACAGTCAAACCTGCGCTATAACTGACAATTATCATAGGTAAAACTTTCCAAAAACCAAAGATGAGGTTTTCAAAATGGCTTGTTTCCATACCAAACGCCTTGAAATGCTGAAAACCTACGTTCCACATCCCAAATATTAAACACGGCACAAGCGAGATGATAACTGTTATCATGGTGCGCTTCAAATCCATCGCATCACGCACGTGTACGCCCTTTCCCGACGTTGTCGTTCCAGGTACAAAAAGGAGTGTCGCGAATGCATCAAACCCGTAATGTAATTTTTCAAACCGACCACCCTTAGAAAAGTGCGGACGGACGTTATCCAATAAATTCCTGAGCAACTTCATAAGTAAGTATTTTGGAAATGATGAATTATAAATGATGAATCTGCAAAGTGTTCGTTTTTATTCATCATTCATATTTCATCATTCATCATTATTTAGCTTTCATTTCGCATCATTTCCAAACCTTCAGAAATGATATTTTGAACATCAATTTTTGAAGTGCAGACAAATTCGCACAAGGCAAAATCCTCTTCCACCACTTCATAAATGCCCAATTGTTCCATTTTTTCAATGTCTTTTGCTAAAATCGCTTTAAGCAAAAAAACAGGGAGAATATTCATCGGCAATACTTTTTCGTATTGTCCTGTCATCACAAAAGGTCTTTCTTCGCCATGTGTATTGGTATCTAATGCATACTTTCTTTTTTTTGCCAACCATGAAAAAAAGGTGCGGGAAAGGCTTAATTTCTTGAATCCTGGCAGCAACCAACCTAAAAATTCGGGTTCGTCGCCTTCGGTGAGGACTGTAATTTGATTGGTATAAAAGGAAAGATGGGCATTTTCTGGCACTTGTTGCCCATGTAAAACATTGCCTTCTATAATGCGATTGTTCTCAATAAACAAATCGTCGTCGAGGATACTGCCGAGGTGTTGACCTGTTTGCACCTTATAATATTGTGGCTTCCGCACTTGTGCGCCTGTAACAGCAACAATACGGTCTGCCCTGTAACGTCCTTCATTGAACAGTCTGCCTATAATAATAACGTCTTGTGGATGAATCGTCCAAACGATTTCACCACTGCGAATTGGGTCAATATGATGAATCTGAATGCCTACATTTCCAGCAG
Organism: Saprospiraceae bacterium; assembly: GCA_031367705.1. GTDB lineage: Bacteria > Bacteroidota > Bacteroidia > Chitinophagales > Saprospiraceae > JAAFJT01. The sequence continues at coordinate 2,897 of JANLQI010000298.1, read as the reverse complement.
GATGAGGGCCCTCAAAATGATGAATTTCTACCCCCTCAGTATGTGGGATGCTCATTAGGTTTTGACCTTTTTTTAAACCCAGATGGATAGGGCAACCGCCCAAACGCGCTAAGGCTTCAATCCCTGTTTTGAAATTATCAGGCTCTTGCGTGATGATAAAAGTTAAATCAGGTGCAAGCGGTGCAGAATCAAAGCCCGAAATAAAAATAGCTTTGGGTGATAGAGATGGGTCAGCGATACAGCCAAAAGGTCTTTGTTGGATATAAGCCCAACAACCCGCTTCGAGCAACCGTTGACGGATGGTTTCAGCAGTTAAATTTGTCGGATTTTGTTTAGGAAAGTCTCGATATTGAATCCCGTTTTTATCCGTCAGAATACGGATCGCGAGGATGCGCCTTTTTTCGCCCCGCACCACTTCTGAAACGATGCCACTGACGGGCGCACAGAACTGAATCTCTGGATTGTTTTTGTCAATAAATAATACTTGACCTGCCTCAACGCCTTCACCAGCTTCGACCAGTACCTTAGGCGTTAGGTATTTGAAATTCGAGGGTAGAACATCTACTGTCTTTGAAAGTGGTGCATTTATAATGTTTTTATCTGCCTCCCCTTCAAGCAAAATGTCAAACCCTTTGCGGATTCGGATTGTATTGTCATCAGGCATATTGTTAGTCAATATTTTGTTTACGACAAAGAAAATAAAATTTCTCTATTTTTTATAATTTTAGATGATTATTTATCAAAAAAAATAAAACACAAAATTATTGTCTAAAAAAAATATTAAACTAAGAATTATATATCTTTACTTATCTAAGACAAATACCTGCTTGGCTTCAAAAATCGTCAAAAACCATCTCTTTTTTTACACCTTTTTATATATTTTTTATTCAACATTTATTCGCTGGAAAACCCATTTTTTCATCTGGATGATTTGTTCTTTTATTTGGATGACTCATTCTTGCGTTTGGATGATTCGTTTTCTCACAGAGAAATAATAATTTGTTTTAGTAAAGAGAAGGCATGGAAATGTATAAAGTTTTCTATTTTAGTAATAGGCTTGTCTTTTTTTTAAAAAAACAATTATTTTTGCCACAAAACAATACTATTAAACAAAACTTATCTAAAACATCAAATGAGGAAATTATGAATGTTGTCATTCCTGTCAGACCTGCACTTTATGAAAATGAAAACCGCATTGCTGTTTTTATTCCCAATCAAAAGGAAATGATTGATTTAATCAAAAAAGTACCACAATGTAGGTGGAGTCCATCGCATCAATGTTGGCATTTTTTGAAAACACCCGAGCATTGGGCTGTTTTCCAAACCTGTTTTCAAGACTACACTTTGAATATTCAAAAGAATATGCCCCCCCTCAGTATTCCAGCGTCTGAAATGTTGGAAAAACCGAAATTGCAGCTTAAATCCGATTATTTGAATGCTTTTGTCGTGCCTTCTGACGAGGCAATGCAAAACGATATATTGGATAAAAAAGAAGGCGAAAGTGTATCTTTTATTCATAAAACACCTTTTTCTCTTGAAAAAGTGACTTATGATGGATTGAAATTTATTGGCATTCCAATTCCTTCTACTGACCAAATAAGCAGAGATATTGTTAAAAAAATGGAAGGGCGTATTTGGCATCCGCAAGAGTATTTATGGCTTTTACCTTATAATCAAGCGACTTACGACTCCGTAAAAGCGGCATTTGAAGGTAAGTTGATGCCGCCTACTGTCAAAACGTTTCGCACGATTAAGCCCCCTCAGTATGAGCCAAAATTGACTTTAAAATTTAAAACACAAAGTGTAGAAAATATACCTCTTTTTGAAAAACTGAATGGTATGCAGCAATTAGCTATAACAAAATTAGAGAATTTGTTGATTGAGGAGCGCAAAGCCTATCATACGATGAAAGGCTATCGGAATATTATGATTCATTTTTTGTTCTTTTATAAAGAAGTGAAACCGAGTCAAATAACAACGGAGCAAATTAAGCATTATATTGTAACAAGAATTAAAGATGAAAATGTATCGAAAAGTACGCAAAATCAAATGATTAGTACATTTAAGGCTTTTTATGGTCGCCTGTTGGAGCAACATTATAAAGTCAATGACTTGTATAGACCCAATAAGGAACAACATTTGCCAAAAACATTAGAACCCGCAGAAATTGTACGGCTATTCGCACAAGTGACAAATATTAAACATAAATGTATGCTGATGTTAATGTATGGCAGTGGTTTACGTGTTGGCGAACTTGTGCGTTTGAAATGGCAGGATTTAGATTTTATTGAAAAAACGGTATTTATTCACAACGGTAAAAACTATAAAGACCGCTATACTATTTTGTCTGAAAACACGATTTCATTTCTGCAAAAATACAAAACCGACTATAAAGCGACTGATTGGGTGTTTGAAAGCCCAGATGGTGGGCATTATTCAGAGCGCAGTGTGCAACAGTTTTTTGGCGATGCACTTGCCAAAGCCAGAATTGATAAGCAAGTATCAACACACAGTTTGCGTCATGCTTTTGCTACTCAATTACTTAAAGCCCATACTGATTTAGATTTCGTTAGAAAAGTGATGGGTCATGCTTCTATTAAAACAACACAAATTTACTTGCATGTTTTGAAAACAGATTTGACCAAAACAAGAAGCCCTTTAGATGATTTGAATATATGAACACATTTTATACGAGATTCATTTTTATGCTTTGATATGAAAACATATTTTATGCGAAGGATGTATCCCGCAACTCGATACCCCCTCAGTATAAATGCGTTTTAGTATTAAAATGTATTTTATACGAAAGGCTAACAAATTAATTATCAGATTTTTACAACAATGTTTTTTTATTTATTTGGAAAATGTATTTTTGTGGATAGATTGGATATGTACGC
>JANLQI010000272.1:0-10890 GCA_031367705.1 Saprospiraceae bacterium | reverse complement strand
AGTCTATATGCCCGCCGACAAATACAAATGGGATTGGGGTCAAGCCACGTTTTTAAACAGCTTGGTTCATCTTTACAATGAAAAAACGGGCGCAGAAAAGGATACCTATTTGGCTTACATCAAAACCGCTATGGATGCAACGTATGCCGTTGCCAATGGCAAACACCCAAACGCTGTGGCTTCTGGTCACGGCATGGCTTTCCTCGCAAGGGTGACAAAAGACGATAAATACCGCCAAAAAGCCTTAGATATTTATGCAGATTACTTGAAAACGCCGCGTGCAGCCAATGGTGGCGTATCGCATAGAACAGAAACGGTTGAGCTTTGGGATGATACCGTTTATATGTTGAGCATGTTTTTATTGGAAATGTACCGCTTGACAGGTGATGAAAAATACATTGATGATTTTGCTGTTCAAGTCAAAGCCCACAGCGAAAAATTGGCAGACAAAAAAACGGGACTGTGGGTTCATGGTTGGGATGATGACAATGATGATTATGATGATAAATGCAGCATCGTCGGCTGGCCCGATAAAGTCACCCGCAAAAGCAGTGAGATTTGGGGTCGTGCCAATGGCTGGATAACCATGGCTTTGGCAGATGCCTTATACACTATTCCGAAAACGTCAAAACATTGGAAACCGCTTGAAAAAGAGTTTAAAAACGTCTTAAAAAGCCTGCCCAATCTTCAAAACACAACCACAGGTCATTGGTATCAACTCTTGATTTATCCCAATGACAAAGACAATTTTCAAGAAAGCTCTTGTACCGCTATGTTTGCGTATGCCATGACAATGGGCATGAAAATGAAAATTTTAAGTAAAAAGAAATACCAACCCATTGTTGATAGAGCTTATCAAGGCTTGAAAAAATACAGCACTGAAACGCTTGAAGGTCAATACCTCACGCCTTCGCAAGTCTGTGGTGGGACATGTATTGGTGGTAAAGAGTATTATTACAAACGGAAAATCACAACGGGAACGGGTTTTGGCATTGGGTCTTTTATCCTATTTGGGATTGAGTACGATAAAATGAAGCAATAATATGTAGTAAAATATTTTAATAACAAAATAGATTATAAAATGGGTGTAACGATACACTTTGAAGGACGACTTAAATCAAACAAAGACTTTGACAAAGTCGTGTTTATTGCAAAAGAATTTGCAGAAAAAAATGAGATAGAATTTTCATTTTTTGAAGAGTCTGATAAACTTTTACTTAGGGTTAAGGATGGAAAAGAGTTTGATTATCAAGGGATTACAAGAGGAATTAGAATTCAACCACATGACAATTCAGACCCATTGAACTTAGAGTTTGACAAGGATAATTATATGCAAGAATATTGTAAAACACAGTTCGCAGAAATAGATACACACATAAAAATAGTTGACTTTTTACGTCAAATTGAGCCTTATTTTGAAAAACTCAATGTTGAAGATGAAGGAGAATATTGGGAAACAAAGAGTGTGGAAATTTTGCAAAAACACATTGACAACTGTTTTGCTGCAATCGAAGATTTAAAGAAAGAAAGAAAAGATTTAAGTGGACCTTACCGTATTGAAGACGGAAGAATAATTGACTTAATGTAATAATTACGAATGTAAATGATTATTACCCCCCTCAGTATTTCACACATAATTCATTGATTTACAACAATATAAATATGAAAAGAAGAGATTTCGTCGCATTCAGTGCGACCACATTAACCGTCTTACCTGCTTTAAACTTAAAGGCATTCAATACACCAAAAGCAAAACCATCATGGGTCATTGAACTCATAAAATTGAACGATAAAGACATTGAACCTTTAAAATTGAAGCAAGTCAATGACAAGTCTTTGAAAGCTTATGGCGGCATTATGGATGCCGAAGAAATACCCAATGTGCAAACGACAGGACACTTTATCAATAAAGCCGCATGTGCTTTGTCAAGTCCCGAATCGGCTTATTATCAGTCAGCGAATTTATTAAAATCCGTAGAATCCGCTGCTAAATATTTATTGAGTGTGCAGCATCCCGACGGTACCATTGACCTTTTGGGCTCTAATTTCAATTCACCGCCTGACACCGCTTTTAGTGTTGAAAAGGTTGCACCTGCTTACAATTTCATCAAAAAAGCAAATATAAAAGGGTCAGAAACCGCATTGGCATCTATGAAAACATATTTGCAAAGGGCGGGTGAGTCGCTCATTTTTGGCGGTATTCACACGCCCAATCATCGTTGGGTGGTGTCTGCGGCTTTGGTGATGTTGAATGATTTGTGGGCAGATACGCGTTACGTTAACCGAGCAGAACAATGGTTGTTGGAACATATTGACATGGATGCCGACGGACAATACACCGAAAAAAGTACGGGCGGCTACACGCCTTTGGTCAATCGCGTTTTGATTACCATGTCAAAAGGTTTGAATAAGCCAGAGATATTAAATTATGTGCGTAAGAATTTGGACATGACCATGTATTACGTGCATCCCAACGGCGAGGTCGTCACGGAAGCATCGAACAGACAAGACAAAGGCACAATCGGTACATTGGAAGGTTATTATTACGGCTATCGTTATCTGTCTTTAATGGATAAAAACGGTGAATATGCCGCTATGTGCCGTTTGATTGAAAAAACGTGTTTTCCAAAACTCGTTAACTCATTAGACTATTTTTTAGAAGACCCGACCCTTTGGAATGATTTGCCGAGCAGCAAACCGTTGCCTGTGCGTTATGCCAAAGCCTTTCCGTTTTCAGGTGTGGCGCGGATTCGCAGAGACAATTGGGATGCGACTATTTTATCCAATAATCCAGGTTGGTTGACTTTTCACAAGGGCAATGCGGTGTTGCAAGCGATGCGGGTAGCGGCTTCTTTCTTTGGCAAAGGTCAATTTCAATCGTCTGACATCAAAAAAGAAGGCGATTCGTGGGTTTTGACCAACAAATTGGAAGGTCCTTATTATCAACCATATCCTAAAGACCAAATTGACCCAGAAGGTGATTTGAGTAAAATGCCCCGCACCAATCGCCCTAAAAGTGAGATTCAAGTCCTCGAATACACCATAAAAGTGACCGAAACAACCAACGGCATCAACATTGATTTTGACATACACGGTACTGAGGGGGTGCCTGTGTCACTTGAATTGATATTCAGACAAGGCGGCACATTTACAGGTGTTCAAGCGCATGCCTCTAAGCCGAAAGCCTATCTTTTTAAAGAAAACAAAGGCACTTATACGGTCGGCAAGGATACGATTCAATTCAGTTCAGGCAGATTGGAACATAAAGCGGTGCAATTACGCGGTGCTGTGGCGGCTATGGATGCGCCGACTGTTTATGTGACGGGTTTTACGCCGTTTAGGCATGTGATTACTTTGAGTTAAAATTCACTTGTTTCAAGTTAATAGCCATTATTTTATATCAATGCTTGGATACCCGTCAGTATATTCGTATTTTTGAGGAACAAAACAATAGAAAATAAAATGGTAAATTTTTCTAAAAATCTTTTTTGGGATGTGGATGCAACAGCTTTAGATGCTCAAGAACACCGTCGTTTCATCATCGAGCGTGTTTTAACACGTGGCTTAATGTCTGATTGGTGGGCACTCATACGGCTGTATGATTGGGAAACCCTCAAAGCAGAAATTGTTCAAATTCGCTATCTCGATGAACGAACACTCAATTTTTGTAGTACCCTTTTTCACATTCCTAAAACCCAATTCAGATGCTACAATCAGCCACAGTCCATCCAGCAACTTTGGCAATACTGAAACAAATCATGTCTATGCCCGCCTTGCAACAGTTTAATTTAGGCAAATTAAAATGACAATAAACTGGTATCAAATAATCACAGGACAATTTGGGTATCCTCAACCCGAAAGCGATTTTGGGTATATTGACAAAACCTATGATGCAACAAATGCTTGTCGGACTTGTACAATTGGCTTGAAACAAATAAACGAATTTCGTTTTAGAAATGAACCTAAAGCAAAACACAGTCAATTTATAGGACTTAATTGGGTATTTGACCAAATTTTTGTGAGACAAATCGTTAAGGACACTTTTGAATTAGAGAAAGTATCAGGAATTACTTTTTCACAACCTGTCATTCATAAGACGGGACAACCAATAGATGGGTTGTATCAATTACACATTGACAATTATATTTTTGATGGACTTTTTACCGAAAACTTGGAAGTTGAAATTTGTGAAATGCCCAAAGATGAAAGGTCAATAAAATTTCTAACTGCAATTAAAAGTAGACTTGTTGAAGGACCTTTCTGTGGTCAAATTAAGTATAACTTTCCTCGAGATGGTAACTACATTAAAATAAAAAAAGAATTTTTGATAGACCAAACAGACTTTGTTAGACTGAATTATTCTTTTGGAAGTGGTGCGAGTACTAACCAACCAATATTAGTTTCTGATAGAGTTAAACAAATAATAGACAGAGAAAAATGGCGAGGAGTTTTTTTAACCGAAATAGAATTGATAGATGACATATAACTTTTTCGCAGACAAAGCAGATAAATTGGAAATCCTTGAATTCATTTTCAAAGAAACCGACTTGCGTGTTTACGATTTAAGCTCACCTTATGGACAAGAGATTTGTGAATATAAAACGACTGACGAAATAGCTTCAAAGTTTGACCTTAATAACGGCGACAAATTCGATGTTACATTTAAACTTTGGACACCCAAACATGAAGGAGAACCTATTTTTAGAAAAGTTGACCTTGACCCTAAACATTGCAACGGTCATACTTTTCGTTATTCAACAGAAGGATGGGGTCTTATTCAATTGTATTTTGGTGGATTAAGAAACAATGAACTTAACCAATCACATATTGGACATTTTAACGAAAAAGGAGCATCAAAATATGCAGAAACGAATTTGGTTAATGGACTTGCCCCTGCTTGGAATTGGACGGAAATACAGAAAACTTCAAGAAAGTTAAAGTATCATATTCATAACAAACTTGCAATAAGGAAAATAGGTAGTATGGGTATATTAAATGGTGCGGACAAACTCGAAATACAAGGAGTAAAACTAAGGTAAAAGCATAGTAGAGCATATAAATGCCTTAACCCCCCCAAAATACTGAGGGGGTCAAAACCCAACAAAACCAGTAATGTGCATACAATTGTATCCATTTGTTCCTTAATGAAAAAGCCCCGAAACGCCATATAAAGGCACATTTGTCAGCCAATCTTGTTCTCGAAAACGGTTCATGGATGTGCGAATGGCTGTATTTGGCTTGTATTTCTCAACAAAAACCTTTAGACTTTTTGATTTCAAATTCTCTTCTGCTTTTACTTCAATCGGAATGATGTCATTTTGAAATTGAATTAAAAAATCAATTTCAGCCGTCGCATTTGGCGCAACCCAATAATAAATTTCATGGTTGATGATTAATTGTTGTGCTACGAATTGCTCCGTCAAGGCACCTTTAAATTCGGTCAGAATATTATTTTTTTCTAAAAGGATTTTTTGGTCAAGTTTTGCAATGGCATTTAACAAACCGATGTCTAATAGAAATAACTTAAACGAATCCATATTGGCATAAGCACTTAGAGGCATCGTCGGTTTTTCTACACTGTTCACTTGCAGTACCAATCCAGCGTCAGTCAGCCAATTAATAGCAGTTTCAAAATCTTTTGCCCGTGAACCTTTTTTGATTTGTCCATAAATAAATTTCCGATTGTCTTTTGCTAATTGGCTTATCAAGGTCTGCCAAACCAATCTGATTTTTGGTACAATTTCGATAGGTGCATATTTTGCAAAATCGTTTTCATAACCCAACAAAATCTTTTCTTGAATATCCCGAACAGTACTTAAATTTTCATAACGAATGTAATTATCCACCGCTTCAGGCATACCACCTATAAAATAATAAAGCCTCAATAATTCAACCAATTTGTCATGAAAAGCATCAATTATTTGCCAGTTTTTAGCTTCTAAATGTTCGCGCAATAAATTTTGTCCTATGTTATCTAAAAATTCAAAGAAACTCATGGGGTACATGCGCAAAAAATCTACCTTACCAACTGGGAAAGACGTGTTTTTTTGTATCGAAACGCCCAGCAATGAACCCGCTGCGATAATATAATATTCGGGTGCTTGTTCACAGAAATATTTCAGAGCCGTGAGTCCTTTTTCTGCTTCTTGAATTTCATCAAAAATGAGTAGGGTTTTATCGCTTTCTATTTTGTGATTGACTTCTATTTCGATGATTGAAATAATGCGTTTTATATCAAAATCGGGCGCGAATATAGATTTTAGCCGCTCACTACTCTCAAAATTGAGGTAAACGACCTGTTCGAATTCATTTTTGCCAAATTCCTTCATGAGCCAAGTTTTGCCTACTTGTCTGGCGCCTTGTACGATTAATGGCTTTCGATTGGGTGTGTTTTTCCAATTTATGAAGGCATTATAAAGTCTTCTTTTCATTTTATGATTCTATTTTAAGTGTGAAATTACACTTTTTCAAAGGAATAAATGTAATCTACTACACTTTTTCAAAGGAATAAATGACCTATCAGTATTTTACCTTTTCAAAGAAAACAAAGGCACTTATACGGTCGGCAAGGATACGATTCAATTCAGTTCAGGCAGATTGGAACATAAAGCTATTATACAGAGGGGGGCTGTGGCGGCTATGGATGCACCGACTGTTTATTTGACGGGGTTTACGCGGTATGTGCATAGGATTGCTTTGAGTTAAATTGGGAGAGAATTATAAAAGTGCGATGGCGGTTTTGCATATTTGTGCGATGTGTACAATGCCTAATGACACTTTGAATATTAAAACAACTTGACTAATGATTGACGGAAAGAAGTTAAAAGATTATACATACCTAAAATATTTTCCAATACCTTTTTTGGAAGATTTGGTACGGGGGCAAGTTATCCCATTTGTTGGAGCTGGTTTTTCTAAAAACGCAGATATTCCTAAGGGTAAAGAAATGCCTGATTGGAATAAATTAGGTGAATTAATTTCAAAAGATTTACCCCCAGACTACGACTACACTAATCCTGTTGAAGCAATTTCTACATATGAACAGGAATATACAAGGACTAAGTTGATTGAAAAATTTAATGAACTTCTTTTAACTGGAGTCATTAAACCCGGAAAAGCACATATAGCTTTTTCAAAAATCCCATTTGAACTTGTTTGTACTACAAATTTTGATTTCTTAATTGAAAATGCATACGAACAATCAAGAATTTACTGCCGTCCCATCATTGATGAAGAACATTTAGCTATAAATAATATTAATCGGAAAGATGTTTCTCTACTCAAAATTCATGGCGATTTACATCACCCCAAAAGATTGATTGCAACAGAAGAAGATTACGATGGTTTTCTAAATCGTTATCCAATGTTAGCAACATTTCTAGCAAACCTCCTTATTTCAAAAACATGTTTTTTTATTGGCTATAGTCTTGACGACCCCGACTTTCGGCAAGTTTGGCAATTAATAAAAGATAGGTTAGGCAAACTAAGAAGACCAGCATTTCTAATAAGTATTGGAGCATCTAAGCAAAGTATTCTTAAATTTGAAAGGCGTGGTGTAAAAATCATTAATATTCCAGCGAATAGTAAAAAATCATACGGGCAAATATTAGAAGAAGTTTTTATTGAGCTAAAAGATTTCTGGAATAAGGAACTTCCTAGTTTCTCAACAGTTACAGATGAGGATACTAAAATTCAGCTTTCTCTTGATACCGATACTTATTCAAGGTTATGTTTCTTTTCGGTTCCACTTAAGTATATTTCTATTTATAAAAAATACATTTTCCCAATTGTTCAGAATTATAATTTTGTACCTATTACAGTTGATGAGTTTATACAATCTGGAGACAATATACTTGCGACTATCTCCTCTTTAATTGATAAGGCTACTATTATTATTGTTGATGTTACAACGAATTCTACAAAAAATGAATTAGGTATGATACTGAACAAATCAATGGGTCAAAGTTTATTGGTTATTTCAGATAGACCCTTAAACGATGATTTTCCATTCATGAGTGCATATTCATTTTCCTTTCTTATTAGACCTGAAAATTTCTTAGAGGATGTCGATGAGTTTGTAATGAGTTTTGAAAATTACTTTAGAAATATTGCTGGCAATATTCAAGAAAGGATAAATAGTGAAGCTCGAAGACTTCTTGAGAAACAGGAATATGCAGCTGCGGTAATTGCTGCGGTAACACTTTTTGAAGATGTATTGAGAGGTAAACTCGATAAAGATGTTGAAAAATCAAACAATCTTTATTCTCTAAATAAGCTATTAGATTTAGCTTATAAACGACAATTAATTAACCATAATCAAATCGGTGAACTGAAGGAATGGTTAGTTATTCGTAATAAGTTAGTTCATACTACAGAAAGAAGTATCACAAATCAACTTGCAACAAAAATTATTAATAGTATTGAAGAGGTAATTATTAAAATTCGCAATGACTAAGATTTAGGTTACTATAGCATATCCAAGCCTTTAAAACCCTTAAAATACTGAGGGGTATCCTTCCCACTAAAAAACAAAATATTTCAAAATTAAAATAAAGCAAATCATGAAAAGAAGAGACTTTATAAGAGCGAGTGCTACAACCGTAGCAGGGCTTACCATCTTACCAGCCGCTGTGTTTGGTCAAAGATTGGGGCATATTGCACCGAGCGACAAAGTCAATTTGGCTTGTTGCGGTATCGGCAATAGAGGTGCAGATGTCATTAAGGCAATGCACAAATCAGGTTTGGCAAACATCGTTGCTTTGTGTGATGTCGATATGGGCGCACCGCACACCTTAGAGGTGATTAAAATGTTCCCGAATGTGCCACAATTCAAGGACTTTAGGGTGATGTTTGACAAGATGGGAAAACAATTTGATGCGATTACGGCGGGTGTACCTGACTTTTCACATTTTCCGATAGCGATGTTGGCGATGTCACAAGGCAAACATGTGTATGTTGAGAAGCCGATGGCACATACTTTCCAAGAAGTTGACCTCATGATGAAAGCCGAGAAAAAGCATAAAGTGGCGTGCCAAATGGGTAATCAAGGACATTCAGAAGAAAACTACTTTCAATTCAAGGCGTGGACAGAAGCGGGTATCATTAAAGACGTGACGCAAATCACTGCTTTTATGAACAATGGTCGGCGTTGGCATGGCATGAAAGTCTCTGATTATTTGCCTGCACAACCGATTCCTGACACCTTGGATTGGGATACTTGGATGATGGCAGCTCAAAAGAAAGCCTATAATAAAGGGTATATCAATGGTGACTGGCGGTCATGGTTTGAGTTTGGCAATGGCGCATTGGGTGATTGGGGTGCGCATCTGTTTGATACAGCGCATCAGTTTTTAGAATTGGGTTTACCAACCGAAGTAGATCCGATTTATATGGAAGGACACAGCCCATTGATATTCCCACAAGGCTCAACTTTGGTGTTTAAATTTCCAAAACGGAAAAATATGCCAGCCCTTGACCTCACTTGGTACGATGGTTTCAACAATCGTCCTAAACTGCCTGACTCTTTTGGGGAGTATGTCAGAGCCAGTAATATACCGCCGCCGACTGCTGCCAATGCTGACACAAAAAGGTATCCAGGTAAAGTCATTTATTCAAAAGAATTGACTTTCAAAGGTGGTTCGCACGGCTCAACGTTGCAAATCATACCAGAAGATAAAGCCAAAGACATGGCTTCAAAACTGCCTTTTGTGCCTAAAAGTCCTTCAAATCACTTTGAAAACTTCTTGAAATCCTGTAAAGGCGAGGAAACGTGTCGCTCATCTTTTGCAGTGGCGGGACCTTTGTGTCAAGTCATGGCTTTGGGTGTATTGGCGCAACGGCTCAATACAAAACTGATGTTCGATAGTAAAACAAAACAGATTACCAATAATAAAGTGGGCAATCAGTTATTAGTTGGTCCGCCACCACGTAAAGGTTGGGAGCAGTTTTATAACGTGTAGGAATTGTTTTTTAACGCATAGAAACATAGAGGCTTTCACATAGATTCACATAAGTTTTCGGAAAATTCTATCTGTCGCTATGTGAAAACCCCTATGTTTCTATGTGTTAAAACCAAAAAAATACTGAGGGGTCACTTATCACAATCAAATCATGTTAAAAAGAATCTTAGTTTATTGTATCCTGCTATTGGCGGGTACGCACATCGGCATCGCTCAAAAGAAAGCGATTCACACCATGTTTCTCGAAGAGACAATACCTGCACAAGGTACAGAAGTAGTATTCAATTCACCTATTTTGCGTTGGGCTTATCAGAAAGGTAAGCAAGTGAAATATGATATTCAGTTGTCGCAAGATTCTGTTTTTGATGCTCAAACGACCATTCATACTGAGGGGTTGTTAGGTGCTGTTTTTAATCCACATCAATCACTTGAGGTTGGTACTTGGTATTGGCGGCATCGTGTTTCGGGTAAAGAATGGTCAGCTGTTCAGCATTTTAAGGTGACTTCAAAGGTTTTGAGTATGGTTTCGCCTACGGCGAATCAATTTTTAGCAAAAGTACCGTCTGGACATCCACGTATATTATTGAATAGTCCTGACCAAGACATCAAACAGTTATCTAAATCGACAGATGCTTTGGTTATCATGGCAGATGCAGATAAAGCATTGTCTCAAAAGATATTGACAGAACAAGATGCCCAACCCGCTGCTGTTGCAGGTGAAGATAATCAGAATAAAAAGATATTGTCAGATGCTGTTGTGGGTTTGGGCAATGAATTAAACCGCATGGTTTTGCCCTTGTGTCAAGCGTATTTATTGACCGCAAACCAACAATATGCTGCGAAAGCGATTGAGATGGCATTGGAAGTTGCCAAATGGGATGCCAAAGGCGTGTCTGGTTCACGTGATTTTACCGACGGTATGTGTATGTAT
>JANLQI010000205.1:0-16977 GCA_031367705.1 Saprospiraceae bacterium | reverse complement strand
TCACTTTTCACTTTTCACTTAAAACTTAGGACAACTTGTTTTCACTGGGAAACGTTCTGGCGCGACATAAATCAAAGACAGTTCCCATGCACCACGTCCATTTGTCGGTTTCAATATTGAAGAAGTATGAATATCATAGCTTGCACCCAATACCCAACCGTTGAGTTCCAACATACCTGTTATTGTAAAGGCATCGCCCAGAATGCCTGTGTATTTGTTCGTCAAACGGTAAGCACCGCCTACACGGACGGCTACTTCTTCCCAATCGTGGTTGGAATAACGGAAATTGGCACCAAATTGAGTCATCATCGAAGGCCCTTGTATCGTCGCCATCATGGAAGGCAGAACGCTCAATTCGTCGTTTATGGGTATTTCACCGCCCATATTGACATTGAAACGGCGGCGCAACGCCTCGGATTTGTTGCCCAAAAATGAAATATTGGGATTTGACAAATGGTGTGCGCTGGCACCGACATAAAAACTTTTGTTGTCGTCTGCCACCAAGTACCACATCAAACCTGCGGTGTAATCAATATACATATTGGATTGTACGCCTACCTCACCCGAAGCTAAATTTGTGTTGACGTTGAATGTCGTGCTGTCGTATTGTCTATCGAACCATAAACCATCTGTGCCAGTACGGAATTGACCCGTTCCCACTTGAATACCAGCGACTAAATACTGGTCAGCCGAGCCATATCGTGTATCGGATAGCTGTTTCATATAAGACAGTCCTAAATTGCCACGTGTGGATTTGAGTTTCGAGTATGCGCCCGATTCGTCCTGTACGGCATTGATGCCAAAGGCAATATAATCTTCGTCAACGACCCGCAAGCGGTAATCGAAGGCGGCATGAATCGTTTGAATGGGTACATCTGAAAAGATGCCACCCCATTGTTGCCGATAATTGGCATTCATGCGCCATTGCCCTTGAAAAACGCCCATCATCGCTGGGTTGAGTTGCACTGGAGAGGCATAATACTGTGAGAAAAAGGGGTCTTGCGCTTTCATATTCATCGTTGAAACGACGATGAGAAGCAGCGTTAAAAATGAGATGTAGGTCTTTTTATTCATTTAAATATGAGTTATAAGTTTTGGGTTTTGGGTTTTGAGTTTTAGGGCATCGTATCAACCCAAAACTCAAAACCTATAACCCAAAACTCTTATTACCGAATGAGTGTTGTATGCCCTTTTACAATTTCTGTTGCACCGTCAATATATTGGGCTTCGACGTACCAGACGTATTTGCCTGTATTCATTTCTTTTCCTCGGAATTTGCCGTCCCAACCTGCGTTTTCATCATTAATCTTAAAATCTAATGCTTCATACACCAATTCACCCCAACGGTCGTAGATGCGGAAAACCTTAATAATCGTTCCTGTTCTGCCATGAACAATGAGTTTATCATTGATTTGGTCTTCATTGGGTGTAAAACCAGTCGGAACAAGGATATTACGTGGTTTCACGACAGTCACCTTAACGCTATCGGCTGCGCGACACCCCACAGTATCTACACCATTGACAACATAAAGAATCGTTGACATAGGATTGGCAACAGGGTTTGGACACTTCAAACAGCTCAATGTACTGTCATAAGGTTGTTTCCAAGTGAGCGTTACAGGACCTCGATTGTTGGACGGGCTGGCGAAAAGCTGGGTTTTATCGCCTAAATTAATCGTTATATCGGGTGTTGCTTCGATCATGAAACGCGGTGGTGTGGCAACGGTCACATTGTCAAACCAAATACAATTATTGGCATCTTTGACATACACATCATAACTACTCGCTCTGACACCGACGATTTGATTGATGCCATTGAAATCTTTACCATTCAAACTGAAATAAAAAGGCTGTGTACCGCCAAAAGCATCAATAATAATGGTGCCGTTGCGGTCGCCGAAACATTTAACAGGTGTAACGGAGACATCGGCTTCCAAAACAGGGGGCGACTTGACAATGATTGTATCGAACAATTTACAGCCATTGGCATCTGAAATAGTGACAATATAGACACCTGACCGAATGCTTTTAATGGCATTGGACGTATCGCCATTTGACCATAAAATATTGTAACGTGGCATACCTCCTACGACCGTTAAGCTGACCCGCCCCAATGTATCACCAACGCATTTATTATCAACAATTGTTTTTTTATCAATTTTCAAACGAGACGGCTGTGTCACATCTACAACCGTATCGCGCCTACAACCCGTTGAGTCTGTAATCGTTACGCTGAAACGACCTGCGGGTAGTTGGGTGGCTTGTTGTGTTGTTTGATTCCCTGCATCGCTCCAACGATAGGTAAAGGAGTTATTTGTACCTATAGCATTAATCTGCGCTTGACCATCGGAGCCACTAAAACAACTCACAGGTTTTGAAAAGGCAGAGAGCAAAATAGGCCCTGGTTGTCCCATGTATTGTGAAAATGATTGCGTACACCCCTCAGTATCTGTTACCGTAACGGTGAATGAACGACCGCCAGAGAGATTAATCGCCTGCGCGGTTGTTTGTGCAGGATTGGAATTCCAACGATAAAAATAATTGTTCATATTATTACTGCCTGCACCACCGTTGACTGCAGTGAGTTCTAAACTGCCTGTTGCGGTATTATAACAGCGTGGTTGAATAACAGCTATATTGGCTTTAATGGAATCGTAGGTTTGAATGGCTACGGAATCAATTGCTCGGCAACCATTGATGTCGGTCACGGTAACCGTATAAAACTGCCTTGAAAGCCCTGTAATGCTCTGTGTATTTTGTAAGTTACTCCATTTATAAGAGTAATTACCACCGCCTCCAGTTGCATTGACCCGAGCTTCCCCTGTATTGCTGTTGTAACAAGACAATTTTGTTTGGATAGGGAAAACTTGCACAGCTGTAGCCGGTTCTGTAATGGTCACATTGGCGGTGTCCATACAGCCATTGGCATCGGTGACGCTGACGGTGTATGTACCAACTGGCAGATTGACCGCCGTTACTGCGTCCTGTTGTTGTGGGTCATTCCATTTATATATGTAACGGAAGTTGCCTTGGAACGGTGTGCCGCCCAATACTGAGGGGGTTGCTGTACCGTTGGCATCGCTTTTACATTTTATATTTTTGAACTGCGAAATAGTGGCATTGAGTTGTGGCGGCTCTGTTAATGTTGTATCTTTTGAAACGGTACAGTTGTTTTGGTCAGTGACGGTTACGAAATAACGTCCTGCTGCAAGGTTTTTAGCTGTATCTGCTGTTTGGGTAGGTGTTGTACTCCAGCGATAGCTGTAAGCACCTGTACCACCCGAAGCTCTGACATTGATGGCCCCAGTCGCATCGCCAGTACATTTGAGTTTTGAGAAATCAAACCCTTGAACCACTAACGGTGGGCTTGCGCCGACAACCAAGGAATCTATTTTTGAACAATTATTAAAATCTCTAACGGTTACGGTATATTTAGCCGCTTGTAGGTTCGAAATCGAAGCAGTTGTTGCACCATTTGGCAACCAAGTATAACGATAAGGTTGAACACCGCCACTAACGACGACTCGTGCCGAACCCGTCGCTTGGTTGCTACAAGTGGCTGGAACGCTGATGAGTGAATCGAACCGAATGGCATTTGGTTGTAAAACCACAACACTTGATGTATCGGTACAACCGATGGCATCTGTGACTGTAATACGTTGAATACCAATGCGTAAGCCAGTGGCGATACTGTCAAATTGTGTATTATTCCAATTGAAAATATAAGGCGTTAAGCCGCCTGTAACCCGAGCTCTGGCTCGTCCATTGGCTTCGCCAAAACATTTGACGGAGTCTTGCGAAGTTGTTATGACTATTTTAGCAGGCGATGAAACAGTGGCGGAGTCTATTTTTTGACACCCATTTTTATCAGTTAATGTTATAATGTATTTACCAACGGCGAGGTTGGTTAAGACATCAGATGTGCTACCGTTGCTCCATCTATATGTATAAGGTGCGCTGCCACCAGAAACCAAAGCGCGAATGTTGCCATTGGTATTTCCAAAACAACGCACGTCTTGTTTGCTGAGGTTCATACTGAGGGGGGGAGGTTGCGAAACCGTTGCTGAGTCACGCACGCGGCAGCGGTTGCTGTCTTCCACTTCAATGAAATATTTACCCGCAGCTAAACTGTCAAAAACACCAGTATTGCGACCAAAAGGGCTGAAATTGAGTGTATAAATATAAGGAAGAGTGCCACCTGATGCCACCGCCGTAATCTTGCCAGTTGCCGTATTACTACATTTTACGGAGTCAACTGTTTTTTGTAAAGTAAGTGGCAAAGGTTGACCAAGATAAAAAATAAGGGTATCGGTACAGCCTTCACCATCTATGACGATGCCTACATGCCGTCCTGCTTTAATTTTATCCCTAAAAACACCACTCAAAAGCTGTGTGAAGGTGTCTATTTTATAAGTCAAAGGTTGAACACCATTGGCAAATGCAAAATTGACAAACGGACTTGTACCTCCAGCGCAAAGAATAGAGTCCACTAAAATCTTTCTATTAGCACCACGTCCTATCGTTGCGATACAATCCATTGTCATTTCCGATAGGCGAGCCGTCCGCGAACCACAAGCACCACCCAAACCTCTGACCATTAAAGTCACCGTTTGAAGGGTGCGTAAACCGCTGACGGTATGTTGTAAATTACCATTCGGACGAATCCACGTCCGACCGCTATCAATACTGACTTCGTAGTCTGTCGCCCCTGGCACTGCGGGCCAAGTAAACTGAATCCAAGAGAAATTGAGGTTGCCAATTGAAAGGGCAGGGGCAGCCAAACTGTCAATCACCGTCACTCGTACTGTATCTGTATGCGTACAGTTCATACTATCCACAATCGAGACGATATACTGAGTGGTTGTTGCGGGTTTTGCCGTAGGCGTTGCACAGTTTGTACAAGACAATCCATTGGCAGGTGCCCAAGTATATTTCAAAGCATTACCACTTTTGAAAGTGAGTGACCAATGCGTCAAAGTATCAATATGCCCACCACGTGCCACCGATGAAAGCAATTGCCAATTACCATTCACAGTGGCCCCCCTCAGTGTATTCCATGTAGCAGCACCGCCAACTGGTTGATAATCACCTGTTAATGGTGAAACAGCCGTTTCAATGGCTCTGGTTGCCGTAGGTGTAAAACACAAACTACGAATCGGCTTTTGAACACCGCCCACACGGTCAGGTTTTAAGAGGATAGATTGCCCAGAAGGTGCTTTCAGTTGCACAACATAATCATCCGCAACGTTTGAATTGATATCCATACACACAGAGTCAAGCTGCGTCATAGGGTCGGTCAAAGTCGGTACAAAAATATTTTGAATCAATATCGTTGACGCATAAGGGTTCAACAAAGTCGCTGATGAACCATCGAGTTGCACATTGGGATAAGCATCAAATGGCACTGAAGTATTGACCCGATTGAGCGATGATTTATTCAAAACAGTACCGAATACCTCCGA
Organism: Saprospiraceae bacterium; assembly: GCA_031367705.1. GTDB lineage: Bacteria > Bacteroidota > Bacteroidia > Chitinophagales > Saprospiraceae > JAAFJT01. The sequence goes on along the minus strand of JANLQI010000205.1, from coordinate 11,515 downwards.
TGTACAAAGCGTTGTATCTTTCATTTCTGGAAAATTCAAATCGCAAGCCACACAACGGGCATTGGTCGGCGGCAAAACTTTGACATTGACGGAAGTGTCCCAAACGCAGTTAAAATTGTCACGTACTTGGTAGGTATAACTCGCAATACCTGCATTGCGTGGACGTGCGACAATCGAGTCCACCATAAAAGATGTAACCGTTGGGTTGTTCAACCATGTATGATTGACGATGACTGGTTTAAACGTCTCAATATTAGGATAAAGCCGCTTTTCAAAATCTATACCCCAATAAAAAATCCAACCATTGTCTTGTGGAAATTGGTCTTTGACAACGATTGACCATTCGCCATTGAGTGGGCAACCGATTAAATTACTGAGGGGGTCATCCGTTTTATAATTACCTGCGGGGAGATTGAAGGTCGCAGGAGTTGTAAAGGAACGCCATGTAGCCGTCGCAAGCGGTGTCCATGAATATTCAAGACCCGTTCCAGCAGGGTTAAAAGCAGGATTACTGACATTCGCACCACCCGCATCATTCGTATTGGGAATACCGATATTAATGCGATTGGTATTCCGTGTTCCGACATCGTATTTATGTAAAATCACTTGTTGACGGCTGGGGCATATCAACTTGATTTCTAAATCTCTGGCATACGAGTGTTCCATGTTCACAAAAACCCGCTTGAAATCGTTGATATTTGTCAACATTTGACCTTGTCCGAAATCTGTAAAAAACACACTCGTTTTGTATTCTTTTGTCCCATCATCAGGTATGAACAGTTTTTCAGAACGCACCTGACCTAATTGAAAACTATCCGTTTTAGTCGTCGTTGACACTTGATACGTCGTGTCAATCCGTTGGCTTTGACCCCTCAGTTTGATTTCCTGTCCAGCACAAATTTGGCTGACAACTGAACCGAGACTAAAGTTCGGCTTTGGTGCAATCCTAACCCTTTGTTTAATGTAGTTGATGTTTTTGCAGCCAATTGTATCTGTAACAGTCAGTTTTGCAACAAAACCGCCTGATTGGGTATAAATATGGTTCACTTCGGGCCCATATGCCACAGGTGTTCCATCGCCAAAATTCCATTCAAACTTGCTCAATGTATCAGATTGGTGGTAGGCAATATCATTCAAATTATATATGCCTTTGCCTTTAAATGACACGCGGGTCACATTTGCACAAGCATCTATCCAACCTGTATCGGCAGGAACAATGGCAGGAGTCGTTCCCACAATTTGTGATTTGATGGTTTGACAAGAAGGAATACAGAGAATCCGAGCCAACCAGCCAGCTCCTTGATTTGTCGCATTTGAGCGAAAAGTGATGGTCATACAGCCACTGCCATTGCGTGCAGTGGTTTCAACAATCGCACTTGATTGACCAAAATCGGCCGCACAACCCAATGAAGGTGCTGCCGTAGAGTTGCCATCAAAAAAGCACAATTCATCACCTGGTTTCACGTCCAAAAGGTCAAAACCGAGTGAAATATTCTTTTTGCTCGGGTCGTCAGAGCAGATGGTAATCGTGAAATTTTCATTGGCATTGTAGCCCCCTGCGCTGCCGCCACTATCGAAAAAATTTGCTCCGCAAGTGTTTGTGTTGACTGTGGCATTGCGCATGATGATTTGCGCAGTTATCGGCGTAGTGAACGCCCAGCAGAATAGCCCGAAAGCCCAGATGATTTTTGTCGTTTTCACGTACTTAGATTGGTTATGATTTAGACTCATTATTTTTTCCCCGTTTTTATGTTTGAAAAACCTGAAAATACATACTTTAATAAAAATGATTTACCTAAAATGAAAAATATAAATCGTTGATAAACAGCCGTTTGTACTTTTCACTTTTCACTTTTAGTTTTTCACTTTTCACTTTTCACTTTTCACTTTTCACTTTTCACTTTTCACTTTTCACTTTTCACTTTTCACTTTTCACTTTTCACTTTTCACTTAATACAGATGCTTTATTTTTTCAAACCGTTGTCTTTGGATAAATAGTCATTCAACTTTTCGATAAATGCCCGACCAGAATAATAGACTAAATATTTACTCGTCCCCTTGATTTTATAAATGGTTTCAGCATAATAATCTCTTTTTAGAGATTGTTCTTGCTCTAATTTTAAGATATTGATATGCGCTAAATCTGCGATGTTTACTGAGGGGTAGTTTTCTTCTGCTCCTGATTTGCTCAAAGAGGTTTCAGAAATAAAGTAGGCATTATCGAGATAAAAAGTCCATCGTTTCAGCAAAAATGCGTCATTTTGTGACACATCATCTACGTATGCCTTATCGTAGGCAGCATAGAGCCGTGGGTCAATAGACTTTGAATCAGAGGTATTTTGTTGAGAAAAAATAGTGAAAGGTAAAAGGATGATGGCGAATGTGAGTATTCTTTTCATAGCCAGTAGTTTTGTCAACATATTCATTGAAGAGTCGTCGGTAATTGGAAAAATGATTTTCAAGTATTGACAAATCTATAACTTTTTGCCAAACCCCGATGTGTTACACTTTACTTTTATATCTCAAAACGGCATCATTAACATTTTATTTGTATTTGAAATTATTTTTTCGCCAAATAAAAAAAGGAGCTGTGCTGTTTTTCACGACTCCTTTTTTTGTAGCTTTTTAGTTTTTGCAAAAATCATACCCCTCAGTATATTTGGCTTATCTTTTTAATATTTTTATTTTTGTTACTTATAAAACAAATAAAATGATTGTTTTAAATAATGAAATTAGACTAAATCATCCATTTAAAAACCACTTTGATTAAAAGTCTAAACCTTTATACAGTTTTTTCAAAGGTAATTGAATATCAAAAAAGGGTAGTGGTATAAGGTCTTCTAATGCGGTATATTTTTTATGCACCCAATGTTTATCCTTTCTGCTATAAACGGTTACTTCAAGCTTCTCCGAATCCACTAAAATATAGTATTGAACTGTGGGCAATGTCCGATATTCCTTCAATTTGTCTCCTTTATCAACATGCTTTGTGCCTTCTGAAAGTACCTCAACAACAAGGCTCGGAAACTGAATCATACGCACATCAGGCTCTTTTTGACAAGTCACAACGACATCGGGATAGCGATAACGATTGTTGATATTTACAGCCATTTTAGCATTAAAAATATAGGTTTTACAACCTTTATCTTCAAATAAATCAGCAAGTGTTCTGAAACAGTTTTGGCTGATTTCGATGTTTGGTAATAGTTCTCCCGGCATAGCTATAAGTTTACCATCTACATATTCGTAACGTATTTCAGAGTGTTTTTCAAACTCGAAATATTCTTCGACTGTGTAAATTTTTTGTTTTGGCTCTAATATAAGTGTTGCAGTCATCTTATTATGTGATTTTTATGAACAAATATACTGTATTTTTTTTTCTTAGCGGACACGAATTTCACAAATTACACGAATGGTTTTCAACCTATTTTAGGATATAACAATAAAATAATAATTCAATTTAGTATAAATTCGTCTAATTCGTGTCTAACCTAATTCTACTTTGTAATGTCAATGATATTTCATATTTCATATTTCATTCCAGCCCTCGCCGCTTCAACTCTTGATGCACCAAGCCCAATTCTCTGCCAACATCGCCTGTGACAGAAGTATTTTCTTCGGCTCGCCTGACGAGGTAAGGCACAACGTCTTTGACCGCACCATAAACCATATACTTCGCCACGTTATAACCTGCGGCTGCCAAATTGAAAGTAATATTGTCGCTCATACCATACAGTTGACTGAACCAAAAATGCGGATGATTGTGCGGAATACCCATTTCCTCCATCAAATCTGCGAGTAAAATGGAACTTTGTGCATTGTGTGTAGCGTTCATCACAGCAATTTGCTCATGGTGTTGCACACAATACACCAAGCCATCATTATACATTTTATCAGTCGCCACTTTGTCGGGATTAATAGGTGTAGGATAGCCCATTTCCTCGGCACGTTTGCGTTCTTTTTGCATATAAGCACCACGTACCAACTTGGCACCGAGTATAAAACCTTTATCCTTAGCTGTGGTGTGTGACTCTTTTAAAAAAGCCAAACGGTCGTGTCGATACATTTGGAAAGTATTGAAAACCACCGCTTTATCTCGATTGTAACGTGCCATCATAATATTTGCCATACGGTCAATCGCATCTTGAATCCAAGACTCTTCGGCATCAATGAGAACCGTAACGCCTTTTTCACGCCCTGCATGACATATTGCATCGAGCCGTTTTGAAGCCGTAAAGTATTCATTCTCTTCATCATGTGTCAACGGTGCATTTTGTTGAATCCGAGCCAACAAACCAAACCGAGCGATGCCTGTAATTTTGACACTGATGAAAGGGATATTTACAGACCGCGAGCCAAAATCAATCGCATTGAGGTTTTCAACCATCGTGCGGTTAAAATCCTCTTCGGTTTTGCTGGCTTCGACACCATAATCGAGTAAGGTTTTTGAGCCCGATTGCGCCAAACGCTCAATCGTTGGAGAGGCATTGAGCAGGGTTGTGCCGCCACAAAACTGTTCATAAATGGTGTTTTTTATCACTGTTTCAGCAAAAGGCAAGCCCAATTTGACCGATTTCACGGCTAAATTAGAACCCCATTTAACTAAAAAAGGCTTATTCATCATTTCGAATAGCCAAGCGGTTTTTTTTAGTTCCTTATCTGTTTTGTTGGAAAAGGCTATTTGCGTATTCGCAAAATCAAGTGCGTTTTTTTTAATATCCATTTTATTTGGTAAAAGTTTAAGTCTGATACTGAGGGGGTACTTGCTTCCTAAAAGTCATTTTTCGTAGCAAATGTAATTGTTATTCTTATAAAAAAGGCAAATCCCTTGATTCGACTTTATGAACAATGATTTACGGAAATAGGTTGACAAAAAAACGTGTAGCACTCAAAACAGTGTTACACGTTTAGGATTTTTACCCCCTCAGTATTCAGCCTTAATTTTACCCTATTTCAACACCGTCAACGACATTTTCTTCTGATATTTCCACTGGCATCAACTGTATGCGATATATCCTTTCCATTTCTGCGACAGCGTCATAAAACTGTTCTTTTGTAAACAAGTCCTCAGTCGTCCAGTAAATTTCTGTTATTTGTATCAATTGCGCCAAAGTAGGCAAAGTATAGCGTTTACTAAAACAAAAATCAAAGACACGTTCGAGAGCATATTTAAACCGATGCGACATTCTAATGCCGATTTCAAACTGCACTTCCATCCTTTGGAATTGTGCAAACTGCTTACTGGCTGCCTTTTCCGCCTTGGTTTCTTCTCGTTGCTCCTCTTGTTTTTTATAGTAAAGATCCCAAGAATAACCATTAGCCCTCATCGAGTCTAAAAAAATGGAATAGTCTTTCCATCGTTTTTCAGTGTCGGCTCTTTCTTTTTGATACTGCTCCTTGCTTGCAGCCTCCCGTTTTGCGCGCGCATGCCATTGAATGTTAGTGATTAAGCGGCTTCTGCGATAACTATGTTGGCGTTCCTCTTCTTCCTTGATTTTTGCTAAACGAGCGTCTTCGATTTTCTGCAATTTAGCGGCTTTTTCATCTAATTTTCGTTGCTCACGTTCTTCTTTTTCAGCTATTTTTCTCAGTCTTTTGGCTTCTAAGGCATCTTTTTTTCTTTGAATTTCAGCCAATTTTTCATCTTTTATGCGTTGAATATAAGCCGCTTTTTCATCTTTTATCCGTTGCCTTTCCGCTATTTTTCTTTCCGCCGCTTCTTCTTTTTCTAGTTTTTTTCTATTGATTTCGTCGAGTTTTGCTTGACGTTTACGCAATATTTCAGCTTGTTTGGTATCGAGTGGGTCAACTTCTTGCAAAATTTGACCTTTAAAACCATCGGGCAGTTTTGCCAAATTAGAGATGAAAATTTCCCCAGTTTCGGACTCTATCATAAATTGACGTTCCAAGCCCTCGTCTTTTTTCTGCCGTTCTTTTCTCGTCACACCGACAAAGTGACTTTTCCAATCGTGTTCCCGATTTGGCAAGCCGTGTTCCCAATAATTATCTACAAAATCGAATAAAAGATAAGCCTTTTGGTCTTCCCAAGGACGTGAAGCCCGACCGACCATTTGGAGATACATAGACAACGATTTTGTTTTTCGAGCCAATCCAACAATCTCAATACACGGAATATTATTGCCTTCCGTCGCAATTTCGCAGTTAGACAATACCTGAATCTCTTTGTTGACAAATTGCTTAAATATGCTTTTTCTGTCCTTCGTTTTGCCATCTACATGACCTGCTCGGATGCCCCGCCACTCAAAAGCTTCGACGAGTTTTTTAGAATGGTCAACTGAAGTGGCATACAACATCATCTGTTTGCCTTCCCCTTTTTCGATATAAGTGTCCACAACCGACATAATTTGCCGCGTTTCGCTCAATAAATTAGACATTTCGGTTTCAGAATATTCACCTTTTACGACGTGTACTTGTGCAATTTGATCATGTGTAAAGGTTGTCATAGCCCAAAGTCTGGCAGGAATCAAATTACCCATTTTTTCTAATTGAGCAACCGTCAAACCCAAAACCAGTTCGTCACATATATCCGTAAATCCTAAACCACTCAAGCGATAAGGCGTTGCCGTCACCATCAGCAATTTGGCGCGCGCATGGGCAGCGTAGATGGTCAAATAAGTCTTTGCGAGACAGTGATGCCCTTCGTCTGTAATAATCAAATCGGGGTCAAAATCCAAGGCATTCACATAGGTTGCAATACTGGCAACTTGGTGGTCAATGGTATAATTTCTCTTCAAACCACTCTTAATAGCCCCTGTTTCGATGCCAAACAAGTCCATATATTCGCCAATGATGTTGTCAACCAATTCGTCACGATGGGCAAGCGTCAAGGTTTTTAAGCCATTTTCATGGTAAGTTTTTACGATAGAAGCGATGGTTGCCGTCTTCCCGCTGCCCGTAGGCGATTGGTACATCACCGAACGACACCCGCGTTCCCAAGCATTGAGGATGGCGTTTCTGCTGTCAATTTGGTAAGGGCGCAGGCTAATGACGCGTTTTTCTTTTGGTTCTTCTAACCCCTCAGTGTCAATCCCTATATTCAGATTTTCAGTCATCATGATACGATTGGTTGATAGTTATTCAAATGATTTTATTGTTTAGTATCTTGGCATTTTCCATAGATATCTCCCTATTTTCACAAAAATTATGCCCAAGTTCTAATTGCAGAGCCTTTAATCATATATAAACGAAAGGATAACCATAAGGCATTGACTTTTTAACCATTAATTTGCTTTTTTAGTTTGCAAAAAGGGAAATAGTTTTATGTTTTTTTATATATTTTTAAAGAGCTGAATGGGTTTTTAGTTTTTGACCCCCTCAGTATTGTACATAAAAAAACGGATTCTGTTAGGAAACCGCTTTTTTCATGTACAATACTGAGGGGATATAAAATCACAAACGCTTGACTATTGGGTTGACAGTCAAGCGTTTGCGTTATGAAAATACTCAATATTGCTCCTTTTCATTCGGAAAATCTTTCGATTTCACATCTGCCACATAATGACTGATAGCCCCTTTGATTTCATCAAACAGCTCGAGATAACGACGTAAAAAACGTGGCTGAAACTCTTTGGTCAAACCCAACAAATCATGTAAAACCAAAACTTGACCATCACAACCACCGCCTGCACCAATGCCAATTGTCGGAATTTCGACGCTTTCGGACACTTCAGTTGCCAATTTTGCGGGTATTTTTTCAAGCACCATGCCGAAACAACCGACTTCTTCAAGTAGTTTGGCATCGCTGCGCAGTCTGTTTGCTTCGTCCTCTTCTTTAGCACGAACAGCATAAGTTCCAAATTTATAGATACTTTGCGGCACTAAACCTAAGTGACCCATCACAGGAATACCCGCCGACAATATGCGGACAATGGACTCTTTAATTTCGATACCACCTTCCATTTTGACAGCGTGCGCGCCCGATTCTTTCATAATACGTATAGCAGATTCAAGGGCGACCCTTGAATTACCTTGATAAGAACCAAAAGGCAAATCCACAACCACTAAAGCCCGTTTGACCCCGCGTATGACCGATGCCGCATGATAAATCATTTGGTCAAGCGTTATCGGCAAGGTTGTTTCATGTCCTGCCATGACGTTTGAAGCGGAGTCACCGACCAAAATAACGTCAATACCCGCTTCATCAACGATGCGTGCCATTGAATAATCGTAAGCCGTCAACATGGCGATTTTTTCGCCACTGGTCTTCATTTTGAGCAATGTATTGACAGTGACGCGTTTAATATCTGAATGAACTGACATAATTCAATAATGATGAATGATAAATGATGAAATATGAATGATGAAATAGGAATGATGAATAAAGAGCTATTCATCATTCATATTTCATCATTCATCATTAATTTAAAGTTTTTCTAAGAGGAAATTAGTCATTTTGTTGTACAAATGTACCCTTGCCATGCCGCCATAAATGCCATGATTGCGGTTCGGATAAAAATAAGTATCAAACTGTTTATTGGCTGCAATCAGCGCATTTGCCATTTCTATGGAGTTTTGAAAATGTACATTATCATCCGTTGTACCATGAATGAGTAGGTAATTGCCTTTAAGCATATCAGCAAAATTGACGGGCGAATTGTCTTTATAACCCGCTGCATTTTCCTTCTCGGTTTGCATATAACGCTCTGTATAGACCGAATCGTACCATTTCCAATTCGTTACAGGCGCAACGGCAATAGCGGTTTTGAAGACATCATTGCCTTTCAAAATGCACAAACTTGACATATATCCGCCATAACTCCAACCATAAATGCCGATGCGTTTACCGTCCACATAAGACTGTTTTGCCAACCATTTTGCGGCTTCTATTTGGTCAATCGTTTCGTAATGCCCCAATTGTTTATACGTTATTTTTCTAAAAGCCTCGCCACGTCCGCCCGTACCACGCGGGTCAACGCAGACAACGAGGTAGCCTTTTTGAACCAACATTTGATACCACCAATAATTATTGCCCATCCATTGGTCAACGACTTGTTGGCTGCCGGGGCCTGAATATTGGGTCATAAAAACAGGATAATGTTTTGTCGAATCAAAGCCTTGTGGACGCATCATCCAGCCGTTCAATTCGACCCCCTCAGTAGTCTTGAAGGAAAAAAACTCCGTACTGCCCACTTCATATTCAAATTGTTGACGACGTATAACTGCATTGTCCTCAACCATTCTAACCACTTTTCCAGTACCATTTTCGATAACGGCATAAGAAGGTGGCTCATTCACTTTTGAATTTGTCAACACATAATAATCATACGTACTGCTCCATTCGGCATCGTTTACACCACGTCCACCAGACAAAAAACGGTCGCCAGAACCATCAATTTTGACGGCATAAACACCTTTACGCATAGGCGTTTCTTTCGATGCCTGATATAAAACTTCGCCACGTACTTCGTCAACGCCATAAATTTTGCGGACATCATATTCACCTTTGGTCAATTGTTTGATGATTTTTCCGTCCTTGCTGTAATGATAAATTTGATTCCAACCGTCTTGTTCGCTCGATTTGATGAATGACCCATCTTTCAAAAACGTCATATCATCGTTCAATTCCACATCTACAAAAGTTGGGCGTGTTTCTTTCATCAATAGACTCGTTTTGCCCGTTTTGGCATCCGCCAATAAGAAATCCAACTCATTTTGTAGGCGATTGAGCTTAAAAACAACGAGTTGATTGTCAGGTGTCCATTTCAAACGGGGAAAATATTCCGCTGCCCCTGTTTGCACTTGTCGTGTTTTGCACTTTTTGACATCATAAATCCAAACCGAAACAATAGAATTTCTCTCTCCAACTTTTGGATATTTGAATTTATAAGGCTCTGGATACACGCCGTTTTTGAAAAATTCCAAAGTATATTCAGGTACATCTGTTTCGTCAAAGTGCAAAAAAGCAATTTTTGACCCATCAGGCGACCATTCAAAAGCCTTTGTAAATGAAAATTCCTCTTCATAAACCCAATCACAGAAGCCATTGATGATGCGGTTTTTTGCGCCGTCTTTTGTTATTTGAATTATTTTATTTTTATCTAAATTCTTGACAAACAAGTTATTATCAGAAGTAAAAGCAACATGAGACGCTTGTGGATTGAAAGTCGGGTTGCTTTGTTTTGAAGTAGTAGCAAGCGGTTGTGCTGTCTTTCCATCCCACACATTATAATTTCCTTTCGATGAACGACGGTAAATTTGTTCAGATTCAGTTGCGAACAGAATTTTACTCTCGTCCGTACTAAACGCATAGTCGTCAAAACGGGTTTTAGATTCGAAAATAGTTCCGACTTGTTGACCCGTTGTGAGGTCAAATTTGGCAATCACATTGCCCATATTAGCCGAATAATGTTTGCCATCTTTCAAAAAATTGAATCCAGGCAGACCTTTAACCCGAAAAGTGCCTTTCTGCCAAATATCTTCAACGGTAATTTTCTTTTGAGCAAAAACAGCTGTAAAACAAGAGGTAAAAAGAATGATGAAAAGGATGTTTTTCTTCATATTTAGAAATAATTTGGTATTGAATTTTTTAAAAATTAAGGCGTAAAAATAGGAAAATCAATCTGATTCTACTTTTTTATAACTCCTTTTCGTCTTTATTGGATATTTATATGACTGTTATGACGGAAAAATACTGAGGGGAGTACTTTTCAAAATTATTTGACGAAATTTGCCTTTTAAAATTTAAAATATGCCCACCTCAAAACTGCAGTTTACATTTCTTGGTACAGGTACTTCACAAGGCGTTCCCGTTATCGGTTGTCGTTGTCCTGTCTGCACATCTGACGACCTTCGTGACAATCGTTTACGCACATCGGGTATGGTGACTTTTCAAGGAAAAAATATTGTTATAGATACGGGTCCTGATTTTAGGCAACAAATGCTTCGAGCAGATGTAGATGATGTGGCAGCCGTGCTGTTTACCCACGACCACAACGACCATACGGCAGGTCTTGACGACGTTAGACCGTTGAATTTTAGGCATCAAAAAAGGATGCCTCTTTTTGCGACCCCCTCAGTACAAGGCTCATTGACAACTCGTTTTGGTTATGCTTTTGGTGAAAATCCTTACCCAGGCGCACCCCGTTTGGTGTTTGAGACGATTTCAAAAGACCATAATTTCACTATTGAAGGCTTAGAAATTCAACCCATTGAAGTTTGGCATGGCGACACATTACCTATTTTAGGTTTCCGTTTTGGAGACATCACCTATATAACGGATTGTAAATCAATAGAATCGGAAGAATTGGAAAAGATAAAAGGTACTAAAACGCTCATTCTCAACGCCTTGCATCACAATGCTCATCATTCGCATTTAAACCTTAAAGAGGCTTTGGCGATGATTGAAAGGATACAACCACAACAAACTTTTTTGACGCATATCAGCCACTCAATGGGTAAATATGAAGACGTTCAAAAGACGCTGCCCAATAATGTGGCATTGGCTTATGATGGTTTGGTTATTGGTTAATCGTTACTCGTTATTCGCGAATAACGA
>JANLQI010000187.1:0-17355 GCA_031367705.1 Saprospiraceae bacterium | reverse complement strand
AAGCGGGTTTGTTTGGCGGTGCTGGCGTTGGCAAGACCGTTTTATTGACTGAAATGATTCACAATATGGTTGGTCATAATAAAGGTGTCAGTATGTTTTGTGGTATTGGCGAACGCTGCCGCGAAGGTCAGGAACTGTATTTTGAAATGAAAGAAGCGGGCGTTTTAGAGAATATGGTCATGCTGTTTGGTCAAATGAATGAGCCGCCTGGTGCCCGTTTTCGCATTGGTCATGCCGCTTTGACGATGGCGGAATATTTCAGAGACGATGAACATCGAGACGTTTTGTTGCTCATTGACAATATTTTTCGATTCATTCAAGCGGGTATGGAAGTATCGGGTTTGATGGGACAAATGCCTTCTCGTTTGGGTTATCAACCGACTCTGGAAACAGAATTGTCGAAATTGGAAGAACGCATTGCGAATACTGAGGGGGGTGCCATCACGTCAATTCAAGCCGTTTATGTCCCCGCCGATGATTTGACCGACCCTGCGGCGGTTCATGCTTTTTCGCATTTGTCGGCAACGATTGTGTTGTCGAGAAAAAGGGCGAGTGAAGGGCTTTATCCTGCTATTGACTTGTTGCAATCCAATTCAAAAATGGCGACTTCGGGCATTATTGGCGAGCGACATTACAATTTGGCGCAAGACATCAGGCATACACTGGCGCAATATGAAGAACTTAAAGACATTATCGCTATGTTGGGTTTGGAACAACTTTCAACTTCTGACCGTGATTTGGTGAATCGCGCAAGGCGTTTGGAGCGTTTTCTCACGCAACCTTTTTTTGCAACAGAACAATTCAGTGGTATCAAAGGCAAAGAGGTGCGGTTAAAAGATGCTTTGGATGGTTGTGAACGGATATTGAAAGATGAATTTAAGGATTTGCCTGAAAGTGCTTTTTATATGATTGGAACAATTGATGAGGCTTTGGAAAAGGCTAAAAGTAAATAAATGGAAAAGACATTAATGCGGTTGAAAATTCTGCTGCCTTATCGTGTTTATGCAGAAATAGAGCAAGTTAGCCGCCTTGTGGTTGAGACTACTGAGGGGTCTTACGGTTTGCTACCGCAGCGATTGGATTGTGTGGCGGCATTAGTACCGGGCATTTTAATGTATGAAACGGCTACCGAAGGTGTCAAATACATCGCTATTGATGACGGTGTTTTGGTCAAAGAAGGCAAGCAAGTTTTAGTATCTGTGCGCAATGCCATTGGCGGTGTGGATTTGGGTAAACTGCATGAATTAGTAGAAAAAGAGTTTAAAAACTTAGATGATAGTGAGAAAAAAATTAGAACTGTCATGGCAAAATTGGAAAGTGGATTTATTCATAACTTGAAAAAGTTTCAAAAAGAATAACAAAATGGCAACCGATGACAAAAAAGACAACCATTCGTTGAGCCAAGAAATAGCGGATAAAGAAAACCGCAAACTGAAAGCCCAACAGGAAAACCAACGCAGCGTTTGGTTTGGCTTAGGTATGTTTGGCATGGTCGGTTGGTCAGTTGCAGTGCCGACATTATTGGGGGCAACTTTGGGTATAAAATTGGACAAAATATACCCACAAACTTTTTCGTGGACATTGTCTTTATTGATTCTCGGTCTGTTTATAGGCAGTGTGATTGCATGGCATTGGGTCACCAAAGAAGACAAAGAAATGAATCAAAATACAGATAAAAAAAATGAATGACTTATTGAATTTAGTAGCCGCTTTGATAGCGGGTTTGCTTTTAGGCGCATTGTTTTTTGGCGGATTGTGGTGGACGGTCAAAAAAGCGGTTGCATCCAAAACGCCCGCTTTGTTGTTTTTGGGCAGTTTCCTGTTTCGTGTAAGTATTACTTTGTTGGGGTTTTATTACCTATCGAGCAGCAATTGGCAACGTATGCTTGCCTGTTTGGTTGGTTTTATTGCCGCCCGTTTTATCGTTTTGTATCTTACAAAATCGTATGAAGAAAAGCACTTTCAATTAAAAAAAGAAGCCCATCATGAAGCTTAGTCCCGACGAAACGATTTTTTGGCAACAGGGCTTTATTACCCTAAATTTGACCATTGTGACCACATGGGCTTTGATGCTTATGTTAGTAATTTTTGCCCGTTTGATAACAAGGCAACTCAAAACGGACATTCAGATTTCACGTTGGCAATGTTTCCTTGAAATGGTCGTCACAGGCATCAATGGTCAGATAAAAGAAGTGGGTTTGAAGAACCCTGAACAATATATTGGTTTCATCGGCACGCTGTTTTTGTTCATTGCCGTTGCCAATATAAGCATCATTTTCCCTTATTACGAGCCGCCGACGGGTTCATTGTCAACCACAGCCGCCTTAGCCATTTGCGTTTTTATCGCCGTGCCATTTTTTGGCATCGAAAAAAGCGGTTTGAAAGGTTATTTGAAAACATATATAGAACCAACGGTCATTATGTTGCCTTTTAATCTCATCAGCGAAGTCTCGCGGACGTTGGCGTTAGCGGTTAGGTTGTTTGGCAATATTATGAGTGGCGGCATGATAGTCGGCATTTTGTTGAGCATTTCGCCTTTTTTATTCCCTGTGGTTATGAATGCTTTGGGATTACTGACGGGTGTTGTTCAAGCCTATATTTTCAGTATTTTGGCAACGGTTTATATTACGGCAGCGGTGGCAGATGCACAGCAACCAACTTGACGCAAGTTTGAAACTTGCGTCAAGTTGTTCTCATACTGAGGGGGTACTTTTTTAAAAAAATATAAAAAACAAAATAAAATGGATAATGTAACGCTCATTGCAGTCGCTTCAATTATTACCGCAGGACTCACAACAGGCGTCGGATGTATGTTCCCAGCCTTGAGCGAGGGGAAAGCCGTATCGTCTGCCTTAAATTCACTGGCACAGCAGCCCGATGCGGCACCAACGATTACAAGGACTTTATTCGTCGGTTTGGCGATGATAGAATCAACGGCAATTTATTGTTTTGTGGTTTCTATGATACTCATTTTCGCTAATCCATTCTGGAATCACGTCATCGCAAAATAACTCAAACATGCAAGTAAATTGGTTCACAGTATTGGCCCAGGTGCTCAACTTCTTCATTTTGGTGTGGTTACTGAAACGGTTTCTCTATAAGCCGATTCTCGATGCAATTGACGCGCGTGAGAATAAGATTAAGGCGCAATTGGAAAGTGCAGAAGCTCAAAAAGCTGAAGCGCAGAAAGAACAAGCGGATTTTAAACAAAAAAATGAAACGTTTGACAATGATAAAAAAGCCTTGATGGACAAAGTGGTCGCTGAAACAAATGAAGAACGCCAAAAACAACTCGAAGAAGTGCGGAATGAAGCCAATACTTTAAAATTAAAATTAGACAAGGCGCTCAAAGAATCACAGGAAAACCTAAAAAGCAGCATTGAACAAAAGACCAAACAAGCGGTCTTAAATTTGACAAGAAAGACTTTGTCCGAGATGGCTTCTACAAGTTTGGAAGAACAAGCGACGCTTGTTTTTATCAAAAAATTAAAGCATTTGACCAAAGAAGAGATGCAAGGACTCATGGCGGCTTTCAAATCTGATACAAATCCAATCCTTGTACGCAGCGCATTTGAATTGCCCGACAAAGAAAAAGCGGCTATCAAACAGGCTGTTACTGACATTT
The DNA here is from genome assembly GCA_031367705.1 of Saprospiraceae bacterium. Lineage (GTDB taxonomy): Bacteria > Bacteroidota > Bacteroidia > Chitinophagales > Saprospiraceae > JAAFJT01. The sequence continues at coordinate 13,730 of JANLQI010000187.1, read as the reverse complement.
TGGGTGCAAATACGTCTTTTCAATTTGAACAAAAACAGGAACTCATAAGCGGTATTGAATTGACCACAAACGGCTATAAATTGGCTTGGAGCATTTCGGAATACGTCAATTCGCTTGAAAAAAATGTTTCTGAAACAACATAAAGAAATGATGAGTGATGAATGATAAATGATGAATTTTCAAAAATGACTGTAAACGACTTAAATATAACGATTGATAACACTTTCGAGCAATTGAACGTGGGTAACGACAACCACGTTTTCGCCTTCGCACCCCGCGAAACGGGTGCTGTTATGAGTGTGTCAACAGGCATTGTCAAAGTTTCAGGTTTGCCGAATGTTGGTTTTGAAGAACTCTTAGAATTTCCGAATGGCTTATTGGGTATCGCTTATAATATTGATGAAAACGAAATTGGTGTTATCCTTTTAGGCGAAAATACGCAGTTAAATGCGGGCGATGAAGTGGTGCGAACAGGTCGTGTTATGGACGTACCCGTTGGCAATGCTTTAATCGGAAGGGTCATCAATCCATTGGGCGAACCTATGGACGGCAAAGGAGAGATTGTTGAAACGAAACGGCTACCGATTGAACGTCCTTCGCCGCCCATTATGGGCAGGGCGGCGGTCAATGTGCCTTTGCAAACAGGTTTAAAAGTCATAGATGCCCTCATTCCGATTGGTCGTGGGCAGCGTGAATTGATATTGGGCGACCGCCAAACGGGTAAAACGGCGATTGCGATTGATGCTATTATCAATCAACAAGGAAAAGATGTTTTGTGCATTTATTGCGCCATCGGACAACGGGCTTCGTCGGTGGCAAAAGTCATTGCCAATTTGAAAGAAAAAGGAGCGATGGACTATACTGTCGTCGTTTTTACTGAGGGGGATAATGCGCCAGGTTTGAAGTACATTGCACCTTATGCGGCGACGAGTATCGCAGAATATTTTATGGAACAAGGGCGCGATGTGCTGATTGTTTACGACGATTTGACGCATCATGCACGCGCATATCGAGAATTGTCGTTGTTATTGAGACGACCGCCAGGACGTGAAGCTTTTCCGGGCGATATTTTTTATATTCATTCAAGACTCTTGGAAAGAGCGACGCATTTGAGTACAGAACTTGGCGGTGGTTCACTGACCGCCTTGCCGATTATTGAAACGGAAGCCCAAAATATCTCTGCGTACATTCCAACAAATCTGATTTCGATAACGGACGGGCAGATTTATCTATCGCCCAAACTGTTTGAATTAGGCATTTTACCTGCCGTAGATGTCGGTAAATCCGTTTCCCGCGTCGGTGGCAAAGCGCAATCTTCTGCTTATCGTTCCATAACAGGTAATTTAAAATTGGCTTATGCCCAATTTGAAGAATTAGAAACTTTTGCCCGTTTTGGTACACGTTTGGACGACAATACACGTAAAATCATCGAACATGGCAAGCGCATTCGTATTTGTCTGAAACAAAAAGAACTGCATCCGTTATCCGTTCCTGAACAGATTGTCGAACTACTTGCCCTAACGAGTGGTCTTTTTGACAATATTCCGATGGATAAAATGGCAGAAGCAGAAGCCGCTTTGTTGCAATTAGATACCGTTTTCCCCGATGATATTTTAACACGTTTGTCTGCCGATAAAGAATTGAGCGACAAAGACCGCGCAGCGATTTTAACAATTGCAGGGAAAATCCTTGCGCCTTTTCAAGACGTTCCAGATAACTTACAATCTTAGGAAGATTTTAAATCTTCCTAAGATTAGACCCTCTACTGAGGTGGGTATTTTAAAAACAAATCAAAAACAATGGATACCTTAGAAAGTTTGCGTAGAAAATCGGGCGGCGCACAAGACCTCAAATCTGTCGTCCGCACCATGAAAGCGTTGGCAGCTTCAAACATCGGGCAATACGAGCAAGCGGTCAAGTCACTCGATGATTACTACCGCACCGTTTCTTTGGGCATCGTTGCGTATTTTGATGAAAAAAAAGCGGTGACAATTGCTAATAAATTTGAACTAAAGCAAAACGATGAAAAGGTCGTATGCGCCATCGTTTTTGGTTCTGACCAAGGACTTGTTGGGCAATTCAATGATTCATTATCAAATTTTGTCTTAGAATCACTCAAAGAGATAAAAGGTAAAAAAGTCGTTTGGGCGATTGGCGAGCGTGTTCAAATGCGCTTATTAGATGCGGGTTTTGATACAACAAAATTGTTTACCGTTCCCAATTCCGTAAATGCCATTACGTCGCTTGTTGAACAACTTTTAGTAAACAGCGAAGAAAGCCTCGACCGTGGACACATCCATGAGTTCTATATTTTTCACAATCAACCCAAACAAGGCGCAGGTTATGCCCCTGCCATTCAGAAATTATTGCCATTAGATGAAAAATGGCGACAATCTTATGAAAAACAGCTATGGGCAACCAATACAATACCGCAAGTTTTAGGCAGTGACAAAACCACTTTGTTGGCACTTATCCGTGAATATCTTTTCGTCTCGTTGTTCAAAGCCTGCGCCGAATCCTTAAATTCAGAAAATGCCAGCCGCTTAGATGCCATGCAACGCGCCGAAAAAAACATTGAGGAATTGCTCGACAATTTGACTCGAAAATTCCATCGTTTGCGCCAAAGTTCGATTGATGAAGAGCTTTTTGACGTTGTTTCAGGGTTCGAAGCGTTGAAAACGGATGCACGTAAATAGAAGAACCTGAATGGAAATCCATAGAAATATGGATTTAATCATTTTCACACCAAAAGGTAAATTATTGAACGTTTGATACTAAATTTGCGTTTATTCATTAATAACTGTTGTTGTTGTTAATATTTTAAATCTGTTTTTATGGAAGAAATAATTGATAAAGAAATAATTGAGTCAGATGCGGATACAGTAGTGCAAGATGCAGAAGAAGATGGCGGTTTGTATCCTTATGACCCTACAAAAGAAGATATTGATGTTCGTGAAGAGCCACAAACAGTTTATGAACTTGTTATTCGTAAATGGGATAAAGGTAAGATAAAAATTGACCCAGAGTTTCAGCGTAATTTTGTTTGGAAACTACCAGAAATGAGTCAATTTATTGAATCTATTATTTTGAATTTTCCTATTCCACCTCTTTATTTGAATCAAAATGTAAAGGGCGATTTAATTGTTGTAGATGGTCGACAACGATTAACAACGTTACGAATGTTCCTTAAAAATGAGTTTAAGTTACAAGGATTAAATGTATTAAGAAATTTAAATGGTAGAAATTTCGATGATTTAGGACAGCTCGGGAATGGTCTTCAAGCAAAAATAGAAGACAAAAAGATGCTCGTTTTTTTGATTAAACCTTCTGTTTCAATTAAAGTTGTCTATGATATTTTTTATAGGATCAATACTGGTGGAACACAATTAGAAAGGCAAGAAATCAGACATTGTATATTTCAAGGGAAGTCAACTGAATTATTAAAAAGACTATCTGAAAAAGATTATTTTAAAAAAGCAATAGGTTATGGCATCAAACCTGACCGGATGAAAGATAGAGAAGCCGTTCTTCGCTATTTATCATTTTTGATATTGCCAATCGAGTCATATACAAATATGAGTGATTTTCTTGAAACAGCTATGCGTAGAATAAATAGTTTTAGTAATGAAAAAATAGACGACTTGGAAAAAGAATTTGAATACGTAATGAAAACTTCTTTTGAGTTATTTGAGTGGCAAAATTTTAGAATACCTACGGAACAAACACGCGGGAGAATTAATTTAGCAGTTATGGAATCTGTCTGTTTCTTCATTTCGAAATTCTATGATATTGACAAGAACTTTCCAATTAGAAATGCAGAAATTTTATGGGAAAATTTTACAAAAAAACTACTTTTGAATAATGAATATTTAGATGCTACACGTTTTGCTACGGGTAGTAAACAACGTGTTTTTACACGTTTTAAACTCGCAAATTTAATACTATCGGAAAATACACAATAATAAAATGATAAGTCAAATTGAACTCACAAATTTTAAATGCTTTCAAGGAGAACATAATTTCCCGCTAAGTAGGTTTAATTTATTAACAGGCATCAACGGGCGTGGAAAATCTACGTTCTTGCAATCTCTTTTGTTGATGAAGCAAACAGTTGATTATGATAGAAAGAGTAACTATGTTATTCTTAATGGCTCATGTGTCCAATTAGGAAATTTTGAAGATATTAAAAATTCTTTTGCCAGTAATGAAGATGAGATGAAGTTTGTTTTTAAATTATTGAAAGAAGCCAATGATATTACTCCTAATCAATTTACGGCATCTTCCTTTAACGAATTTCATTATACATTTAAGCAGGATGAAATTGATGATTCTGTTGCTGTTGTAAATGAATTTTCAGAAGGAATTAAAAATGGAAAAGATTTTAAAACATGGAATTTAACAGAATACAAAAACAAGGATACCTTTTATTATAAACTGTTAGGTGATAAATATACTTCAAAAAACGATATTTATGATTTTGAAAGTACATTTTTTTTTGAAAACCTAACTCGAATAAATGATAATGATTTCGTAGATTTATTTAGATACATTCAGTTCATTTCAGCTGATAGAATAGGTCCCAAAAACTATTACGAAATACAAAACATTAATAAAGATTTTAGTTGGGTAGGCGCAAAAGGAGAAAACACGGCAAGTGTCCTTTTAAAAAAGAAAGGTGATGAAGTAGATGAAGCACTTTATTTAGGAGAAGATACGAATACACTATTACAACAGACAGAAGAATGGCTTAATTTTATCTTCGATGGGGCAAAAATCAATATAAATACTGAGGGGGGGGTTGTTTTACTTTCTTACAATACACGGCAAGGACGAGAACGTTATAAACCATCAAACGTAGGATTTGGCTACTCCTATATTTTACCCATTGTTGTTGCTGGATTAATTGCCCAAAGTGGTGAAATATTGATTATTGAAAATCCCGAAGCGCATTTACATCCAAGAGCGCAGCATAGACTTACGCAATTTTTAGCAAAAATCGCTGCAACAGGTGTTCAAATATTCGTAGAATCGCACAGCGAACATATTTTGAACGCACTTCGAATCATTGCTGTTAATCCAGAATTTGAAATAAATAATACAGATTTAAGTGTTCTTTATTTTCAAGACGATGAGAAACAACCATTCATTCAAATACCTATTAAGGTCAATGGTAAAATAGAAAACTGGCCAGATGGTTTTTTTGACCAAACAGATAAGGATTTGGATACACTTATATCTTTCTAAAAATGGAAATATTTATCAATGAGCTTTCTTTGAAAGGGCAATTTGGCGACTTGAACGAGCTTGAAACGGCAATAACACGCTTCAATGAGATATTTTCTGTAGCAAAAGGAATGAATCAAATATTGTCAAATCAATTTTTACTTAACTATAAGGCAATACGGGAATCTTTGCTCAATCAAGTAATAAATAGAATAGATAGAGATGAAAGTTTAAAATTTAAAAGAATTGTATTCAATCAAGCAATAAGTTGGCAAGATGAAGAACATAGAAAACATTCAGAAGACGATATTTTCTTTTGTGATGCACTGAATGATATTGTAACGGATACAACAATAGCCGAAGCTGCTGAAAGACAATTAATAGGTGACTCCACTATAAAAAGACTTATTGTTAACTTTATTCAATCTGACTTTCAGACATCTATTCATATTATCAAAAATGACAAACAGGGAATAGAGATTGATTGTATTGAAACAAAAGAAGAGTTTGAAAAATGGCTCGACTTTCCGAATATTTCTGATTTATTCGGCATTTCGGCAAATAGAATTAATGATTTGATAAAAAGAAAATTAACACATATCTTTTTTAAACGTGTTGATACCCCAAAAATCATAGGAGAACAAATGCACATTCATTTGCATGATGAAGATGCAAGTGCTCTAAATATAGATGGTTCGTGGAAACATGGTGGTTGTGATATTCCAACCGAAGCAAAACAAATATTGATAGGTTGGGGTTTCAAGATAACAGGTTAATCTATCTTGTGCAAAAATATCTTAACTACTTTCCAAGATAAGCCACTTCCTATTATTGGTATATTGACAATCTACATAAAAATGAGTTTGAAGTCTTTGATTCGGATAAGGCACATGTGGGTGTTGCGAATCTTGAAGGTATTATTCAACCCGATTCTAAAGTTAAAGGTCGAACAATCGATTTGTAATATAATTCCAAAGGAAACTAAAAGGCTTATTCACTGGGTTGTACGTGAATAAGCCTTTTTTAATCAAAATTACTGAGGGGTATATCCCCTACTTCACAATCCCAAAATTAAACGCGCCCGTCTTCAATGCGCATAAATCCGCACCCAAATAGGCAATATCGCTTCCGTACCACGTGCATTGGTAATATCACCCAAATCAAGGATATTATCAGCGTTCCAACCGAATTGGTGCAATAGTTTGATGACTTCTTCTTTGGCATCGGCATCATTGCCGCAGATAAAATTGGTGTGATTGCCTTGTAGTATCGCTGGATTGGTCATCAACATAGCCGTCATGGTATTCAATGTTTTGACAATTTTGGCATTGGGTAAAGTCTTTTGCAGTTCTTCGCCGAGTGAATTTGTATTGTTCAATCCGTCCATCAAAAAAGGCGGAAAACCTTTGCTAAAATCCAAAGGATTGGAGATGTCTATAATCACTTTACCGTCTAAATCGGCTGCATCACACATTTTGAAGGCAGAAATCGTTCCGCCACCGTTCAAAGCATTGATAATGATACTACCGAAAGCTGCCGCTTGCGCAAATGTGCCTAATTCGACTTTTGTATGTGCGCTGTGCCAATCGCTAAAAGTCGCACCCGTCATGGCGTTGGGTTTACTGACCGCCAATGTATCCGTTACATTGCGCGTGCCTATCATAACATGATGTCCCAATTCATTCAGTTTGGCAGCAATAGTTTGTCCGACAACACCTGTTCCTAAAATAGCTATTTTCATTGTTTCAATTGTTTTTTAGTGAACGATAGAATATGCTTTCAAAAGTATTAAAATTACTTAACAGCTTTAAAATTTGTATATTCAATCTTCGATAACAACTTTGCCCCCCCCTCAGTAAAAATGCGGTCATAGTCACTTGTTGAAGCCTTTTTGTCCTTGATTTCATAGTTATCATAATCTTGAAAAACAATACCCGCAGCCGTATGCCGTTGCGTTGCTTTTCTAAAACGCGGACCACCTTCCGAGTAAGCAATGTAATCAATTAAGTATGTTTTTTGATTAATCCAATAACAAAACACGTCTTGATAGTCTTTGCCCCCGCCTTCTTTTTGAAAAGACACTTCTATTTTATATTGTTTTTGACCTTCAACCGTGGCTTCACCTAAATAATTTAAAATAACCGCTTTATCGTTCAATTTATAAGGCAATAACAGGAAATAGGCTTGTGAATTGATGCCTTCATGATACTTTTTTGTGTCTCTTTCATCTAAATCCACTTTCACACCATTGCGTTCTCGATAAAAACCGTCGTTGTTCAACACATCATGCCAAGTCGTTTGTGTCGTGTCTGTCATCGTCCGTTCATACTGAAAAAGCGTTTTATTTTGCTTCAAAACAAGGTGGAATTGCCTAAAATCTAAGGAAACCGCAAAATCATTATAGGCTTTACCGCCATGTGCTTTAATACTTTTAGCTACAATTTTATGCGCTTTGTCTTGTGCAAACAGTGTGATGGGTAAAATGAATAAGAGGTAAATGAGTATTTTTTTCATAATATATAGTTTTAAATAATGATAACCAGATGTGTTACTTCCGCACTTTCCCCGTCAACACACTCGCTTTCCCATTAAATGGATTGCCCGACGACCGACGAAACGTCACAACTTGCCCAATATGCCAAAGCGCATCGCTAATCGGTCCATTAATTTCAAACCAAAAAGGATATTCCGTTGATTTATCACCGTTTTTGAAGACCATTTTTGAATCTTCGAGCTTCTGTTTGCCACTTTTGAGAATATCACTGGCTGTTTTTAGATTTTCAAGCGTCTTTGCTCTTTTTATGTCAAAGGTTAGGGGAGACGTTTCCTCGCCTGAACGTGTATTGACTTCATTACGCAGTGCATTCAACACAACAGTTGATAAACCGAGAATATGGTCAATTGTTTCCTCCGAAGTCCGCGATTCTTTGGTCGGGCGAAACGCCAAATCCTCGGAACGCAACCCCTCAGTAGCCCAATAAAAACGAAAGCCTACGCCGTCAATCATACGTGCAACGACACTTTCGGCTGTATACTGAGGAGGGTAATCTGGAATTTCAGCATAAGGCAATGTGTCCATAGTGCAAGGTTTTGCATTAAAAAAAGTGTTTGCAGATACATTGTGTAACGCAAAACAAAGAGCAAAAAGCGCAAAAATATTTTTCATGTTTAATCCCGTTTATGTTAATTACCTTTATTTCAACTCCGCTAATCGAATGTTTTTAAAACTGATAGACATCTCATTTCCTGGATGCAATTGAATACCTATCGGTCCCGACGCAGGGATATTTTCAGACGTATAATTCATCACTTCAACGCCGTTGAGCCAAACAGTATAGGTTTTATCAACGCATTTAATTTTCATGGTATTCCAATCTTTGGGCTTCAAAACGTCTTTCGTTTTGGTGGCTTCTACGGGATAACGCAATTTTGGAATGTAAGGCGAACCTGTCATATCTCGCTTCAAAGAGCCAGAAATGCCGATTTGCACTTGATCATCTTCGGAACGCAGGAAAAAACCTGAATCCACTGTGCCATCTCCCATCAAAAAATCCGCTTGTATGATGAAATTGACGTAACTCTTGTCTGTCCATAAAATAGACCCTTTCTTTTCAGCAGTACTTTTGACAAACAGAATACCCTTTGACGCTGTCCACCAAACATTATTTTCGGGTGCTTTCCAACCTTTTAGATTTTTGCCGTTAAATATCTTTTTCAACTTGGGTTCTTGTGCATGAACGATGTTGATTAGAAAAAGGACAAGAGCCGCAGCCGTCATTATTTTTTTCATTCTGAAGATGTTGTTTAGATATGAGTAAAGAGATTTGTTAATTTGTCAAAGGAAATGATTTTTAAGCGGAAATGATTTAATTACCTTTGCATTTCGATAAAAAACTAAAAAGACACGTTGAAAACGTCTTTTAAACACAATCCTTTTCGCAGCCATTACAAACCGTTTAACCATTGTACAACGAACAAGACATCATCGCAGCTTTGCGTCAAGGAGACGAATCGGCTTTCAAACAAGTTTTTGAAGCTTACAAAGACCGCATTTTCAATACCATTCTCTACATGGTGCAATCGGATGCAGAAGCCGAAGATTTGACCCAAGAGGTTTTTGTGGAAGTTTTTTTAGGAATCGAAGATTTTAATGCACAATCAAAACTCTATACCTGGATTTACCGAATCGCCACTAATAAAGCCCTCAATCACCTACGTTTTAAGAAAGCAAAGAAGCGTTTTGGCACATTATTATCCATTTTCAACCTCTCCCCCGCTGATGAAACACCGGACTTTGTACATCCAGGCATTTTGTTAGAAAACAAAGAATTATCTGAATCGCTCCACAATGCTATTGATAAATTGCCCGATAAACAGAAAACTGCCTTCATTTTGCGCCAATTAGAGGACTTGTCCTACGCTGAAATCGCTGAAGTCATGCAAACGAGCATCCCCTCAGTAGAATCACTGCTTTTTCGCGCAAAACAAAATTTACAGAAATATTTGACCTAACCGCAAGTTTTTATCGAAATGGGGGTCTAACTCAATAAAGGGAAATGCCAGAATGTGGCAGATTCATTATCAATTGTTCCTAAACTAACTAAATATGGAAAATTTCGACAATAACAGCCTCAAACAAAGCCGCCGAACAGCACCTGAAGGCATGTACATTCAAGTACGTGAACGCATTGTTTCGGAGCGCATCCGAATGGCACAAACAAGGCGGCAACTTGCTGTTGGCTCTGCTTTATTACTCATTGTGGGCATTTTTAACATCGGTATCGTTCTTTTTTATAAAAATGAGCAACCAAAAGTGCCAACCCAAAACACAGAAAAAGTGCTGTACGAAACCTATTTTGACAATCAAACACCCTTCTCACAATGAAAAATAACGGATTGAAATATATCGTCGTGGCTGCTTTGCTTGTCAATGTCGCCACTCTCCTATTCTTTTGGTTTACACGACCGCCACACCTTGACCGTCCTCAAGGTGAAAAGGGTGACTTAATATCAAAAGAACTCAATTTGAACAGCGACCAGCAAGCAACTTTCACCACCTTAAAGAGGCAGCATCACCGCACTCATGACAGCCTTTTGCAAATCATTGCCGAAAAACGAATGGTTTTATACGCTCAAAAAACCGCTTCATTGGACTCCACCATCCAAGTCATCGGTCATTTACAAGAGCAAATTGAGTTGATGACCTATCAACACTTCGAAAAGGTGCAGGAAATATGTACGCCTGAACAACAAGCTAAATTGGATAAAATGTTGGCAGGTGCCGTGCAGCATGTTTTAATGCCAAATAATGAAAAAAAACCGCCTCCGAAAAGAGATTAATGGGTAAAAGTTACTGACGGGGTAATTTTGACTCACCCCGTCAATAGTTTCAGATGCCTAATACAGCCCGACAAACCTCCTTACCATTCTCTTTATTTGTCAAAACATAAAAGACAGCATCTTCCTTTTTTTGAGAAAACAACTGAACCGTTGTTCCCATAAAAACCTCGCCTAAATAATTGATTTCTAAGGTTTTGGGTTTAACATTACTCTCATTACTATAAAAATCATCGAGTAACCACTCCACGTATTTAGCATTATTGACATGACCCAACATATCCAAATCGGAATATTGAACAACCCTTTCACTTGAAAAAAGCACCCCCTCAGTAAAACCCAACTTTTCAGGTATTTCACAATCATAATCCACTGTATTTAAAGGCAAGTCATACATTATGCGCTTTGGTCGCTTCGTTGTTGTATCAATCGGAATCCAAATCGTATAAACATTCGCTAAAACCACCCCCTCCCCGATTGCTTCGGGATTTCGTTCCTCAACAGAATTCGGCAATAAAATCTGAAAATGCCGATGCGAAAACGGCGACATTTGGCTCACCCACGTCTTAACCGTCACCGTTTCCGTCCATTTTGGAAACTGTAAAACCTTTATTTTCAAGCGATTAAGCACCCAAGCCATACCTTGCGCCTGCATATCCGCATAACCCAATCGCCTAAAATTGGCATGATTACCCGCCACTTCTTGACACATATTTTGGATAGACACCAGATTCGCTTCCCTGTTTCTATCCACCATAAAAGCCCTAATTTTGAGGTCTTCTGACCAAATGCCGTTTTGTTCCATAGTTTACAATATAGGGGGACACTAATTGCCCAAATTACACGAAATTTAAAAGATAAGTATTATTATACTTGAGGCACGGAGCATAAAGTCTATAAAAAACATTCGTGAAATTTGTGTCAGTTAAATAATTACCTTATTTAAATATCTAATTGTTTGATTAAATTTGCAAAAACACGAAATGAATTCGTATTACAAAATATAAAACCCATGATAAAAGGCATTAAAATAACGATTTCAGAACCATGTTCACAGGATTGGAACAATTTAACCATCGTTGAACAAGGACGTTTTTGTGCTTCGTGCCAAAAAGTCGTTATTGATTTTCAAAAAATGTCTGACAAAGAATTGTTTGATTATTTCAAAAACTATCAAGACAATACATGTGGCAATTTCAGCACATTTCAGACAGATAGATTATTGCTAAATAATCTGCCACAGCCAAAATCTCATCTATTTTCAAGATTTTTAGCCACTTTATTAGGTGTATTTTTAAGTTTTGGAGCAAAAGGTCAAACAACAGATTCTTCAAAAATAAAACCTTTGATTGAAATAAGCCCTCTATCTGTATTGAAACCCACCACTTTAATAACACAACAAACGGATACAAAATGTGAAATCAAAGAAACGGAACAACTACTTCAAGGAAGAGTTGGTGGCGTTTCAATTCAAATTATCGAAAATGCTGACAAAAGTAAAAATCTATTGAAAAATAAAGTTTTCAATCGGGTTGAAGACATTTTAAGATACTTTTGAACCAAATTAAGCCGAAATACTGTTGAGGAACGAAATCCCGATTCTTTCGGGGAGGGGGTCATAAATCCTTCACGCACCTAAACCCCACATGCAAAAGCGATGTTTCAGGCGATGTAAACGACCGACCCGACACCCGATAGCCATGACACCAAGTCGCTTCACAGAGGAAAGAGCCGCCCCGTTGCGCTTTTTCAGTGTCCAATTCCGTTATTTTTCCTCCATTTTTCAAGACTTCCAGCACATCGGCATAGTTGAATTTACCGTTACTGCACCATTGCCAGACATTGCCCGTCATATCCGTCAAACCCAAAGGCGTTTTACCAAAATGACCGACAGGCGAAGCGAATTTATAACCGTCTTCAACGAAATTTTTATACGGAAAACTGCCTTGCCAAATATTCACCCGCCATTTGCCATCTGCTGTTTTCAAACTATTGCCAATCGAATATAGCGTTTGGTCATTCCGTGCATTGCGTGCAGCGTGTTCAAATTCCAATTCATGGGGCAACCGTTTACCAGCCCATTTTGCATAAGCCGCCGCATCGTTCCAAGACACTTGCGTTACAGGCAGACTGTCCGTTGCCGCAGGGTAGTCCTTTCCTTCTGGAAATGTCCAAGTGCAGCCTTCCTTCAAAATCCATGCTTTATCAGACGTTTCGTCAATAAAACCGCCATTTCCAAAGTTTTCTGCTTCGGTTTTATAGCCTGTCGCTTTCACAAATGCTCGAAATTGACCCACCGTCACAGGGCTGACATCCATCAAAAACGGCTGCACATGAATCCAAAAACGCGGGTTTTCGACTTGCAAACCGTTTGAATCTGAACCCACAAAAGTATACCCGCCTTGAACAGTAAGCATACCTCTAAAAATGGTATCAAAAACAGGAATTGAATGGGTTTCAATCTTTACGGTTGTATCTTTCACAACCGTAATCGTCGGTGTTAGCACGAGCGATTGACCGATTTCTTTATCATTTTTACAAAAAATGAAGGAAAAAAGGAGCGAAAACGCCAAAAACTTTCCGCAAGTTTCAAACTTGCGGAAAGTTGTGTTTAGTTCAAAAATTAAAAACATAATCATAAATTTTAAAAGAAAAAAATCAGCGTCAATCAAGCAAATCAGCCCAATCAGCGTTCAATAAATCACTTTTTATCAAACTCATCGAGCGCCTTCTGCAAAGGTAAAAACCGCAGCCGTTTTTTTGTCAAATCAAAAATCGCATTGGCAATCGCAGGAGCAACGGGCGACATAGGCGGCTCGCCAACGCCATAAGGTTTAGGCGCGCCTTCGTGCATAATCACCTCTATTTGTGGCGCATCTATCAGTTTCGCCACTTGATAATTATGAAAATTGGTCTGCACCACTTGACTGTCTTCAATCTTTATTTCTTCAAAAAGAGCCGCACTCATCGCCATCATCGTTGCGCCCTCGACTTGCTGCCGCACACCATCTGGATTGACGATTTTACCCGCATCAATGATTTGCGTAATTTTCACCACTTTGATTTGACCATCCACGATTTTCACCTCTGCAATCGCCGCTGAAATGGATTTTCTGTCTTCACCAACGGCAATACCACGTCCGATGCCTTCGGGTTTGGCACTCCCCCAC
>JANLQI010000176.1:0-5390 GCA_031367705.1 Saprospiraceae bacterium | reverse complement strand
TGGCGACCACCAACGTCATGTTGTTTTGAATACTATCGCGTGTATCTATAAACATACCGTCGCTGCTACCCACAATCAGATTATTATAAATTTTGGTATTTTCTACAAAACCGATGGCGACAATTGCCCCACATTTTACATTTCGAATCGTATTATTATATAAAAGACCACCAGAACCCGCACCCAGCTGAATACCATTGCATTGCTGCGACACATTGGCTTGTCCAGAGCCATCAACATCATTATTATAAACCTCTGCATCGGGCGAACAGCCGTATTGAATGGCTTCCCAGCCTGTATTTTTAACAATATTATTATAGATTTTAAGACCTAAAATGCGATGCGGATAAACAATAATGTTTTGTCCACTACAATACTTTGTCACACCTGTCCAAAAGGAGTTGCCGATATACAAGCCTTCCCCGCCCGTATTTCTCACATCGTTGTCGTGAACTTTGATATTGTACATCGTAAAACTGTCTCGCCATGAACTGGGACTACATGATGGATCCTGTTTAATCATCATACCTGCAAAACCCGCACTGGTTATTTTTATATGATCCACTTCAACATCTGTACTCGCACCATTGACAACCAAACCAGAAGAGCCTGATTTTGAACCATTTATGCTAAAACCATAGTTCAAACTGTTGTCGCCCGTTCCTGTAATACGAATAAAGCGGCAATTGTCAAATGTCATCGTATGATAATCATTCGTACTTAAATTGACCAAACCGCCACAGTTTTTGAAGACAATGGGTGAGTCAATCGTTCCCTGAAAATCCGCAAATCGAATTTGGTCATAATTTCCAGCTGCCAAACAAACCGTCTGTCCAGGCTGAATATTCAAATAACTGGCCCCTGTTTTACCAGGTGTCCACGGGCGATAAGTGAGATAAGCGGGTGAAGTGGTTGGTGTAATAGTCACATCACAACCACAGGATGTTTGAGCGGTCGCTATATAGCTCACGCATAGGAGCAGAAATGCCCCTAAAAATAATTTAGTTTGATTCATTGTTTAAAACAGATTTTGAGTTTGCTAAATAGGTTTTTAAAAAATAGATGGATGGTCGCCAGACCTATGGAAGGACTGTCGAGGTGTGTAGTTATTCTTTTTGTGTTTTGAATAACAAGGTTTGAAAATCAAGCCACTTGACGTGTTCTGTTTAAATATCACACGTGAATTGTCTAAAATTTGAGCAATAGCTGGAAGTGAAATGATGAGAGATTTTACTGTCTGAAAGACTTGTCTAATGTTTGCCATGTGTCGAAAAGTTTGTTTGTTAATAGTTTATTTTATGCAATAATAGTCCTTGCTCCTAACAAAAGCAAAGTAGATGTTGAATTCCTTGATGAATCATGAGAATTTACCTTACATAAGGTATTGAAAACCCTGTAATTGTTCTGTTTAATTAATTCAAAAAAAAACTACGAACTTGAATACTTTTTTTGACACTTGACGGATGTTCCAGATTTCGATTGAGTAACATAAATATTACACCCCTCAGTATTTTGGATTGACTTAATAATAAAGAAGCTGTTGGACTTAATAGCCCTTGATAGTAATTTGTATTTATTCATTTTCTAAAATTGAATTTGGTTTATAAAAGATTGTTTATCACACAAATATAATTCAAATTTTGAAATGGATATGCTATTTTAAATAATAATTTATTTTATTTTTTTCCCTGTGGTCAATAATTGAATCAAGGAAACTATTGGGTTTGTCGGGTGAGTACAGTGTAGGCTCTTCTATAAAAAAAGTCTTGCAAAAAGGTGGTCTTGCAAGACTTTTTGAGGTCTTATACTGAGGGGGGGAAAGATAGAATCAAAATAATACTTCGTTTCTCTATTTTAGATTTGTATTGGAATCACAATTGGGTTTGAAAATAGAAAAATTGAGTAGTCTTAAAACTTCACAAGCCCATAAGCCATAATGATAGGCAATATCAACCGCAGAAATCAAGGATGTATTATAAATGGACATGCCTTTTTGAGCCCCCCCTCAGTATTTCAAGCTGAAAGTAACGAAAATCTACTTTTTATAAGGAAAATCTCTATTTTTCAAGAATAAAAACTTGTTTGAGTTCTATTTCACCGTCAGATAAAATCCGCAAGCCTGTGGTGGACAAGAATGATTAAATCAGCGAAAAGAAGATTGCGTACCGTGTTGTTGGTCGTCCAAACTAAAATCAGTGAGACGATACACGTCAATATATAAGCCATGATGATAGGTGCAAAATGAAAGCTGTAGAGCAATACATTTGCCCAGAGAAATATTGTTGTTGCCATTTTCATTGATTTTAATAAATGAACGAAAAATAGTAGCCGTTCAGGAGATTTACAGGAAGCGTAACCTTATCAAAGGTTGGATGGATTTTGAGTAATTACCTCATTTGCGATGTATTCCATTTTTTTCATTTTAGCAAGTCTTTTGCCTTCAAACGCTTATAACTATCGAACAAAACAAAATAAATACATATCTTTCCTTAACGATAACATTGTTTTATTTTAAAGATACCCCTCAGTAAAACCGCATTTTAGCGACGATACTGAGGGGTGTTTTTCATTTGATTTTAAGAACAAAACAACTTTTCCTTAATTTTTACCAGCTGCTTGAGCATTCAATTCAGGCATAGGCATAATCGGAATGATAGCGTCTGATTCAATATACCATTTACCATTGATTTTATGCACAACAGCAATGCCTTTACTTTTACCACCGACTTGTTGTCCTTGAATTTTGATATCTGCTTCTGAATCAAAAGTGATAACTGCAACATTGGGTGTGAGTACCTGAACAACAGGGTTTGTGTAAACAAAAGTCGGTCTCGTGTCCACCATTTTCATAAACCCATCCCATGACGCTTTGAGGGCTGCTTTGCCCGTTGATAAAGTGCCGTCTGGTGAGATTTCAGTAGCCGTTTCAGTGTAGTAGCCAAAACCTCGTGCATCTTGACCTTTGTTGAAGGCATCTGCTACTTCATTGAACATCTGAATGACTTCAGCTTTGGTGTTTGGATTTTGAGCATGAACAGTTGAGAACATACTTGTCATTAAAAGAGCTGCGAAGAACAATTTGACTGATTTCATGATTTTAAGAATTTTAATTAATTTAATAAAATGATTTTTTTCATTATTTGCTTTTGATGATACAAAGGTGCAAGTAGTTGTAAGTCTAAAACATCAGTAGATTTTCGTAATCCACTACGCAGATGTGCGTATTTTGTAAGAGAAATAAGAAAAATTACTGAGGGGGTGCTTAATTTGACATCTCACCAAGATTGTATGGGCTTTCGTTAGGTTTTTCCAATACGATTTTTTAATTTTATAGCCAATTGGGCGTGGAAATCATCTTTTTTTCATTTAATCTGCTGACCTATGAGAATGAAAATAATCTACTACACTTTGATTGTCCTTATGGTAATGGGCATCAATCCAAGCATTGGTCTTTCCCAACAAACCATTATTGACAGTCTCCGTTTGGTCATGGCGAAAGAAAGCAATCCAGAAAAAAAAATTGCACTTTACAATAACATCGCTCATGAAGTGATGGAAATTAACTTAGAAAATGCCGTTGCCTGTGCTGACACATTGGAACAAATGGCTATCACTTATAAAAGTCAAATGGCTAAAGCCAATGCTTTGTATTTGAGAGGACATATTCAGAAAGGTCGTGGCGACTTTATGGGAGCTATTAAGTTGCTTAAACAAGACTTGGCAATTAATAAAGAGCTGAATAACCTCAAAGAAATGGCTCAAGACTATAACAATATTGGGGCAAGTTTTGCAGAGTTTTATCAGACCGATTCAACCATTATTTACTATCTTAAAATGGCTGAAATCTGCGATAAACTGGGTGATTTCAGTGGTCTTGCTTCGGCTTACGCTAATATTGGTAATTTATATTCAGACCAAAAAGCGTATGACAAAGCCTTTGAATTTTTAGAAAAAACCTTAAAAATCAGATTGGAACATGGCGAGGAAAAGAAGACGATGTACACCTATAATAACCTGACAACGGCTTATGGTATGGCAGGCAATATTGATAAAGCCTTAGAATATGCCAATAAAGGCATTGCCATTGCCATCAAGTACAAAAATCTATTCGTTGCGGGTGTTATTGAAGGCGGAATGGGGCATTTATTGAGCAAAAAAGGTAGAAATCAAGAGGCGATAAAGCATTGTGAACGTTCCATACAGTATTTAGAAGATGCCAAACGTCATACCAACCTCGTTTTTCCTTATGTCAATATGGCTACGGCTTACAATGCACTCAACCAACCTCAAAAAGCACTGGAATATGCCCAAAAAGGTTATGCTATTATGTTGGAAACCAAGCAAATAGACCCATTAGGCGAATATTATCAGAATCTATCTTTGGCGCATGAAAAAATGGGCAATGATAAAGAAGCCTTGTTTTGGTCGAAGAAAAACATAGTTTTAAACGACTCCATTTTCAAGGCTGAGAATGTCAAAAACGTCGCTGAAATTGACACCAAATATCAAACCCAAAAGAAAGAAGCTCAAATAGCGCAACAAAATCTCGATATTTCGGAGCAAAAAGCCGAAAATTTCCGTCAACGCACTTGGCTCATTGCTTTGATTATCAGCCTTTTAGCTCTGGCAGCTTTTGCTTATTTGTATTATGATAATTATCGGTCTAAGCAAAAGGCAATTTTAGATGCGGCTATTATTCGAGAACATCAATTGGGTTTGAATGCCGTCATTGATGCCCAAGAAGCGGAACGCAAACGCATTTCAAAAGACCTACATGATGGCATTGCACAGGAATTAGTCGCCTTGAAATTGGGTTTTAATCGCCTACAAAACAAAATAGAAAAGATAGCACCCGATGAAGCGGTGAATATTGAATTGCTGACAAATCAACTCAATGACTCATGCAACGAAGTCAGAAATATTGCTCATGTGATGATGCCGCCCAGCCTTGAAACGTCGGGTTTGGTCTCTGCTTTGGAAATGCTTTTGCGTAATAGTTTACAACACAGCAATGTACAATCTGAATTTGAACATTTTGATTTACCAGAACGCATGAATGATAAAACAGAAGTAGGCTTATATCGCATTGCACAAGAATTATTGAATAATATTTTGAAACACGCTCAAGCATCTAAAATCATTCTGCAATTATACAAAGCTGGTAATCAACTAATTATGCGTTTGGAAGACAACGGCAAAGGCTTTGATTATGAAGCCGCTAAAAATAAAAGCAGTATGGGTTTGTTGAATATTTTAAGTCGGGTAAACAATTTAGGTGGTACTTTTTTTTCTGAAAAAGGTGCGGCAATGGGAACGGTTTCGACTGTTCGGATACCACTGCAACAGGTATAGTAAACAGAAAAAAAGATTGATGACATTTTTTTTGCAAA
>JANLQI010000175.1:0-7008 GCA_031367705.1 Saprospiraceae bacterium | reverse complement strand
GTCACCTTTGGTGCTTATCCAAAGGATAGGATTGTTTATGCTTAATTAAAATTAATATGTCAATGAACTTCTATTGTTAAACGTTTTTTGCACGCTTTTGCACGCTTTTTACGGCTTTTTTGGGCAGTGCAAAAGCCGTATTTCAATCAGCGGTTACAAGATGTTAGATGGTGTTAGAAGTATAATTTTAAGCGAAAGGGGTATTCAAAAGTTTCCGAAACGTTTGCCGCTAATAACCCCCTCAGTATAAAGCCTATTTTGAAAGACTTTTATCTAAAAACGATAATGTGCCAAAATCAAAACTAAGAAACAGTTTTCTTGTCCCCTTTCATCAACCAAAAATAAACAGGAATACCCAACAAAACGATGCCCAAGCCTGGCCATGTGTATAAGGGTTTATAAATCAACAAAGGAATTGCCATCAGAACGGTGATGCCTAAATACAAAGCGGGAACAAAAGGATAGCCAAAAGCGCGGTAAGGACGTTCCGCATTTGGGTGTTTTTTCCGCAAAACAAAAACGGCTAAGACCGCTAAACCGTAAAAAAGGAGTATCGCAAACGTCACATAGTCCAATATATCGCCATATTTTCCGCTTAAACACAACAAACATGTCCAAATACATTGCGCCCATAATGACTTTTCTGGTACGCCTGCTTCGTTGAGTTCGGCACTCGATTTGAAGAATAATTTGTCTTGTGCCATCGTATAAAATACGCGAGAAGACGATAAAATCAAGCCATTATTGCAGCCAAAAGTCGAAATCATCACTAAAATCGCTATCAAAGCCGTACCGAAAGTGCCGAAAATACTTTTGGCAGCATCAACAGCCACACGGTCTGATTCGGCAAAAGCGATGCCTTCAAGGGGTAAAACACGTAAAAAAATGAAGTTGGTGAGTATATAAATGGCGATGACCGCTGTGACACCAATAAACAAACTCAAACCGATATTGCGCGCAGGATTTTTGATTTCACCCGCAATAAAAGTGATATTATCCCAAGCAAAACTGGCAAAAACAGAGCCAACGCTGGCAATCGCAATCGCTGAAATCATCGCCCAAGTGCCTGTAATCGGCGTTTTTACCAACACACCATTGTCCATCTTTAGGCTTTGCAAAGTCCAAGCCTCTTGCCAATTGATTTGCCAAAAATTGGTGTCTTTGGCAACCATAAACCCAAAAAGTATCAGTAATGCCAAGCCGCCAATTTTTGCAAGTGTAAATATCAGTTGTATCCAACGCCCGTTTTGAACACCTCGCACATTAATATACGTGAGAAAAATAATCATCACAATGGAATTCAATTGCGCGGCACTGACTTTAAAGGCACTGTTGGCATCGCCAATCAAATAGTTTTTTTCGCCTAAAAAAGGGAAAAGATAGGCGGCAAATTTTCCAAAAGCTACGCCTACCGCTGCAATTGTACCTGTCGCAATGACCGCAAACAAAGCCCAGCCGTACAAAAAAGCGATGAGAGGACCAAAAGCCTCACGCAAATAGACGTATAAGCCGCCTGCTTTTGGATACATGCCCGACAGTTCGCCATAGCTCAATGCCGCAGAAATCATCATAACCCCTGTCAATATCCAAACCAAAATCAACATGCCTGAGCTACCCACATTGCGGGTGATGTCGGCACTAACAATAAAAATACCGCTACCAATCATAGAACCCATAACTATCATGGTGGCATCTAACAAACCCAATGAACGTCGAAATTCAGCCATAAAAAAGTAAGATTTAGGAAATTTGTAAAGCGTGAAATTAGCTAAATTGTGAAAGATTGAGAATTAAAAGAAATGATGAATGATAAAAGATAAATGATGATTTTGCAAAGCATTGATTTTCAATAGCTTCGCAAAATATTGGGTCATGTTTTTTTTACTATCCAAAATAAAATCAATTGAAATTATCAGATTTGCAGATTGGTATAGGATTTCTACCATTTGGGTTTCTCAATAACAAAAAAAATGAACAACTTTTATGATTGTATTATAGTCGGCGGCGGTTCTATGGGTTCAGCCACGGCTTATCATTTGGCAAAAAAAGGTCAAAAAGTGCTGCTTTTGGAGCAATTTGACTTCATTCATGAAAATGGCGCACATGGTGGACAAACGCGATTGATTCGCAAAGCCTATTTTGAACATGCTGATTATGTACCGTTATTGCTTCGGGCTTATCAAAATTGGGCAGATTTGGAGCGTGAAACGCTTGAAAAAGTCTATTTTGAAACAGGCATTCTTTATATGGGTGAAAAAGACGATGCTTTGTTGGGCAATATAAAAACATCAGCAAAACGTTATGATTTGAAGTTAGATGTTTTAGAAATAAGCGAGATGAAGGAGAAATACCCACAATTCAATGCCATTCCCGATGATTGGGAAAGTCTTTTTGAACCTGAAGCAGGGTTTTTATTGGTTGAAAAATGCGTTCAATTGTACTTGCAACAAGCATTAAAATTAGGAGCGGTGCTAAAAGCAAGGGAAAAAGTGACTGTTTGGACGGAAAATACTGAGGGGGTCGAAGTAACGACTGAAAGAGGTCATTACAAGGCAAAAAAGCTGATTTTCACCGCAGGTGCATGGACAGATAAATTGCTGCAAGATTTAAACGTGCCGTTGAAAGTCACGCGGCAGATTTTGGGTTGGGTAAAACCCAAGAATTGGGCAGACTTTACGCTCGATAAATTCGTCTGTTGGGGCATCAGCGACGCCAAAGTAGGGTTTTATTACGGTATGCCGATTTTGAATAATGAAGATACGAGTGGACCGATTGGCTTGAAATTGGGCAGCCATTTACACGGTGATTCAGTCAATCCCGACAATGTAGACAGGCGTATTTATGAAGCCGATGAAGCGACTTTTAGAGAATGTCTTGAAAAATATATGCCATCTGCCAATGGCGATGTATTAGCCATAAAAATCTGCCTTTACACCAATACACCCGACGAAAACTTCATTATTGACCATCATCCGAAGCATAAAAATGTGATTTTGGCATGTGGTTTTAGCGGTCATGGCTTCAAATTCGCCTCTGTGATTGGTGAAATTCTATCTGATTTAGCCATCAAAGGGCAAACCGAGCAGCCCATTGGGTTTTTAAGTTTGAAACGATTTGAATGATGAATTTTTTGACCACAGATTTGACTGATGCGACTGATTTACGCTGATTTTTTTAGTTCCTTACAGGATGACAAAAAGCAAAATCAGCGTAAATCAGTCGAATCAGTCAAATCTGTGGTCAAAAATCTAAGCCATCACATGCCCCAAAAGGCTTTCAAACATCAAACGTCCGTCTGTATTCCCCAGTTCTGTTTCCGCCGCACGTTCAGGATGCGGCATCATGCCAAAGACATTGCGTCCTTCGTTGCAAATTCCTGCAATATCGAGCATCGAACCGTTGGGATTTGACCCCTCAGTAAAATTGCCTTCTGCATCACAATATTTAAACAAAATTTGGTCATTTGTCACCAATTTTTGCAAAGTCGCATCGTCTGCATAAAAACGACCTTCGGCATGAGCGATAGGGATTTTGAGTGCTTTTGTCAAGTCCAAATCCGCTGTTAAAGGCGAGTTGTTTGTCGTTGGTTTCAAAAACACATTTTTGCAAATAAATTTTTGATTCACATTCCGAAGCAGTGCACCTGGTAACAAATGTGCTTCACATAAAATCTGAAAACCATTGCAAATGCCAAAAACAAAGCCGCCCGCATTCGCAAATTCGATAACGGCAGGCATGATAGGAGAGAAGCGCGCAATCGCACCACAGCGCAAATAATCGCCATAACTGAAACCACCAGGGACGATGATACAATCCAAATCGGGCAAAACGGTTTCTTTATGCCAAATCTTCACGACATCTTTACCCATAACATCACCTAAGACGCGTACCGCATCGTCGTCGCAATTAGAACCTGGAAAAACGAGAACACCAAATTTCATAGTTTTGATATTTAATATATTGATTGTCAATTTTTTATAAGAAATACTGAGGGGTTATTTTTAAAAATATGGGTGCAAATATCGAACTTTATTTTGAGTTTAGGTGTTATTCATGTAACTTTGCACCAACTTCAAAACATAAAGAAGGATCCGTGTAGGAACCACACACGCTGGCTGCTCGATTTTATCGGGCAGCCTTCGGCGTTTTATAGGCTCTCATAAATCAAGATAATCGTTGAATTTCGTAAAGTCTCTTTTCAAGATTTCACTTCTTGTCCAACGTACTAATTCTGTATCAAACAATAAACCAACAGTTTGGATTCTCCTTGATTTATCCATATTGATTGACGAAATTATACCCCGTAATATATCACCCAAAGGCGGTTCTTTCGGAAACACCAGTAAGATTTTATCTGATTGATATTTTCCCTCACGTAATCGAGTTTGAACACTGCTGACCGTTCCAGAAGTCATTTTAAACTCCCAAAACTCCTCATCAATACAACTATCAACAGATATTTGAGGAGAAACAGGCAGCAATTCCACCATAAAACCCAAAGACGCTAATCGTTTAGCAATTTGAAAATTACCTTTTCGTTCACCTTTGCCGTGATATTTGTGAATGACAACAAAGCCAAAACGGGTTTCATCAAAAAAGGCTTTTTCCCAATCGGCATCGTCATACGTCTCATATTTTTGTTGGTTTGTTTTCTTCATGTATGTTTTTTTTTGATTTTATGGAAAAAACAAGGCTTAATTCTGTAAAAACAGTACATCTACTTTAACCGTATCAGATGCGCCCATCAATTTTTGAATCGTAAAAATAGAATAACCCAAATGATTGTCGTAATGCAAACGCGTTTCTGCTTTTGTCGCCACCGTTTCATCAGCATTTAAAATATCAATTGTCATATCTACTTTTGACATCGGGTCATTGACGACAATGCTGCGTGTTTTTAGGTGGTCTTTCAAAGCATAATATTCTGAAATAGACCCATGATTGCCAAGCGGTGTAATTTTCACCATATAATTGTCAGACCAAGCTGGACGGTTGATATCGGAAGCGATAAAAGGCGCGAGTTCTTCATCAAAGTTTAAGTTTTCTAAAACTTTTTCCTCACTTTTACCATTCAGAGTCACTGTTTTTTTGACCTTTTTTACATCGGTTTTCAAACGGTCAATTTCTGTTTTGAAATAACCTTTAAGGTCAAAAAAGGTTGTTTTTTGTCCGTTATTCTGTGCTTGTATCCCGATTTCTCGGGAAGGGGTATCATTTTGGCAAGAAATGGCAAAAAGTGATAAACCTATGATAATCAACGAATTAAAAGCGATTTTTTTGAAAATTTTAGAATGAAAATATTGATACATGCTATTGCTTTTTAATGATATTTATAGACACGAATTTCACTAATTACACGAATTATTATTTTACACTAAAAGATAATAATTCGTGTAATTAGTGAAATTCGTGTCTAATAAAACTTAACCTTCAATCAAAACTTCACCCGTCATTTCCGCTGAAGGCGCAACGCCAAGCAAGTGTAAAAGGGTCGGTGCAACGTCCCCCAAACGACCATTTTTAACTGTTTTACCTTTTGCATTTTTTGATACATAAATACACGGCACAGGATTCATCGAGTGCTGTGTATTAGGTGAACCATCGTCGTTTATCATATAGTCAGAATTGCCGTGGTCTGCGATGACGATGCATTCATAATCATAATCCAAAGCTGTTTTGATAAGACGTTCAGTACATTCTGAAACAACTTCAGCCGCGCGCATCGCTGCTGTGAAAACGCCTGTATGACCAACCATATCTGTATTGGCAAAATTCAAACAGATGAAATTGGGTTGATTTTCTTTGATTTCTGCTACAGTTTTGTCTGTTATTTCGTAGGCAGCCATTTCAGGTTTTAGGTCATAAGTCGCTACGTCTTTTGGCGAGTTGCCCATAATTCGTTTTTCAGCAACAAAAGGCGCTTCGCGTCCACCACTAAAAAAGAACGTAACGTGTGGATATTTTTCGGTTTCAGAGACACGTAGTTGGGTCAAACCCGCGTTTGCAATGACTTCACCTATTGTATTTGTCAAGTTGTCTTTCTCAAAAAGCACATGCACATTTTGATATTTTTCGTCGTAACGTGTCATGGTCACATAATACACATTGAGCTTTTTCATACCAAATTCAGGAAAGTCTTTTTGCGTCAAAACTTCACTGATTTCGCGTGGTCTGTCCGTTCTGTAATTGAAACAAATAACGACATCATCGTCTTTGATGACCCCCTCAGTATTCAATATCATCGGGTTCAAAAACTCGTCAGTTATATCTGCATCATAGTTTTTTTGCATCGCTGCGGCAATATCTGAAACGGGTTCACCAACGCCTTTGACCAATAAATCGTAAGCCAATTTGACACGTTCCCAACGTTTGTCTCTGTCCATCGCATAGTAGCGACCTATGACAGAAGCAAAGCTAAAAGGTTGATTTCCAATATGTTCTGTGATGTTTTGAATATAACCCAAACCACTTTTAGGGTCACAATCACGTCCATCGGTGAAGGCATGAATGTAGCCACGACACCCCTCAGTAACAGCGATGTCAATCAAGGCTTTGAGGTGTGAAGTATGACTGTGAACGCCACCATCGCTGACCAAACCGATGAAATGAACAGGTTTGTCGTTGGCTTTTGCATAAGCCAATGCTTTCAATAAGTTCTCATTTTTAGCTAATTCATTAAGTCGAATAGCGCGGTTGATGCGGGTCAACTCTTGATAAACGACGCGTCCTGCGCCAATATTCATGTGACCGACTTCGGAATTGCCCATTTGCCCTTCGGGTAAACCGACATCTTCACCATAAGTGATGAGTTCAGAACTTGGATAATTGACATAAAGCGAGTCAATAAACGGTGTGTGTGCAAGGGTAATAGCGTCGGCTTTACGTTTCAAGCCGTGTCCCCAACCGTCGAGGATGATAAGAAAAGCGCGTTGTGATTTCATGGCGCAAAGGTAGTTTTACGATTTGAGTTGACCGCTTCGGAGGCTTATGTTTTTTATCAAAATTAAA
>JANLQI010000161.1:0-62776 GCA_031367705.1 Saprospiraceae bacterium | reverse complement strand
ACGCAGATGCGTCTTTGGAACTCCTCACTTGGGACGCTCCCGAAGCGAAAAAAACCTTTTGGCATTCATCTGCGCATTTATTTGCAGAGGCATTAGAAGCGTTGTATCCAGGCACTAAATTCGGCATCGGCCCTGCCATTGAGACAGGTTTTTACTACGATGTCGATATGGGTGAAAAATCACTTTCGACCAACGATTTTCAAAAAATTGAAGAGAAAATGGTTGAATTGGCACGTAAAAAAAGCCAATACGTCCGCAAAGATGTGTCAAAAGCCGATGCCATTCAGTATTTTACTGAAAAAGGCGACGAGTATAAACTCGAACTTTTGGAAGGTTTGAACGATGGCGACATCACTTTTTATACACAAGGCGATTTCACCGACCTTTGCAAAGGTCCCCACATCCCAACTACTGAGGGGATAAAAGCGATTAAGTTGATGAAAGTCGCGGGTGCATATTGGCGTGGCGACGATACACGTAAGCAAATGACACGTATATATGGTGTCACTTTCCCGAAAGCACAGGAGTTGAAAGACTATTTGCTCATGTTGGAAGAGGCTAAAAAACGGGATCACCGCAAACTCGGTGCAGAGTTGGAGTTGTTTATGTTCTCTGAAAAAGTGGGTGCCGGTTTGCCAATATGGTTGCCACGTGGTACGGCTTTGCGGACACGTTTGGAGGATTTTTTGAAAAAAGAACAACTCAAACGCGGTTATCAACCCGTCATTACGCCGCATATTGGTAAAAAAGAACTTTATATGACTTCGGGGCATTGGGATAAATATGGTGCGGATTCGTTCCAACCCATCAAAACGCCTCGTATGGACGAAGAATTTATGTTGAAACCCATGAACTGCCCGCATCACTGCGAAGTTTTTGGCTATAAACCACGTTCTTATAAGGAACTGCCCGTCCGTATTGCTGAATTTGGCACTGTTTATCGCTACGAACAAATGGGCGAACTACATGGTTTGACCCGCGTCCGTTGCTTTACACAAGACGATGCGCATATTTTTTGTACGCCTGAACAGGTTGAATCAGAGTTTATCAACGTCGTAGAGTTGACAATGTACGTTTTGGAAAAATTGGGCTTCGATAATTACACCGCTCAAATTTCATTGCGTCACCAAACTGAACATGGCAAGTATTTGGGTACTGAAGAAAATTGGGACAAAGCCGAGCAAGCCATCATTGATGCAACTAAAAAAGTAGGCTTGAAAACCACTGTTGAATACGACGAAGCGGCATTTTATGGTCCAAAACTCGACTTTATGGTTAAAGACGCATTGGGTCGGTCATGGCAATTGGGCACGGTTCAAGTGGATTACAATTTGCCTGAACGTTTCAAATTGGAATACATCGGTGCAGACAATCAGCCGCACCGTCCTGTTATGATTCACCGCGCGCCTTTTGGCTCGATGGAACGTTTTATTGGCGTTTTGACAGAGCATTGTGCAGGTAAGTTCCCGTTGTGGCTCGCACCTGACCAAATAGCGATTTTGCCGATTTCTGACCGTTTTGGCGACTATGCCAAGGACGTTTTGAACAAATTGGCCGAAAATGACATCAGAGGTTTCGTTGATGACCGTGCCGAAACCATCGGGCGTAAAATCCGCGATACAGAAATGAAGCGTATTCCTTTGATGCTTATCGTTGGCGAAAAAGAGGTAGCAGAAGGTACGATTTCTGTCCGTAAACAAGGCGACGGCGACAAAGGAGCGATGACAATTGCTGAATTTGGCGAGTATTTCAAGACTTTGATATAAAATTGATATTTCTTTAGACCACTGATTCGACTGATTTATGCTGATTTTAAGTTTCCTTCGGGATGACAAAAATCTGTGAAAATCAGTCGAATCAGCTTAATCAGTGGTCTCCACTTCTTCTTCTGAAAAATACATAATCGTTAGAATACTTGATAAACCGAGCAAAATACAAATCCAAAACTGCGGATAACCCATTTTGACGGCATCAACCAGACTACTACCCTGCCCAAAACCTCGTATCACAAAAACGGTCATATTGCCTAAAACGAACATCAAAACAACGGCGAGTAAAAATAAAATGACTTGCTGTTTACGTACTTTTAGGATAAGTTTATCCGTAATCTGATAGTAGCCAAAAGCGAAAATACCAACAGCAAACAGACCAAACAGGCGTATTTTCAGGCTTTCGCCAAAAGACAAAAGGGCTATGAGTGGCGAGAATAGTTTTCTCAACACCGTTTCACCGAAGTAAAAGACCGCAATATTAAGACAGATAAAAGTCAGCCACGTAAGTATCACTTTACCATTAATCAATTTATATTTAACAATAAAAGGCAATACATAAGTTGTTGCTGCACAAATAGATATGCCCAAAACTGAATACAACTCCTGTTTCAACCATTCGATACCTACCCAGCCAACTCTGACAACAATTTCATAAAGCCACAAGGCTTCTGCCAATACAGCTAATAAAAAAATACCGATTAACGCCTGTTTTATTTCTTGTTTTGTCATACCCCTCAGTCATTTTTCTGGCTGTAAATATATTGAACGAATTTTAAATGTTAGTTATTTAACCATCTGTTTTTTAAGAAGAGAACGTTTTTACAAAAAATCTTAAAAACCTTTATCTTAAAAACTCTTGCCTTTGTCTCTATCTTTGTCCTTTCATTAAAAAAAACAAATACCAACTTATGAAAGCCGATAACAAACCGCCTAAGGATTCAAAATTTATAATTTTTGTTAAAAACCTCGACCGCATCCTTCGTTTGGCGGGTCGGCTGTTGATTTTGATGCTCATTATTTGGATTTTATGGGCATTTCGCAAGGCGTATAACAACGACTCGTATATTTTTGAGCCATTCAGCGTGCCGCCTCAGTTGGTTGAACGGGGTTATTCGGGCGAAGTTGTTGTAGATAAAATCATCACGGAAATGCACAATATCCTTTCAAAAGACTATTTTGATGAGCAGAATCCAGAGGCATATCGCAAAATTGTGGCACAACCGACTTTGAAATTCAGTTCAGGCAGTCGTGCAGGTTATTTTGATTTGGAGTCTCTTTTCAAACTCGGCAAAGTCGTTTTGGGCAAAAAAGAGAATACAATTAAAGGACATATTACCCGTGACAGCAACCACCTTTCGCTCAGTTTGAACCTCACCGATGATACACATTCTGCTTTGAATATCAATAAAAACAACCTCGATAGCCTTGTTAACGAAGCGGCTGTTTTCCTAATTCGGCAAACCAATCCGCAATATTTGGTTTATTATTTTATGAATAAACAAGACTTTTCGACAGCCGAAATGCTTTTGCAAGAGATTGATTTTCAATTAAATAACAAAAAAAAGAGCCCTACCTACAACTATGACCGCATACAATGGTGTATGAGTTGGACTTCTTTACGGCTTGCCCAACAAGACTTTGAAGGCGCATTGGCGAAGGCAGATGAATTGCGTCGCGCCTATCCCCATGATTTAGCGGCGGATGTGCAAACCGTCAATATTCTCATGGCACAAGTGTTGCGTTTAGAAAATGACAAAGTAGACCCCTCAGTATATCGCCCTATTGCGCAACGAGCGACCACCTTAGCAACGCAAATTGAAAAGAAAAACGAGAGCAGTTTGTTTTTGGATAAACAAAAAGCCATGGGTTTATTGTATGCCAACTGGGCTTATTTGCTTCAAAAAACGGACCTCAATGCGCCTGATATTTTACCTAAATATCAAAAAGCGATTGCCCTTTTGCCCAATGTCTCGTTTGCTTATAATAATTTGTCATACTATTATATGGATAAAAAAAATTACGCAGCGGCAGAAGATGCGCTTAAAAAAGCACTATTTGCAGAGCCTCAAGACGGTAATTCCTTAGATACGTATGCCGAAATTATGGCGATAACGGGCGATACTACTCGGTTTTATGCCTTTATCGAAAAGGCATTACAAAACCCAAACCCGACAGAAGGCATTACGGCTGAACGTTATGCTGTAGATAAACGTTGGGACATGTTTCGACAGCAACCGCAATTTCAGAATTTGATAAAAAAATACAAAAAGTGATAAAAAAAGAAGTGTATCCAAAAGTAAAACCCGCGCCCTTCCTCCATGCCCATCTTTTAGAAGCAGGTGTTGACGAAGCGGGACGGGGCTGTTTGGCAGGCCCTGTTTTTGCAGCAGCGGTCATTTTGCCCAAAGATTTCAACAACGATATTTTGACGGATTCTAAGATGATGACTGAAAAAAATCGCTACAAACTGCGTGATATTATCCAAACAGCAGCCCTCGCCTATGGCGTTGCTTATGCAACTGAAGCGGAAATAGATGAACACAACATCGCTAATGCTTCGTATATTGCTATGAATAGGGCTATCCATTTACTTGGAAAAACGCCTGAAATATTGCTGATTGATGGCAAATACTACAAACCTTATGGCTTAGAGATACCTTTTAATTGCATTATCAAAGGGGACTTAAAATTTGCAGCAATCGCTGCCGCATCTGTTTTAGCGAAAACTTATAGAGACGATTGGATGAAAAACTTGACCCCTCAGTATCCCGAGTACGCTTGGAATGTGAACAAAGGTTATCCAACAAAACAGCATCGGGCGGCTATTTTGAAATGTGGTGTAACGCCTTATCATCGGAAAACATTTCGGCTGTTGGCATAAAAAAAAGCAGTGAATGACTAAACGTCACCCACTGCTTTTAACCCTATGAACAAGTCTGAAAATATTTTATCAATATGATTTCTTATTTCAAATCAAAGGCATTTGTACCTGCCAAGTAGCCTTTGTTATAGACTTCAAGGGTGTATTTGCCTTTTGCAAGATTGGTATTGCCTTTAGCATCCCAAATAGCACATACGTCTTCGCCTTCATTTTTGAATTCAATGTCCTTCGTTGTTGTGTATTGAACTTCTTTACCGTCTTTGAGTTTCAAGACACCACCACCGCTTGATTGTGTTGCAATAGCGACACCTGTTGGGTCAATGATACGAAGATAAAACGTTTCAGGGCCTGGGTCAACGACTTGATTGTTAACGGCTCTGAAGCAGAACTTCAAACGGTCAATGTTTTTAGCATGTGTGCGTTCTTTTTCTTTGCCGCTTTCACGTACTTTGAAACCTTGGATAGAAAGTTGCGCTACTTTTACAACAGAACCCAATTCTGTTTTCTTAGCCAAAATAGCTTTTTCAGCTTGAATTTTAGCATTTTCAGATTCAACAGCTGTTTTTTGCGTAATGACTTGCTGCTTCTCCGCTTGCTCTTTTGTCAAGTTGTCTTGTAAGTTTGTCTTTTCCGTTGTTAAGACGGTGACTTGCTCACCCAACATTTTTTTGTCTTGCTCAAGTTGAGCAATTTTAGCAACATAGCCATCCGCTTCTGCTTTGAAACGCGCCAATTCAGCTTTGACACCATTGTAATCTTTCTTACTAATCATGCCCGCAATTTGACCTTTGCGTCTGGTCAACTCCTCTTTTTGAGCGTCAATGAGGGAATTCAACTCTGTGTTTTTACCCTTCATTTCCTCCAATTGAGCGACAGCATCTTTATATTGCTGCTCAAGTTGTACATTGAGATCTTCTTCTTTTTTAAGTTCTGTCGTCAATGTCGTTGATTCTACTTTTTTATTGCTCAAACTGACCCAAGTGGCGATGTTTGTCAAGAATAAAGCGATGATACCTGCGATTGCCCAAGGCAATAATTTTTTAGCTCTTGAATCAGAGCCTTCATTTTGATAAGCCATAACTGTCTGTTTTAAATTGTTTTTTTACGAATAAATGTTTTTGTTTTTGTATTTATAAAATCGCAATATACTCTGCAAGTTACCTTATATGACTGCGCCTGCCACAAATGTAATGGAATCTATTGTACGTTTTTAAAAATTGTAAAGTTTTAAACCGATATTCGAGTTGATTTTTTTATGTATTATACGACTAAATAAAAAATGAATGTAAGTTGTTCAATGATGAGAATGAAAGCGTAGGTTTGTCCCCTCGTGCATGTCTTTTAGTAATTTGTTTATACAAACGTGACCTAATTGCACTTTATTATTTTTTTTGATTGTTTTTTTCAAAAAAAATAATTTTATTCTTTTTAACTACTTGACTATCAATACCTTAATTGTTCAAAAAAAAATAAAAAATTAGATAAAATTTCTTTTTCAAATTCTACAATATACGATTATGCTTGATTTTATTGACATCACAAACATCCTTTTTTTCGATATCGAAACCGCTCCAGCGACCCCTCAGTATAGCGACCTCGACGAGACTTGGCAAGAGCTTTGGCACATCAAAGCGGCTCAAATACTGAAAAAACCAAAAGATGAAACGACAGATGAAGATGCTGCACAGGTTTATGAACGAGCAGGTATTTACGCCGAGTTCGGGCGCATTGTCTGCATTTCAGTCGGCATTTTTGTAAGAAATAAAGAAACAGGCGATTTATCTGTCCGTTTAAAGTCTTATGCTTCAACAGATGAAGCGGCTTTGCTGAAAGAATTTTCGGAATTAATGGTTAAACATTATAATAATGCCGACCGACAATTTATGTGCGGTCATAATATTAAGGAGTTTGACGTGCCATATATTTGTCGTCGTATGGTGATTCATCAAATGCCTTTCCCTAAAATGTTTGACATAACGGGCAAAAAGCCTTGGGAAACCAAACATTTGCTTGATACAATGGATCTTTGGAAATTTGGTGATGGTAAAAATTATACATCTCTCAAGTTACTCGCCGCTACTTTTGGCTTCCCATCGCCTAAAGATGATATTGACGGTTCGCAAGTCGGGCGCATTTTTCACGAAGAGGGTGATGTCGAACGCATTGCTGTCTATTGTGAAAAAGACGTGGTGGCGGTTATGCAACTCATGTTACGCTATAAACGTATGCCTTTGAGGTTGACCATTGATGGCAAAGTGATTGCTGAAAGTTGATTTTTTTAGACCACTGATTGGTCTAAGCTAAATATTATAAGTCATAAATTATCAATTCAAAAAAAATGAAAATCAAAGCTTTAACTATCGTTTTCTTATTAATTTCCATAAAAACAATAACAGCTCAAAGCGTAGCCTACTCTATTAAAGGTGGCTTAACGGCAGCTAATCAACGATTCGACGGTGGCAGCAGCTACAATAATGGTTTGCTTTTCAAATATCATGGCGCTTTGTCCATTGAAAATGCACCCGATGACCCTACTTCTGTTCTTTTTGCTCAAATAGGTTATCATACGCGGGGACATGCGCGGCGTTATCAGCGTGGTGTAACCGTCAATTACCAAACGAATCAATTGGTAGAAATACCTGGTTTTAAAGAAGAGTTTGTATTCAACAACCTTGGACTTATCGTAGGTGTCAAACGCCGTGGTGT
Organism: Saprospiraceae bacterium; assembly: GCA_031367705.1. Classification (GTDB taxonomy): domain Bacteria; phylum Bacteroidota; class Bacteroidia; order Chitinophagales; family Saprospiraceae; genus JAAFJT01. Next base: position 55,417 of record JANLQI010000161.1, on the reverse strand, counting down.
TTTGAACACGCCAAACGCTTATTATGCCCTTGGTTTGCGGGCAGAATACACGATTAACAACAACTTACCAGGTGACAATGCTAATTTGCCTTCCATATATTCCCTTTATTACCCTTCTAAGGATTTTGTTAAAAAGTTCAACTATGGCTTGACATTAAGCGGTGGTTATGAATTTCCATTTACTGATTTAATGGGTGGTTTTATTGAATTGAATGTTCATCCAGACATATCGAGACAATATTTTCAACCTGCGATTAATATCAACAGTACCAACCCTTTCACTGGAGAAGCCATCGGTACAATACCAGAACAAAGCATCCGCAATTTGACATTTGAGCTCACCATCGGTTTTCGTTTCTTACGAAAAGTGGTTTATATAGATTGATTTTTCGTCGAAAAGCCTTAAATATCATTCTAAAAAGCGATATTTTTCAATATTTTTAGGGTCAACACTTAGACTTTTATATCTTTGCCTTGCTTTTTTACCCCCCTCAGTAAAATAAGCATTTTTTGTAATTATTAAGAGGAGACCACAGATTCAACAAATCTGTGGTCTCCTAATACTAAATTACCATTTTATAAAAAAACGAAATTTCTTCTATTAAAAACTCATCATTCAACATGACTGGTTCAAAAATTACGATTAGAAATGGCAAATTGAAAGTGCCAAACGACCCTATTATCCCATTCATTGAAGGCGACGGTACAGGAGCCGATATCTGGAGTTCATCTGTTCGCGTCATTGACGCAGCCGTAGAAAAAGCCTACAAAGGCAAAAAGAAAATCGTCTGGGAAGAAGTCCTTGCTGGCGAAAAAGCCTTCAACAAAACAGGTAACTGGTTACCTGACGAAACGCTTGACGTCATCCGCGACCGCCTCATCGCTATCAAAGGCCCTTTGACAACACCTGTTGGCGGCGGCATTCGCTCCCTCAATGTGGCTTTGCGTCAAATCCTCGATTTATATGTGTGTTTGCGCCCTGTCCGTTATTTTACAGGCGTTCCTTCTCCTGTGAAGCACCCTGAACTCGTGGACATGGTTATTTTCCGTGAAAACACTGAAGACATCTATGCAGGTATCGAATATGCGGCTGGTTCTGAAGATGCGGCTAAAGTTTTGAAATTTTTGCAAAAGAACTTCCCTAAAGCTTTTGATAAAATCCGTTTCGGTACAACTGCAAAAGTTAAAGAATACAACAAAGCAGCACATTTGAAAGGCGCATCGAATGATGTGATGGTTGGTTTGGGCATCAAACCTGTGTCAAAAGCAGGTACAGAACGCATTGTTCGCTCTTCGATTGAATATTGTATTGAGCATGGTCGTAAGTCTTTGACCATCGTTCACAAAGGCAATATCATGAAATTTACTGAGGGGGGCTTCCGTGACTGGGCTTATGGCGTTGCTGAAAACGAATTTGGTGACAAAGTCTTTACTTGGCAGGAATACGACCGTATCAAAGCAGCAAGCGGTGGCGCAGCAGCCGATGCAGCGCAAAAAGAAGCGTTGGCAGCAGGTAAAATATTGGTGAAAGATGCAATTGCAGACATTGCTTTGCAACAAGTTTTGACACGCCCAACAGATTTTGATGTCATTGTAACGCTTAACTTGAACGGTGATTATTTGTCTGACGCATTGGCCGCACAAGTCGGTGGCATCGGCATTGCGCCAGGTGCGAACATCAACTACGTGACAGGTCATGCGATTTTTGAAGCCACACACGGTACAGCACCTAAATATGCTGGACTTGATGTTGTCAATCCATCATCTGTCTTGTTGTCTGCTGTTATGATGCTCGAATATATGGGATGGCAAAAAGCAGGTGAGTTGATCGTGAAAGGTATTGAGAAATCAATTACGGCTAAACGCGTGACTTACGATTTTGAACGCCTAATGGAAGGTGCAACAAAATTGAAATGCTCTGAATTTGGCGATGAAGTCATTAAGAATATGTAATCCAGTAATGAAACGCCTATAAAAAAATGCCTCGCTTCGGTTTTCTGAAGTGAGGCATTTTTATTTACTTTTCAATTACCATATATAAATTAGGTACTGTCGTCACGTATTCTCCAATCAAACGAGCAATCGGTTCAATCAAAAGGCAAATCGTTCCAATCAAACGAGAAATCGTTCCAATCAAAAGGCAAATCGTTCCAATTAAACGAGCAATCGGTTCAATCAAAAGGCAAATCGTTCTAATCAAACGAGCAATCGGTTCAATCAAAAGGCAAATCGTTCCAATCAAAGAAGCAATCGTGTCAATCAGAAGGTAAATTACTCTCACTTGCTGGCAAGTGATATTTGTTTATTTTCTACTTTTGCTTGATTTTCAGACAGCACTTCCGACGTGCCGAGTTGGTTGAAAAGAGGAGTAGAGCAACTCATGTCGTTTACGTGGGTCGGAGACCCACAGGATAGTACGATTCGGTTAAAAAACCGAATCAAGCGCCGCCGTTCGTTGTTGTTGGTTTGTGGGGTGTTTTTTGGAAGACTGACGCCAGCGGGTTTATTTTTTTATATTCGACCTATTTCATGACAAGCCAATTTATACATTATATACAACGGTTTGACATTAAATGAAAATAGCTTTATGTCACGCGCTTATCTATACTTTTAAAACAAAATGGCTCGTTTCTACGTAAACAGTAAAGGGAAATCCAAATTTCTTTAAAATGCTATAAATTTCATGTAACGCAACTTAAATTAACTAATACTTTATTAATTTTATTAAAATGCAAAAATTTAAAACACTATTTATTCTGTTCTTTTTGATTCTTCAAATACCTTCCTATGCTCAATGGAAACAAATTATTGGAAAGAGTGAATTACCATCTCATAATGGAGTCATTTTTAGCAAATATAATACGATTCTAACCTCATCGGGCGGTGAATCCATTAATTATTCAAAAGACAATGGAGTGAATTGGCGTTCAATTAGACCTAATGTTTTTAAAGCAAGTGATACTTTATTTGTTAACAGCAGTCTTGTAAACGAGCAGGGTATATTCGCTTTTATGTCTAAACGATTTCCTGTATCGCCATTTAACAATTCAGATTCCTTGTTCATTGTTTCTACGCCTAATTTTGGCACAACATGGGAAAAGACACAACTTCCCATCCATAGGATAAGTAGCTACACTTTTATACAGACAAAAGATTATATTTTCTTATATGCGGATGGATATGCTTCGACAGATGTATGGTCGAGTGTTAGCAAGTTTATTGTAATGCGTTATAATAAAGGCAATAAAACATGGGAAAATAAAAGCAGCGAATATGTGCGCTACCCAACTTTTTTAAAAGTTACAGATGTGGCAGAATATTCTGGTGATTATTATACCTTACAGATTAAATTTCATAATGGACAAGTAGTAAATAAAGACTTGCAAAACTCCAGTGTTTCAAATTATGAAATAGTAGCTGATTCATTATTAAGTACTGTTTACAGTAATTCAACAGGAGTATCAAGCATCTCTTTGTCTCAAGATTTCTCTCAAACGTGGTATCCTATAGGCAGTTCTTTCCCTTTACCAAAAGGGGGTTCTGAATCGCCTAATTTTTATATGTACAAAAATAAACTTTATGGTATTTCAAATGGTAGCGTTTATTCGAGTACAGATAAAGGTCGAAATTGGACGTTTGAATCTAATGAAATCGCTAAATATTCGACAAGCATTAAACCTTATTATAGAGATTCTATTGCTATTTTCAAAGTTTGTGAGTTTATGAACTTTGGTTATAACCTATTAACCCAAAAAATAACTTATTATAATACCGAATTGATATTGAACTCGGAGTATTTGAATATGACTAATAGAATTGATAGATTGCCTAATGGTGGTTTGATATACAAAACGTGTTTACCCAATTTACATTTGGTTTCTGATAGCAAAGGAGAAAATTGGAAACCAAGCCTTGATTATCCTTTCTATTTTGAAAAAATCCGTCTTAATGACAGCACTTTTTATGCTAAATCAGGATTGATAAATCCAACTACGGGTGGCTCTATTACAGGCAGGTATGTTAATAATGTACTCATAGATACCATTTCTTTTATACCAAGTTATGGCAATTTTGTCAAAAAAGGTGATACTATTGTATTGAGTACGCCTTCATTGGGACAAAAACTATATTATTCGACACAAAAACCTTATGATAGATGGACTGTCGTTCCGAATAGTGCTTTTCTCGCAACGTATAGCCCAATATTATTTGGCGATAAACACATCATTACTTATAGTTTTACTGGTCCAGGTACTATAAAACTGATAAAAGTAGCCCTTGATGGTACTTATGAAGATATACCCACTACGTATGATTACTCGCTGCTCAATTTTTCGCAGCCAGACGATTTATGGTTTGGTAATAGTTTAGGCAGTATTTCCCATACATCAAATTATGGTCAAACACTTACAACTTTTAAGTTTCCGATGCCTAAAAGTAGTTATACAGTGCCGTCGCCAGACGACGCAAATATGTTGGTTGTTGTCAAAAAAACAAATGTACCAAAAGGGAAAATAATGCTTGTTGCAGTATATAAAACTCCTTATATAACTGTGGATTCTGGAAAATTTTGGATGCCTTTTAGTAGGGGCTTAGAGGATCAAAATGTAACAGGACTGTTGCAAACGGATAGCTTGTTATTTGCTTTTACCGAATCGGGCAGTGTATATAAAAGGGATTTATCAGACATAGTTTTGAGGTCGGTTACGGGTTTTGTGTATGTAGATAAAAATAATAATAATGTCAAAGATGCAGATGAAACGCCTGTCATTGCTAAAATTTCTTCTAAACGTACAGGTGCTTTTACATTATCAGATTCAACGGGATTTTATAATTTGCTGTATGATATTAATACAACAGATAGCCTATCAGTAACTTACGATAGTCGTTATGCCAGTTATGTTCCTAATTTTCATATTGTTACCCGAAGCGATACTGGTAAACATTTTGCTATTCGGTTGACCCCCAATGTCAATGACTTGAGTGTAAATCTAACAGCTATGACACCGCCCCGTCCAGGTTTCAATAATACCTATATCTTAAATTATAAAAATATTGGGTCTGTGCCCAAAGACGGAACCTTGAATCTTGCTTATGACAGCAATCAAAGCTTGGTTTCATCTTCGGTCGCTCCTTTTAGTAATAGCAATCAAATTGTGACTTGGCGATTTACAAACCTTCAACCTACAGAAAGTAAAACCATTCAATTTGCATTTAAAACAAATATCGGGGCAAGAATTGGTAATCAAATTACAAATATTGCCCGTATTGAACCTATTGAAATAGATACATTTAAATCAGACAATATTGATTCACTCATACAAACCATTGTTGGTTCTTTTGATCCTAATGATAAACAAGTCAGTTTTCAGAACAGTAAAACGGCCCCCTCAGTAATTAGCGATAATACAGAGCTGATATATACCATTCGTTTCCAAAATACAGGTAATTATCCTGCCGATTTTGTACGTATAGAAGATACACTTAGCGACAAATTAAATATTGCCTCCTTGCGTATGCTTTCATCAAGTCATCCTTATAAAGTTACGGTGAAAGAAGGTCGTATCTTGGTATTCGATTTTAATCCTATTTATCTGCCAGACTCCCTCAGTAATGAAGCATTTAGTCACGGCTTTATAAAATTTGGTATTAAGCCCAAATCCGTGATACCCAAAGGGGAAAGTATAAAAAACACGGCTTACATCTATTTTGACTACAATCCTGCGATAAAAACGAATATTGTAGAAACGCAGAGTACAATAAGTAAGTTGACAATACCTGCACAATCAGAGATTCTGCCCATTAGTCCAAATCCTGCAAAATCATCTATTCGCTTTTCTCTACCTTCAAATTTTATGAGCAAGGAAACCAATATCAGAATTTATAATATAAATGGAGCTTTACTCTTGACAAAATTACTCACAATTGATACCGAAAATCAAATGGATATAAGTCATTTGAATAGTGGTAGTTATATTATCCATATAAATATTGATGAGCAGAATTTTATTGGTAAGTTTATTGTCAATCGTTGATATTTTGTATTTATAAAACACCTATTCGTAGCATTACTAAATTAATTTAAAACTAAAGAATGAAAAATACTTTACTTCTTTTCTTAGTTATCACTGTGAAATTCAACCTAAATGCACAATGGACTAATATTTCTTTTTCTGGCAATGATTTCTCCGTTGTTGTTGCAAAGGGAGATACCATGTTTGTAGGTGGAGCAGCAGGCATCTACAAATCTATAAATGGTAATAGTTATACGGATATATCCAATGGACTACGCCAATGGCCTTCAATACAAGATATTGTTATATATGGCAATAAAATATTTGCCTCCATAACTTATGATGGCGTGTTTGTTTCGGAAGATAATGGGGCGACTTGGAAAAACTTCAATAATCAGTTAAATTATAACGGTGGTGTCTTTAAAATGTGTGTGAGTAACGGCTATTTATTTGTCGCTGCGGCAAGTAGAATGTATCGAACATCTTTCTATCAAATTAACATTAAAAAAAGGGTCGAATATTTGGAAAAAAGACACGACTTTTGAAGTTTTGCCCAAGCAAAAGTTATACGGTGACGAAAATTTTGAAATAAAACCTTTAAAGCTGTTTGCTAAAGACGAGTTTATTTATTGTTTGTATGCAGTGCAACTTGCCACATCATCCAACTACCAGCTATCGCTTTTAAAATTGAATAAAAATCTCGATAGTCTGGGTACAATTCCCTTTTCTGGTGTCATAAACAATGTAGATTATATCTATAAAATTCATTTAACCGTCGGCAATGTGGCAATCCCTACGGTTGATTATCCGAATGGTACGTACTTCGTGACGCTGCAATATGGTAAGGTGGTGCAGACGAAGCAATTGGTGGTGCGGCATTAAAGAAATGATAAATTTTACTCCGAAAATGCAAAAAAAATGTAATTTTTTATTCCAACCATTATTCTTAGGTTTGCCCAAGTTATTTATTCAATTCAACAATCATTTCTTTTTCCAAATTATCTAAAGTCAAATTTTTATGAAGATGAATTACATCAAGTTCGTTCCTGTTTTGGCGGGCATTCTCATGCTGGTCTTTGTAGCTTGTCAAAAAGACAATGCGCTCAATCAAACTACGATTGGTGACGACCAACCCACCATTGAATTGAGCTCTTTATCACGCCAATGTGCTACCCACGAGTACAATGAAGCTTTGATGGAAAAAAACCAAGCGTTCAAGGAAAACCAACAAGATATTGAGGACTTTACAACGCGTTATGTCGCTCAATATGAAAAAGGTTTAACGCCTCGAACCCTTGTAACGATTCCCGTTGTTGTTCATGTCGTTTACAGAACGGCTGCGGAAAACATCTCGGACGCACAAGTTCAATCGCAAATTGATATTTTAAATGCCGATTTTCGCAAATTGAACGCCGACAGAACACTCATCCCTTCTAATTTCACGGGTGTTGCTGCAGATTGTGAAATTAACTTTGTTTTGTCGCAAACTGTTCGCAAATCAACGACGACTACTTCATTTGGTTACTCGGGTGATCCTGTCAAAAAATCAAGTCAAGGTGGTTCTGACCCCGTCAACCCAACAACGATGTTGAATATCTGGGCTTGTAACTTAGGCGGCGGATTGTTAGGCTATGCCCAATTCCCCGGTGGTAGTGCGGCAACCGATGGTGTCGTTTGTTTATATAGTGCTTTTGGTAATAGTACTTATGCACCTTACGACAAAGGCAGAACCGCAACGCATGAAGTTGGTCACTGGTTCAATTTACGTCATATTTGGGGCGATAAAAGATGCGGTGATGACTTAGTTGGCGACACGCCTGCACATGATGGTGCCAATTATGGTTGCCCTGCAGCGGGGGCAAAAAGTGCTTGTCAAGGCAAGCCTATTGAAATGTGGATGAACTATATGGACTATACAAATGATGCTTGCATGTATATGTTCACAACAGGACAAAAAGCACGGGCGCAAGCGACTGTTGCGGCAGGTGGTTCGAGAGCTTCTTATGTCCAATAATTCGTTTTTTTTCAGTTGAATACCTACGAAAAACTAAAAAGCTTACACAGATAACAGCCATTCTCACATCTAAGTTGAGAACGGCTGTTTTTTATTGGGCGTAACACACCCCTCAGTATCTCAATCATAAAAATGCCTTACAAAACGTGTGTTTTGCAAGGCATTTTGCTTTTATTATAAATAAAACAATCTTTTGACTATTTGTCGTCACCGAAAAAAGCGATGATTTTATCCGCCAATTCCAAGCCGATATTCGCTTGTGCTTCCATTGTTGCTGCACCAATATGAGGCGAAACAGAAATACGTGGGTGATTAAGCAAATCAGCACGTGGATTCGGCTCGTTTATGAATGCATCGAGTCCCGCACCGCCGATTTTACCACTTTCCAAGGCAGCCAATAACGCATCTTCATCCACAACGCCACCACGTGCGCAGTTGATAATGATAGCACCGTCTTTCATAATCGCCATTTCCTCTGCACCGATGAGCGGTTTTGCGAGGGCTGGCGTGTGAAGGCTGATGAAATCTGCTTTTTTCAAGACCTCTGCCAAAGGATATGAGCTTAAGTGAATACTCAATTTCACGTCTTTTGAATTGTATAAACCAATCGTCAAATCCGTTTCTTTGATGAACGGGTCGCTGACCAAAACATCCATGCCCATAGCGAGAGCGATGCGCGCCAATTCTTGACCGATGCGACCGAAACCAACGATACCCAAAGTTTTACCTTTCAGTTGAACGCCTTGTGCATAAGCCGATTTGAGTTTTTTGAAATCACCTGTCGCCATTTCACGGTTTGAACGGTGCAAAAAACGCGTAAGGTTGAAAATATGTCCCATCGCCAATTCTGCAACCGATTGAGACGATGCAGCAGGTGTTGTGATGATTTCGATGCCTTTTGAACGGGCGTACTCCACATCGATATTGTCTGTACCAACACCACCCCGTGCGATGATTTTAAGGTTTGGACAAGCGTCAATGAGGTCTTTACGCACTTTTGTTGCCGAACGGACGATTATAACATCGTAATTAGGCAATTCTTTCGTCAAATCCTCTTGAGGTACTGTTGTCGTGTTGACTTCATACCCTGCGTCTTCGAGGATTAATTTACCGTCGGCTTCAATGCCGTCGTTTACAAGAATCTTTACCATAATAAGTCGTGTTGTGATTTATGTAGAATATAAATGTGATAAAAAAATTGGCAATTTTTCGATTGATTATTGCTGTTTTTTGATTGCTTATTAAGCAAATCCCCATAATCAATCAAAAAACGATGCAAATGTACGTCAATACGGATTGGTTTTATAGAAAATCCTAAAAGTTGTTTGTCAAAAAGTCTTCATAAAAAAGGGATTAGATATTTTTTTAGAAAAATACCAAAGTATAAGCAGCGAAAAACATAGGTGTTGGCTCTTACTATTAATGACTAATACAAGAAATTAAATGTGAAAAAACTTTATTGAAAGTGTCTGAAAAACCCATAGATTTGTGGGCTACAAACAAACTATAATCAATATGATCAGACCTGCCTAATTTTTTTTCATGAACATCTGTCTCCCGATTTTCCATTATTTTTTTTTAAAATTCCACCCCCCTCAGTATAGATACAAAATTTTGAGTCTATACGGTAAATTTGGTAAGTAATACATTTAACCATTTTAATCACAATAACAATCTAAGATGAAAAAAGTCATACTTTTTCTTAGTTTAGTGCTTTCAAGTCTCATGGCAACTGCACAAGTTACGCCAGACCTTGTATGTAGCACACCCACTATCGCTGCACGTTCAATAGATGCGACATCCACAAATATCAGTTGGAACGCCACTGGTGCAGCCAGTTATACCCTCGAATACCGCTCTTGTAGCGTTACGGCTTGGACGACTGTCAATAACTTGACAGCAACAGGTACAACTACCAACAGCAAAGGCGAATACATTATTCGCAATCTTACTTCATGCCATTGTTATGTGGTTCGCCTACGTTCCAATTGTTCGGCAAACGAAGTGAGTGATTGGAAGACTTTGGAATTCCACACAGAAGGTTGCGTTGAGCCTTGCCGAGCACCTTCGGGACTTTTTGCAGCTGCCCGTGAGACGATGGCTTCGCTGAATTGGTCGGCAGGTGTAACGGGTTCTGTTTACACTGTTCAATGGAAACTTGCGAGCAGTGCTGATTGGAAAACCCAAACAGCTACGACAAACTCGTTGATTATCAATGATTTACTGCCTTGTAATATCTATGAGTTTCGTGTAAAATCAAGTTGCACAAATGCGGCATCGAGTGAGTTTAGTGTTTCATCGAAGTTCAAAACCTCAGGTTGTGTTGCTCCTTGTAACACGCCGCACGAACTGCGTGCTGTCGTTGCAGCAGACCGTAGCAATTGTTATTTTACATGGGCAACAACTGGTGCAAGAGCTTATGAAGTGACTTACACTGCTGGTGATGCACCTGCTCAAACTATAACGGTGACGACAAATGCATTGCATTTAGCAAACGTTCAAAGTTGCAAAACTTATAAATTTAAAGTCCGTAGTATTTGCAGTGCTGCAACCAGTACATCAGCTGTTTACAGCGAATGGAGTGCCGATATTTCGGTTAATACTGGGGGTTGCCCTCACTGCATTGCGCCAAGTCGTTTGAGCGTTGTGGCAACAGATGGCAGTGCTACTATGAAGTGGGATGCCATAGCGGGAAGTCTCTCTTACGATATTCAATGGATGGGTCCAAACGATACAGAATGGCATAACGTGGCAGGTGTTCACGACATTTCATACCGTTTGACAGGTTTGGCGACTTGTTCATATTTCACCTTCCGCGTGAAAGCGAATTGCACAGCCACATCAAGCAGTGTTTGGAGCGCACCGATGCGTTTCAAAACATTAGGTTGTGCGGCTGTTTGTGCTGCACCAAGAGATGTCAGAGTTTATGTTTCTGATGCGACGGCTGTCATATCTTGGATAGGAGCAACAAATGTTGCTGCGAGTTACAAGCTTTTGGTGGTTAGTGAAGACGGTAGCTTCACGCGTGAAGCGGCTGCTTCGGGCAATACTTATACCCTAACAGGTTTGGCACTTTGCAAAAAATACAAAGTACAAGTCAAAACAGTGTGTTCGAATACATCCATAAGTGAAATCGTTACAGCCGCATTTGAGACACGAGGTTGTCCAACAAATTGTGAAAGAGTAACAGTTTTAGGTTCTGAAATAGTGAATGATACAGAAGTATCTATAAAATTCAATTTCATTGCAGGTCAATCCTATACGGTACAATATCGGGTAGCAGGTACATCTGCTTGGACTTCGAAAGTTTTATCGGCTGTAACAGCAAATAGTTTCCCTGTTCGCATCACAGGTTTGCTCAAATGCACAAACTATGAGTGGCGTGTTTTGCGGAATTGTAGCGCAACAAGTTTATCTGAAAGTGAAGTTCAAAAATTCAAAATGACAGGTTGTGAGGCAGTTTGTGCCGCACCAAGGGATATAAGAGTATCGGTCACTGGTGCTTCCGCAGTCATCTCTTGGGTAGGAGCAACAAATGTCGCCGCGAGTTATAAGCTTTTAGTGATTAGTGAAGACGGCAGCTTCACACGTGATGAGTCTGTCACAGGCAATACTTTCACTTTCACGGGTTTGGCACTTTGTAAAAAATACAAAGTTCAAGTAAAGACGGTTTGTTCTAATACATCAGTCAGTGAAATTGTAACAGCTGAATTTGAGACCCTTGGTTGCCCAACAACTTGTGAAAGAACAATTGGTTTGGCTTCTGATATTATCAATGATACAGAGGTCGCTGTAAAATTCAATTTCATTGTAGGTCAATCCTATACAGTACAATATCGGGTAGCAGGTGCAGCTGCTTGGACTTCGAAAGTTTTATCGGCTGTAACAGCAAACAATTTCCCTGTTCGCATCACAGGTTTGCTCAAATGCACAAACTATGAGTGGCGTGTTTTGCGGAATTGTAGCGCAACAAGTTTATCTGAAAGTGAAGTGCAAAAATTCAAAACGACGGGTTGTGAGGCAGTTTGTGCCGCACCAAGGGATATAAGAGTATCGGTCACTGATGCTTCAGCAGTCATCTCTTGGGTAGGAGCAACAAATGTCGCCGCGAGTTACAAGCTTTTAGTGATTAGTGAAGACGGCAGCTTCACACGTGATGCGTCTGTCACAGGCAGTACTTTTACCTTAACGGGTTTGCCTCTTTGCAAAAAATACAAAGTTCAAATCAAAACAGTATGTTCAACTACATCAGTCAGTGAAATCGTTACTGCTACATTTGAGACATTGGGCTGTCCAACAATTTGTGAAAGAACAATCGGTTTGGCTTCCGAAGTTATCAATAATACAGAGGTCGCTGTAAAATTCAATTTTATTGCAGGTCAATATTATACTGTACAATATCGTATAGCTGGTACTTCTGTTTGGACTTCAATTGTTTTAACAGCTGTTACAGCTAATAATTTCCCAGTTCGTATCACAGGTTTGATTAAATGCACAACATATCAATGGCGTGTTTTGCGGAATTGTAGTGCAACAAGTTTATCTGAAAGCGAAGCATTGACCTTTATTACAAAGGGTTGCCTTTCTATTGAACCCGGTTCTACTCAATTAGATGACAAAACAAAATACATCAGCGAGTTTGGCATCTATCCAAATCCAGGCAGCGACTTCGTTCAAGTAGCTTATAAATTGGAAAATGAAGCCAATGTTAAACTTGAATTGATGAATTTACAAGGACAAGTCGTCAGTCGTTTCGACGGTGGCAACCAAGAAGCGGGTAACTATATGCAGACTTTGGACAATTTGTCAAACGTCAGCACAGGTATTTACCTCGTCGTTATTCGTGCCAATGGTAAAGTCGTTGATACGCAAAAATGGCAGAAACAGTAAAAAAAGGTAAAAACCGCTTGGTTATTGATCATTTTTGATGATTATACTGAGGGGGTAATAAAAAGCAAAAGCGCGTTCCCAACAAGGAACGCGCTTTTCTTTTTTATTCAATATTCAATAAAAATACTGAGGGGACCTATTTCCGTGTTTTAATTTTACTCAAAACATACTTTCCAACATTGCGCCCTTGGGTAATTCCTTCATCACAAGCTGGGCGATAGTGAATACCCGCATACAAGCGGCTGACGGCTGCTTGGTTTGCTGCATCATAAAACGATTTGAAGGGACGCGGTGCTAAACCAAACTGCAATTCGGTACTGTCTGTATAAGCGGTGTTTTCACCAAAAATATCTGTCAAAATCGTTGAACTGGCACCCGAAGCACATGAGTGACCGCTCGTATATTCAGGAAACGGTGGTGTGACAAGTATCGGCATCCATTGTGGCTCTATGTATCTGCCGATATATGTTTCTGGACGAATGACTTCTGTGCGATATTTAGTATCCCAACAACTGATAAACACTTCAAACAAACCAATAGCGACTTTTGTATAGGCTTCTGATGCCTCAAAAAGGTTTTTGTTTTTTTCACGACAAGCATACATCGTCATCCAAAGCCAATGGGCTGTGGGCGTGAATTTTTTTCTAACAATCATAAAGTGCCCCGCCGTAAGCGTTGCAATCGGATTATCATCCCAATACCAAGCCGTAGCGATGCGCTCAGGTGTGGAGTCGGCAACCGATTTATAAACCGCAAAAGCCTCTTTATAGAACTTACTTGTTTTTAAAGTATCAAAGGGCGTAGGTGGCACAGGGTTGAATTGCGCTGCCGAATCAAGGGTAAATGGGCGCATCTTGTTCCAATGTGGCTCAAGCGCATCGGCATAATCGGGCATCGTTGGTCGCCAAACCGTTTCGTCATGCTGCTTGATACTGTATTTTGGCATAGAGCGAATGATGCCGTACTTGTCGCCCATACTCCATTTCAAAACAGTGCCGCCAATGGTGTCGCCCAAAGCGATAGAACGTTCAAAAACAGCTTTTGGAATACCGACTTTCTTTAATTGAATCATCAAACTGTCCCAATGAACATCCATGCTGTCGCCTGAAAAAGTCAATTGTTTGCCCACTTTGAAATAAGCTTTGAGTGCCGCAACAGGCAAACAAATCTCTTTCCCTGCTTCAGCTTTGGGCATGTCGGGCATGTCTTTTAACTGCCCTGCAAGGCTCATATACTGAGGGGTCTGCGCATTGAGTGCTTCGTAAGCAGCGATATGGGCATACACATATATACGTGCGGCAACCATTGGTGGGAACAAATCATGCTTGATAACTTGACTCAAATCCTTGAAAGATTGGTGCAAAAAATCTGGATTTGCTGCGTCTTGCTGATAGTTTGGATTGGGTTTTTCTGCTGTTTGGCAACTCAAAAAGAATAATAGAGTAGAAAAAGAGAGGGTTGTAAGAATCGTTTTTAATACATTCATTGACGTCAGTTATTTTTTAATTGAATAAACGGACGCAAAGTTAAGAAAAATGAATGGGTACTGAGGGGGGTAGTGTAAAGGTTTTGTAAACAAAAAAGTCTAACTATCTAAGTTCAAAAGGGACGCCAATACTACTTTCATTATTCAAACCTTGAACAGTAAATTTGCAGTACAATAAAAACTCTCTGTGGTCACCCATGGCATAATCAAAATGCACCTTTTTCTCGTTGACATTTCCATGTGATTTATCTGAATCTGCAAGAATTTCACCTAAATCCGTGGCTTTTTCAAGGGATTTTATTTCTTTTCCATTTTCCTTAATATCAATCAAAGAAAAATCTAAATTTTGAATATTGCCTTTGAATTTGTCTTGTGTGTTAACAGTCACTTCCAAGTCAGAAGGCGTTCCGCGAACGCTTTTTATCGTCATGACAATATGACCATCTAAGGCAATGGATGACTTTTCTTCTACTAATTTCAAGGCAGCATTTCCGTCCTTGTCATAGCGAATAATACCTTTTTTTGCATCAATCTCTGCTTGTTCTGCAGTTCTTTTGGCATTCAAAGTACTGTTATTATAGGAAATGCCCATTGAAAAAGCAATGCCGACAACGATACACGTCACCAACATAGGCAACCAACCTGCATGGTGCCAAGTATTAGGTTTGGGCTTATAAGACTTATGATTTTCCATAATTTTCTATCTTTTTCACTAAAATGTTTTAAAAAATTTAGGCAAAGGTAAATCAGAATCAAATATCAAAGTATTCTACATCTGCAATATAGAAACGGTATAAAATAGGAAAAATACTGAGGGGGGTAAAATAAAATAGAACGATAAAAAAAAACGCTTTCCGACACAAGCTGAAAGCGTTTTTTTTATCGCAAGCTATTGATTGTCAACGCATAAGCGTTACATCGCCTTTAAACAACACGTCTTCTCCATCTACAAATTCAATTAGGAAAAAATAGACATAGACACCCGCTGACAGTTCTTTGTTGTTCACTCGACCATCCCAACCCACACGGTCACCACCAAGTGGTAGGTTTTCGCCTGAAAAAACCAAACCGCCCCAACGGTCAAACACTTTCATCGTTTTGATACGGACTGCCGCTACATTGCCGTAGGCAATAAAAAAGTCATTCACCCCATCGCCAGTTGGCGAAAAAACATTGGGAATATAGACAGGACGACGTTTCAAAACCCGCACTAAAACTTCATCAAAAGCCGTACAATTGGTCGAATCTTTGACCGCAACACGATAGGTGGTTGTCGTAAAAGGAGTCACGACAACCGTTGGGCAATTTTTACAATTCAGTGTCGTATCTTGCGGTGTCCATATATAACTCACTGATTTTGAAGTCGGTACGACAACAGCACGCAAGGTTGCGGAATAACCTAAGTCAATTTCCAAATCAGGCCCCGCATTGACCAATAACTGAGGGGGTTGCGGCACGACTACCTCATAAGTTGTTTTACAACCCGTCGAATCTCGGACAACAACGCTGTATTTTTTTGCAGGAATTTTCAAAAAAGACGAATCATTTTGAAAACGCACACCATCAATGGAGTAGCGATATGGCGGTGTGCCTCCACCGCCACGAACGACAAGTTCCGCCGTTGAGTCACCATAACACAGTGAAGGCTTGATGCGTGTGGCTGTCAAAAGAATTTGTGGCGGCTCATCTATCCGCACACTGGTCGTTGTCATACAGTCATTTTTATCAAAAACGGTCACATTGTAGTTGCCCTTTCGCAGATTGACGGCTGTGTCGCCCAATGCACCATTGCTCCAATTGATGCGATAACTGCCTACGCCGCCCGCAGGTTTTGCGATGGCTTTACCATTGGTCAAACCATAACACGATATATTGATGGTGTCCACACCCACTTCGAGCTTTGGCGGCGCAACGACATCGAAGGTAAATGCCCCCTTGCAATCATTTGCATCTCGAATATTGACACTCACTTGCCCTTGACCAAGGGCAGAAAGGACGTTATCAAGCGTCCATGGTCGTCCATTCCAACTGTATTCGTAGGGCGCACGACCAGTGGCGGGTTTGAGTGTAATTTCGCCATTCTGAAAACCAAAACATGTCGGAGCTTTGACAGCCGGTACAGCGGTATCGAGTGCAATTTCCAAAGGACTGACACGGAAAACAAAAGTATCAATATACACCCGCGAGGAGTCTGTTATCGCCACTCGGTAAGTGCCTTTCTGCAAATTACTGAGGGAGTCCCTTGTCGTAAACCCCGTGTTTGCCCAATTATAGAGAATAGGCGCACGACCGCAATTCGTCACCTTCAAACGTATCATGCCGTTGTTGCCCAAGTCACAAGTCGGTTGTCTTACAAGGCTATCATACTTGAAACCTTCCACAAAAACAGAGTCTAAAATAGTCGTCACTTGACAACCTCTATCGGTCGTAACGGTCAAAACAACCGCTTTCCAACCTGGGCTTTTATAAAAAACCTTGAATGGGCCGACACCCGTAGCTGTGTCAACCGAAGCATCTTTGCCAAAACGCCATTGCCGTTTGGCAATTTGACCTGCTGAAAAAGTGGAAGCATCGGTGTAAGTAATGTCTTCGCCAAGGCATAGTTTTTTGGATGATTTACTGAAATTGATTTTAGCTTCGGGTCCGACGAAAGTGCCCGTGCCGCCAAATTCGATGTTGAAACCATTGCCCGTACTTGTAAAATTATTAATCGCCAGAACATAACTTTTACCAGCTACCATATCCAAAGGTTTGACAAAGCCATTTTGACCTGGTCCGCAACCCGATGGCTCTGAAATATCTGTTTCCCCATCGCGTAAGCCTGTTGGGCCGTGAATTTTACAAACACCAGGCGTTTCACCCGTTGCCATACATCGTACAATGGTTCGGCTGTTACAATCTTGGATGCCATTGGTCATTTCATAAACAATAAAATCAATATCATCATCTAAAAAAGTCGGTGTTATCGTAAAGGTTAAAGTGCCGCTTTGAAGGCACGTCCATTTAAACCAAGTAGAATTCGTTTCGACATTCGATTGCGGAATACCATTCGAAAAACATGAAATACCGTCCATTTCACGTGGATTCGTTCCTGCTCCTGTAACACTTTGCACAGCAAATGGTGATTTATCGCAAAGCGAAGCACTTGTTGGGCAATCAGAAGATATATTTGAAGGCGGATTGTAGTTATTGATACACAAACGGAATGACCCCGTTCCAGCATTTGCGCCTTGAACCCGAATGTAATAAACACTCCCTGGGAAAAGTCCCCCCATGTACAGTTCAATCGTATTACCGCCCGTTAGGTCGCGCGTACACCTGATTTCTGATTTATCATCGCAGCTGTTACCATAATATAAAGCAACTTCAGGACGACGCAACGTGCCACCCGCAGCCGCTGGCGTGGCACCTATTATAGTTATGCGAACATCCGTTGCGATAGCCGTAAATTTAAACCAAACATCTCCCCCACTTGGCGTAAAACAAGATACACTCGCAACAGTTGATGGCGTTGCCCCGACATTGGTATAGGCACGGTCGGCAGAACATTGGATACCGCGCACATTTGGTAGGTTTATCGCTCCTGCACATTCATCGTTCGTAGGAGCTTGTGCGAATAAAAAGCCCCCCCTCAGTATCAAGCACGTAAAAAGTAAAAATTTGATGTGAAAATTTTTCATAGCGTCAAATACGGTTTGCTATTGTTTGGTGATAAAAAATAAGCTATCGTTCATATATAAAAGCGTTTAAAAATAACGGTCTAAATGTAGAAAAATTACAAATAAAGACCGCCTATTTTACAAATCATTAACTCATTTGGCTGAATTGGTTATTGGTTATTGAGGATTGGTTATTAGTTATTGGCTGAATGATTATCTATCTATTTGTTGAATAGTTACTTTTGTGCTCATTCATCATCCATCATTTATCATTCATCATTTCCAAATATGGTTAAACAAATTCCGAACGCTCTTACGCTTCTCAATGTTTTTTGTGGCTCTTGCGCCCTTGTGAGCATCCAAAACGGTCGCTATACTGAGGGGGTCGTTTTTCTCATCGTTGCCCTGGTCGCCGATTTCTTCGACGGCTTTGCCGCAAGGCTCTTAAATGTTAAATCGGACATGGGAAGGGAATTGGACTCCTTGGCGGATATGGTGTCTTTTGGTGTTGTGCCAGGTTTGATATTGTATAAACTCATCAAAACCAGCGATTTAGCATCTTCTTTTGAACAGTCGTATGTGCCATTATTGGCATTTATTATTACTGCTTTTTCATGTTATCGTTTGGCAAAATTCAATCTCGATACACGTCAAACGACCGATTTTATCGGTTTGGCAACGCCAGCAAACACGCTTTTTTTTATCGGTTTATTGCTCATAAAACAAAACGAACTAGACGGATTAGACGCTTTAGTGTCCAATAAAACGTTTTTATACGCCTTGATACCCCTCAGTAGTTACCTCCTTGTGAGTGAAATTCCAATGTTTTCCTTCAAATTCAAGGGCTTTGGTTGGGTAGGCAACGAGATTCGGTATATCTTTGCGTCGATTGCCATTGCGCTCTTAATATTGATGCGTGAAGCGGCTATTTCGCTGCTTATCGTCATTTATGTTTCTATAAATGTCGTTTTCAATCAGTTGAAAACACGAAAAACGTAATAAATTTTAAAACTTAATTATCAACAAAAAATGAAATTCATCGCTGAAATTGACGTTATGCCCCATCGCGAATTGCTTGACCCTCAAG
Source organism: Saprospiraceae bacterium (assembly GCA_031367705.1). Lineage (GTDB taxonomy): Bacteria > Bacteroidota > Bacteroidia > Chitinophagales > Saprospiraceae > JAAFJT01. The sequence goes on along the minus strand of JANLQI010000161.1, from coordinate 36,267 downwards.
GGAAAACAGTTGCAAATAATATGAATCATGTAGGTATCACGGGTGTCGAAGATGTCCGCATCGGTAAACATATCCGTCTCGTCGTCGCTGCCGACTCAGAGCAAGCCGCTCAAGAAAAAGTAAAGACCGCTTGTGAAAAGCTGTTAATTAATCCAATTATGGAAACATACACGTTTCAATTAAAAGGAGAATAAATAATGGATAATGGATAGTTGATAATGGATAATATTTATACATCATTCACTATTAATTGCCTATAAATTAAATAAAAATGCTCTACGTCGTTCCGACACCCATAGGCAATCTTGAAGACATCACCCTACGTGCCTTGCGCATTTTGCGCGAAGCCGATGTGGTGTTAGCAGAAGATACCCGCACATCGAAACGGCTACTCGACCATTATGAGATTGTCAAACCGTTAAAATCCTTTCATGCCCACAACGAGCATACGATACTGAGGGGCCTTGTTGAACAACTGAAAAGCGGTGCAAAAATGGCTTTAATCAGCGATGCAGGCACGCCAGCGATTTCTGACCCAGGTTTTTTATTGGTGCGTGAATGTGTCCGTGAAGGCGTAAAAGTTGAGGCTTTACCTGGGGCTACGGCATTTGTACCTGCCCTTGTCGCATCGGGTTTGCCCTGCAATATGTTCCATTTTGAAGGTTTTTTGCCGCATAAAAAAGGGCGGCAAACACGGTTAAAATACCTATCAAACCTTGAAAATACCTTTATTTTGTACGAAAGTCCGCACAGGCTCGTTAAATGTTTGGAAGAATTGTCGACGCATTGTGGGGCAGAACGTATGGCTTGTGTGTGTCGAGAATTGACAAAAATGCACGAAGAAGTAAAAACCGACCCCCTCAGTAATTTGCTCGTTTATTACCAAACAGAAGGCGTTACAAAAGGGGAAATTGTGATTGTTGTGAGTGGAAAAGCCTAATGTCGCTAAAACTTTAACAGTGTTAACTGCGTGTTAATTAGATACCTTTTTTGTTTTTATAGATTAAAAAAAATACTTTTACAAAAATATCTAAAAGGTTAAAGATTTGTTGGAAGAAATGGACATTATCAAAACTTCTAAACCATGAATAATCAGACAATACAACGCATCGTTTTGCTGGGTGCATTAGCCATCATTTTCGTCGTTTCGTCGCAAATGTATATCATTATGCAGGCGTACAACCTCAAAGAACGCGATTTTGACGTGTCGGTGAATATTTCTTTGCTCAATGCTGCTAAGGAATTGTCTCAGGTGAACCAGACCATTTTGCCGCCAAACCTCGTCAAACGGCTGTCTAAAAACACTTATGCCGTCAATATTAACTCAAAAATTGATGCGTCAAACTTAGATTTTTTCCTTCGTAAAAACTTTGAATCTTCGGCATTGACCGAGGATTTCGATTATGCTATTTACGATTGCCATGACGAAAAAATGGTTTATGGCAAATACGTCAGTTATTCCGCCTCTTCCCGCGACTCGCTTAAAGTAGATAAAAACTTACCGACCTTGGACAATGCGACCTATTATTTCGTTGTCCGTTTCCCAAAACGGGAATCTTCTATTTTTTCAGGCATCAGTTTTATGCTGGTTTTTACAGCTATTTCGTTGCTGACTGTTATCTTTTTCATATACGCTTTAACCGTTATTTTGCGGCAAAAACGTTTATCGGAATTGCAAAAAGATTTCATCAACAATATGACACATGAATTTAAAACGCCTATTTCGACGATAAAAGTAGCGGCAGATGTCTTTATTTCAAATGCAACAATACAAAGTGACCCGCGACTTGCGCGCTATGCACAAATCATAAGAGAGCAGAATCATCGTTTGAATGCACAGGTTGAAAAAGTGTTGCAACTCACTCGGATTGATAGAAAAACGCTTGAACTGAATAAAGAAGTAATCAATCTGCATGAACTTTTAGCGACCATTTTGCCTTCTATACAAGTAAAAATTGAAGAAAAACATGGCGTTTTAAACCAAGAACTCAAAGCCTCTCAACCATATATTAAAGCCGATTCATTGCATTTGACCAATATTTTGCATAATTTGCTTGACAATGCGATGAAGTATAGCCGCGATGGTAAGCCTGAAATTACGATTCAAACCCTTGATATGGGTAAAAGTCTGCGTCTTATTGTTCAAGATAAAGGTGTTGGGATAGACAAAGAGCATCATAAAAAAGTGTTTTTCCGTTTTTATCGCGTACCAACGGGCGACATTCACAATGTCAAAGGGTTTGGTTTAGGTCTTTTTTATGTCAAAAACATTATTTCGGCGCATGGTTGGCACATTGATTTAGAGTCAGAAGTAGGTAAAGGGACACGAGTCATTTTGGACATTCCGAAAGTGATTGAGGCAACAGTACCTATGAAAATTAAAAATACCGAATCGTATGCCTAATTTATGGTATTTTGAAAAAACGCTCAAAAAAAAGAAGCCCCCTCAGTATGAGTAAGTTGTAATTTATTGAAAATCAATTATTTTTGCAAAAAACCAAGGGAAACCTGTTTAGAAAAGAAAACTTTATATTTTATGAAAGCACATTTATTTTATGTCGAAGACGACGAAAGCTTAAGCTTTGTAACACGTGACAACCTTGAACTTCAAGACTATAAAGTCACCTATTGCGCCACAGGAAAAGAAGCGATGGAAGCGATTCGACAGGATAGCTTCGACCTTTGTATCCTTGATGTGATGCTGCCCGACACCGATGGCTTTGCGATTGCAGAAGAGATTCGGAAGTTCAATACACAAGTTCCGATTATCTTTTTGACGGCTAAATCCATGAAAGAAGACCGTATCCGTGGGTTGCGGCTGGGTGCGGATGATTATATGACAAAACCATTCAGCATTGAAGAGTTGATTTTGAAAATAGAGATTTTTCTCCGTCGTTCAAAAGTGAGCGTCGCACCTCTACCGACTTATTTGACAGTGGGCAACTATCTTTTAGATCATAAAAATTTGACATTAAAATTTGGAGATGAATCTAAGAATTTGACCCAAAAAGAAGCCGATTTGCTTAAAATGTTCCTCGAAAACAAGCATGAAGTCATCAAACGTTCTCATATTTTAGAAACGCTTTGGGGTGAAGACGATTATTTTTTGGGTCGCAGTTTGGACGTTTTTATCTCCCGCTTGCGCAAATATTTGAGCAAAGACCCGCGTATTAAGATTGAAAATATTCATAGTGTTGGGTTTAAAATGAAGGTTGAAGGGTCTTGACCCCCTCAGTATTTTACTGTTTTTTCAGAAAAAAGGCACGTTCGATACAACGAACGTGCCTTTTTTAATGATTTATACCTGTCTTTAAGTCCTAAATAATAGACTTTCAACCGTTTCGATATTCAGAAACCCTTTTTTCTTTGTTCCTTTGTCTTCATAAATTATGGATAAAAACTATTATAAAGAATACTATCACCTCGAACGCGCTCATTGGTGGTTTCAAGCCCGCGGTAAGATACTGTTGACTCACTTGAAACGGGTTTTCAAAGGACAACCCAACATACGTATCCTCAATATTGGTGCGGCAACAGGGCGGTCGAGCGAGCTATTGATGCAATTAGGTGATGTCACTTCGCTTGAATTTGATAAAGATTGCTACGAATTTAGCCGTGATGTGATAAAAATACCGATTTTCCAAGGGTCTATACTCGACCTCGAATTTCCTGACAATACCTTCGATTTGGTTTGTGCTTTCGATGTGATTGAACACGTTGAAGATGATGAACTTGCCGTTTCAGAGATGCGCCGAGTCTGTAAACAAGGCGGTGTGATGTGCGTGACCGTCCCTGCGTTCATGTTCCTTTGGTCTGAACATGATGTTGTTAACCATCATTTTAGGCGTTATACCTCGTCTATACTGAGGGGGTTGTTTCAGGGGAAGGATGAACCGATTTTTCATACCTATTTCAACTTTTGGCTCTTTTTTCCGATTGCTGCCTTTCGTTTTTTAGCAAAAATTTTACCTTTAAAGAAAAAACAAACGGCGGACGAAACGGCTTCTGATTTTAGCGTTGGCAAAGGCAAATTATTGAATCGCTTATTGTATAGTATCTTTAAATCTGAAAATGTATTTTTGAAGCGATTTATCAAACTGCCCGTTGGCGTTTCTCTCTTATCCACTTGGCGAAAAACTATTTAAATACATCTTTTTAAAAATTACAATTATGCAACATCTCAATTGGCTCATTATTTTGAGCACCGGACTTATCCCACTCGTCGTAGGTTCTGTTTGGTATAATCCAAAAGTATTCGGTACGGTTTGGATGAAAGCAAGCGGTATGACCGTAGAAAAAGCGCAAAACGGTAATATGCCTGTCATTTTCGGTGTGACACTACTTTTAGGGGTTATGCTTGCTTCTATGATACCTTCTATCGTCATTCACCAAACGCATTATTATTCTATTTTTATGAATGACCCAGGCATGATGGATGCTAATTCTGAAATCAGCAAGTCCATTCAAGCTTTCATGGACGTAAATGGCTCTAATTTTCGCACATTCAAACATGGTACGTTGCATGGCACATTGGCTGCGTTGTTTTTTGCGATGCCAGTCATCGGCATTTTTGGTTTGTTTGAAGGGAAAGGGCGTAACTATATCTTTGTGCATACAGGCTATTGGATCGTTACTTTGGCTTTGATGGGCGGCTTGGTTTGTGCTTTTGCATAAAACTTAGTTTAGACCACAGATGAGACTGACCCATCTGTGGTCTAAACTAAATCACTATCACATTTTAAACAAACTTTCATATCCCAAACCTACCGAAACTGAGCGTAAAGGACGCGACACATTATTCAAAATCCCATCCCAAGTATAGGAAAGCCGCCTCGCCCGATGGTCATTGATTTGTTGGTCAAAACCCAGACGATTATATATTCGAAAGACCTTATTAACGGTAACAATTTTACCCGTTTTCATGACTTTTTTTGCTGAAAAATCATTGCTTTTCATGGGTATTAGACCAATAAAACTTGGGCGCATAGCAAATGTTAAAAGTGGCGTCAACAATTCATCATTTAGTCGCCACGAATTATTGATTTTTTTCTGAACAAAACCACCTGCATTGAGCGACAAATTGGCTTGATAGCCAAAAAGGTTATTGCTCGGCAAATTGTAGTTGCGTCCATCAAAAAGCAGTGTAATCGCGCCGCCAAAATAACGATTCCATCCTTCCACATCATAAGTATTGTTTATACGTCTATAATAAGCATAGCTGAGTTCAACCGTATTTGTTTCCGCACTCGATAATTGTTTTGCAGGCTTAGGCCTAGTTCTGGGTTTGATTTGACCCATTGAAAAACTAAGTGCAATACGAGAAACAGCATCTCTTCCGACGCGCTCATAACCCACTCTTAATGTCGTATTTAAGCCTTGATACATGAGCGATGAGTGCCCTTCATCGCGTACTTTGACGATGGGCAACCCCAGCCCGAGAAAAAAATAGGTATCCCCTCTTGGCGTGAGTGGCTCTTGTGCGCTTAGAGATAATGTAAAAAAAAGGCTGAAAAAGATTATTTTTATTGATTTCATAGCAAAATGTAAATATTTTTACCGAAAAACGGATTCAATTTCCGTTGAAACGGGCTGATTTTTTTTATATCAAAGCGTAAAACAAAGAACAATATTTTAAAAATTTAGTATTAAATTAAAACCTTTTTTGAAAAATAGTTTTAGAGAAAGTTTGTTTTTTAAACAAAGTCTGCTACTTTCGCAGAATAATTCTAAGTGTACATTTCACATTAAGTTTCCAATGAGCATATTTTTATGATTTTTTTTACCTTTTTTTATTGAAAATGTAAATTTCTTAAAAATAAATCGTTGATATAATAAGTTATGTGCATTATTTTAAAATCCAATATACTGAGGGGTTAGATAATCACCTTCCTTTAATTTTTTTTATTAAAAAAACGCAATCATGACAGCTGTAATGGAATCAACACAGTATCAACCACTAACCGTCGCGGACAAAAAAAACACAAAAATCGTCGCTACTGTTGGTCCAGCTTGCAACGAATATAATCAATTACTCGAATTGGCTAAGGCAGGCGTAAACGTGTTCCGTCTTAATTTTTCTCATGGCGAACACGCAACTCACTTGAAAGTTATTGAATACATCACATATATCAACGAAAAATATGGTTCACACTTAGGTATCCTTGCGGATTTGCAAGGGCCTAAACTTCGCGTGGGCATGATGGAAAATGATGGTTTGGAAGTCAAAGAAGGTGACATCATTACCTTCGTCAACGAAGACTGTATTGGCACAAAAGACCATGTGTATATGTCTTATAAAGAATTCGCCAAAGACGTTAAAGTAGGTGAAAAAGTATTATTAGACGACGGTAAATTGTCTTTTGAGGTTGTTGAAACCGACAAAATATCGAAAGTAAAAATGCGCGTTATTTATGGCGGCATTTTGAAAAATAAAAAAGGAGTCAATTTACCCGAAACAAATACATCGCTTCCGTGCTTGACACCTAAGGACTTAGCTGACCTTGAATTCATTTTGACACAGCCTGTCAACTGGATTGCCTTGTCGTTTGTCCGTCGTCAAGAAGACATTTTCGACCTACGTGACCGTATCAATGCAGTTAAACATCCTGCTTTAATTTGTGCAAAAATCGAAAAACCCGAAGCCGTTGAGAACCTCGATTCCATTATCAAAGCCTCCAATGCGGTTATGGTTGCGAGGGGTGACTTGGGTGTTGAATTTCCCATTGAAAAATTGCCTTGGGTTCAAAAAACCATTGTCGAAAAATGTATCCAACGCGCACGTCCTGTTATTGTGGCAACACAAATGATGGAAAGTATGATTGAGAGCCCTTCTCCAACACGCGCAGAGGTTCTTGACGTAGCGAATGCCGTTATGGACGGTGCTGATGCTGTGATGTTGAGTGCTGAAACAGCTGCTGGCAAATATCCCGTCGAGACAGTTCAAGCCATGACACGCATCATCCAAGAAATTGAAAAAATGCCTGAACGCCATGAACGCCCACACTTATATCAAAATTCTGGTGTTTTCATTAATGATGTGGTCTGTTTAAATGCGGCACGTATGTCTGTTGAGTTGAATGCCAAAGCGATAATTGGATTCACAATGTCGGGTTACACAGCCTTTAAAGTATCGAGTTATCGTCCTAAATCTAAGATTTATATCTTTTCCGCACGTCGCGAAATGTTAGGAACACTCAATTTGGTGCGTGGCGTGAAGTGTTTTTATTATGATAAACTCACTTCAACGGACGAAACAATCGAGGAAACGATTGAAATTTTGAAAGAAACAAACAATGTGTCTGTTGGCGATGTCGTCATCAATACTGGCTCAATGCCTATTGACAAAAAACTGCGGACGAATATGTTGAAAGTAACAGTTGTAGATTAATTGTTTTAAAATAAAAGATATTAAAAACGTAAAAATACTGAGGGGGTGCAAATGCGCCCCCTTTCTTTTTTTATTCGTAACTTATTGATTAGCAACATAAGACTGAAGAAATCGGATACCTGTACGTCAATACTACACCTTCGATTTCGTTGCCTCTGTTTTAATCACCTCAATAGCCTTCTCTATAATCGCATCTTTTCCCTCAAGTTCCTCTTTGGGGCCAGTAGTCACAGGAATATCAGGGTCAAAGCCACTTTCGATTTGAGTGCCATCGGACAATGTCTGCATAGTAGCTGAAAAACGATATTGCCACCCATTGGGCAAATCACGTGAAATCGGTAAACCTCCACCACCACCCGCACGGTCTCCAACAAGCGTTACATTGGGTAAAAGGGACATAAACGCTGCAAAATGTGTTGTAGCAGAGTAGCAACCTCGATTAATCAAAACCACAATGGGCTTTAAGTATTGCACTTTTCCTTTTTTAGGTTGAACATAAAAAGGAACGGGCTTAGTAAAATCATTGTGAGCTCGACCATTTTTCGTTTGCATATTGCCAATTTGTACACGTTTATCCACGAAACGGCTCATTATCTTGAATATCGTAGCCATTGAACCACCACCGTTGTCACGCACGTCTATTATCAAGCCTTTGGTATCTTCCATCCGTTTCAACACATAATCCAAATCGTCGTCCGAAACACTTTGACCAAATGATTCGTAGCGAATATAGCCTATTGAATCCTCAAAAATCTGATTTTTTAAGGCATTGGTCAATTGAAAATCGCGTTTAAGATATTGCCTTTGCGTAAAATTGGGATTGAAATTGTCGGGATATTCATCTTTCCACGACCAGTTGCGGCTACGGTCTGTTCCTTTTGATAGGTTGACATGCCCATCTTTTAATTCATATAACATAGCCGAAAGCACTGTAAAAAGGGAATCTTGCGACATCGTATCTTGAATAGCAGGGGCATAACGGTCATGGACGTTGTTCCAGTCAATTTTTTTATACTCAAAAAAAGCGTAATTATCATTCACTGTTTGCCACATGGATTCGAAACAATGCGTAGGTGTATTGCTTACGTCTGCTTTCATCAGCAAACTGCTGCAAGACGTGAAAAATAAGGAGGGGGTGATAATCAGTAAAAGTGTTTTAAGACATTTCATTCGTGATAATGGATTGTTTTTTTGACCAATGATTAGGTTGATTTGACTGGTTTTCACTGATTTTTTTAGTTACTTTCATGCTACCAAAAGAAGAAAATCAGTGAAAACCAGTCGCATCTGTCCAATCAGTGGTCAATCTTTTTCAAAATAACGGCTAATTCGTCAACCATATTTTCTGTTATGTGCAAATGAAAGACAAAACGCACTGTGTTTGGTCCAAACAAGACCGCTTCTACGCCGTATTTTCCTATTTTTTTCAAAAATGAATCGCCTGTCATCGGTGCTTTAACATCAAAAATAACAATATTGGTCATCACAGGACGCAGGTTTTCGACAAAATTTAGCCCCCTCAGTATTTCACCTGTTTTTCGCGCATTGTCATTGTCCATTTTCAAACGGTCAATATTGTTTTCAAGGGCATAAATACCTGCTGCCGCCAAAAAGCCAGCTTGACGCATACCGCCGCCAAAAGCCTTGCGAATACGTCTTGCTTTTTTTATAAAATCTTGATTACCAATGAGTAATGAACCCACAGGCGCACCCAAACCTTTTGACAAACAAATAGAAATCGAATCAAAATGACTACCCCAAGCCAAAGCCGTTTCACCTGTTTCGACAAGGGCATTGAATATCCGCGCACCGTCGAGGTGTAATTTCAAACCCCTTTCCTTGCACAACTCTGCTATCGGCTCAACTTGTGGCAATGTATAATACGAGCCTCCGCCGTGGTTACAGGTATTTTCTAAAACAACCAAACTGGTTTTGGGTTGCCAATCGGCAATAGGGCGAATCGCTTTTCTGACCATTTCCACATCTACAATGCCATTCTCCCCCCTCAGTAAATTGACGGCTATACCTGAATGAAAAGCATATCCGCCGACTTCTGATTGAAAAATATGGCTTTTTTCATCGCAAATCACTTCTTCCATGGGTTGCGTATGCGTTTTTAAGGCAATTTGATTGGTCATCGTACCCGAAGGGCAAAACAAAGCGGCCTCTTTGCCAAACAGGGTGGCTGCCATTGCTTCGAGGGCATTTACTGAGGGGTCTGTGCCGAACACATCATCACCGACTTCGGCTTGCATCATGGCGGCAAGCATCGGCGGCGTAGGTTTGGTAATGGTATCAGAAATTAGATTTATCATACAAGTGATTGAATTTTATAAAAATGACTTTAAAGTTTGCAAAAATAAAAAGTCCTACCACCATGCAGTGAGACTTTGTGTTTTTCTTTTAAAACAATGCTGTTTTTCTCAATAACAATAAGGGCTTCGTGAATCATAATGGGCAAAAAAAAGCGGTTCAAAATCTACAATGAGATTTTGAACCGTTTTTTAGATATAAGAATATAACTTCTATTATTGTTTTTCTACTTGCATGAAACTCAACTCAACTTCTGTACCACGACCAAAAATTTTGACAATGACTTTGAGTTTCTTTTTCTCTTCGTTGATTTCTTGAATTTCGCCAATAAAATCTGCAAAAGGCCCCTCAGTAATTTTAATCATTTCACCAATAATATATGGTTCTACGAGTGTTTCGCCAGAGCTTTGGGTATCGTCAGCAACGCCTAACAAACGTTTTGCTTCGGAAGTTTGCATCGGAATAGGGTCGTTTTTTCCAAGGAAATGAATGACATTTTGCAAATTGACAATAGCCGTCACAATGTCGCCTTTCAATTTCGCGGGGACAGCCTCAACGAGAATATAACCCGGTAAGATATTACGCTCGGTAATAACTTTTTTGCCACCACGTATTTTATAGACCTTTTCAGTTGGCACAACGACATTAGGGATATATTCACCCCATTTTTCGGCAGCAATTTCTTTGTCTATCCTTTCTTTGATGACCCGTTCTTTACCGCTAATGACGCGGAGGGAGTACCATCTTGTTTCTTCTGACATTTTTATGTTGGTTATTGGTATTGAACAAAGCAAAAGCCCGTCACATCAATACTCAATTATTTTACACTATAGACGAATTTCAAAGCAAAATTCGCAACACCATCCATACCAAAGATAATGAGCGACAATAAAATACTCGCTAACAATACAACACCAGTTGTTTGTTGCAAATTTGACCATGTAGGCCAAGTCATTTTAGTGCGAAATTCTTCTGCACTTTCTATTACGTACTGCTTGATATTCATGACTTCAATTCAGTTTAAAAAAAAAGGGGAATTACCCCCTCAGTATATTTTTAGTTTTGGGTTTTCAGTTTTGAGTTTCGAGTTTTGGGTTTCGAGTTACAATAAACTCAAAACGCAAAACTCGAAACCTAAAACTAAAAACTTACTTGCACGGACAGCAGGGATCGAACCCGCAACCTGCGGTTTTGGAGACCGCCACTCTACCAGTTGAGCTATGTCCGTGTAAAAGAAAAAAATGTCAATAGCCATTTAATTACCCAAAGATAACATAAAATGACTATTGACACGTATTTTTCGAGAATATTAGTCAAGAATTTCTGTTACCTGACCCGCACCGACTGTACGACCACCTTCACGAATCGCAAAACGAAGACCTTTCTCCATTGCAATTGAGTTGATGAGTGCAACTTCAAGTTCGATGTTGTCACCAGGCATTACCATCTCAACGTTTTCAGGTAATTTACAATCACCTGTTACGTCTGTTGTACGGAAGTAGAACTGTGGACGGTAACCGTTGAAGAACGGTGTGTGGCGACCACCTTCGTCTTTCGACAAAACGTAGATTTGGCATTTAAACTTTTTGTGTGGTTTCACTGAACCTGGCTTGCAAATAACCATACCACGTTTGATAGCGTCTTTTTCAACACCACGCAAAAGGATACCAGCATTGTCACCAGCTTCACCACGGTCAAGCAATTTACGGAACATCTCAACACCTGTACAAGTTGATGTGATTTTCGCGCCTTCTGCTTGCATACCGATGATTTCAACTGATTCACCAACTTTGATAATACCACGCTCGATACGACCTGTCGCAACAGTGCCACGACCTGTAATTGAGAACACGTCCTCAACTGGCATCAAGAAAGGTAATTCAGTCAAACGTGGTGGTTGCTTGATCCAAGTATCACAAGCTTCCATCAATGCTTTTACTTGAGCAACACCACCGGCATCACCACTAAGCGCTTTGATTGCAGAACCTTGAATAACAGGCGTATTGTCGCCGTCAAATTCGTATTTGCTTAACAATTCACGAACTTCCATTTCAACAAGTTCCAACATTTCTTCGTCTTCAACAAGGTCAACCTTATTCATGAAAACAACAATCGAAGGAACACCTACCTGACGTGCAAGAAGGATATGCTCACGTGTTTGTGGCATTGGTCCGTCAGTTGCAGCAACAACGAGGATAGCACCGTCCATCTGTGCAGCACCTGTTACCATGTTCTTAACATAGTCAGCGTGACCTGGACAGTCAACGTGAGCGTAGTGACGGTTAACCGTCTGATATTCTACGTGTGCTGTATTGATAGTGATACCGCGTTCTTTTTCTTCAGGAGCGGCATCAATTGAGTCATAAGACATCACTTTTGAAAGACCATCTACTGCAAGAACTGATGTGATAGCTGCAGTTAAAGTAGTTTTACCGTGGTCAACGTGACCGATTGTACCGATATTAAGATGCGGTTTCGATCTGTCAAAGGTTTCCTTAGCCATTGAATTATTTTTTTAAATTTTAAAAATTTCGGAAATAGATTATTTATACAAAACCTGAAAAACAGGTAATTTATACACGTTAAAATACTAAAAGGATTCAATCCACCTTCTCTTGCGAGCCGTTGATGGGAATTGAACCCGCGACCTCTTCCTTACCAAGGAAGTGCTCTACCACTGAGCTACAACGGCTTACTAATACGTAGCTCTACGGCTTATATTGATTTTACGATTCTCTTTGTGTTAAGGAGATTTACGATTAACGAGGTGAGTTGTTGCATCAGATACGGTAAAACGTAAATTAAAATCGTAAATCGTCAATGTAAGCTGAAGAGCGGAAGACGAGTCTCGAACTCGCGACCTACAGCTTGGAAGGCTGTCGCTCTACCAATTGAGCTACTTCCGCTAATTGCCATTTGCCATCAGTCATTTGTCACTTAATTATTTCTAATCAGTGACAAATGACCAATGCCTTATGACGGTGCGACCAACTAAAGGGAAGAAATGGGTGGGAGCAGATGGATTCGAACCACCGAAGGTGTAACCAGCAGATTTACAGTCTGCCCCATTTGGCCGCTCTGGAATACTCCCAACTAAGAGCCAGTGGAGGGAGTCGAACCCCCGACCAGCTGATTACAAATCAGCTGCTCTACCTCTGAGCTACACTGGCTTAGTATTGTATTTTTCCAAGAGTAATACAGGTAAAAGAACATTTGTGATTGACGACTTTCTTGCTAATTTCTCGCTCCCGAAAGCCGTTTCTCAAAAAGCGTTGCAAAGATATAGCTATTTTCAAACCGTGCAAACTTTTTTGAATAAAAATTATTTTTTTAATCTTTATTTGTCTTTTCAAACTTTTCAAACCTCCACAGCATTGGCTTTTGTCACCTCTTCGTAAAAACGAGCCCCCTCAGTATCCAGCCTGTTTTTGGTCTCAAAATCCACTTTTAGTAAGCCAAATCGGTATGTTGGCCCCAAATCCCACTCAAAATTATCGAATGTTGTCCAATGAATATAACCTTTTACGGAAACACCCTCTCTTATCGCTTCGTGTATCACCGTCAAATAATCTTTTATCGCTTGTATGCGAACGGCATCGTCATCCGTGCAAATACCGTTTTCAGTTATGATTATTGGCTTTTGATACTTTTTATGAAACCAACGCAGTATTTTACTTAACCCTTCTGGCTTATATGCCCACATATTGTCATGAGGGATACCCATTTTGTCCAATTTACCTGGACGATGCACTTCTGAAATCGGGCGGGGGGCAAAAAGTACATGGGCATAATAACTCAATCCCCAAAAATCCACCTTCTCAAAATGAGAAGCTGACCATTTGTTGAACCAATAACTCGCTATCTTCGCAACAACATAACCTAATATATTCGCCCCTTTCATCGAAGCCGTATTCAGCGAAATGCCAACGGGTTTGTTTTTATCATTGACTTTTAACAATGTATAAATTGTATTGTGTGCAATACCCATATTTTTCAACACCTCGTTCGCTTTTCCAAAACTTTTGCGAAAAGGTGGAAAAACACCTAACAAGTACGCATTCATTGCATACACATTCGGTTCATTAAATGTATTCCAATACGATACGTATTTGCCAAAATGAAAAATGCACTTTTTCACAAAATCCATGAAAAAACCGACATTCTCTTCATAAAGCCAGCCACCTTTCGCTTCAAACCATTTTGGATTCGCAAAATGATGCAAAACAAACATGATATCCGTTCCACCATCATTCAATTGTTGGAAAAAATGCCGATATTCAACAACCGTTCCATGGTGAAAACCACCATAAGGCTCTGACTGCAAACGCGCCCAGTCTACACTGCACCTATAAACCGTTCCAAATCGACGGATATGCTGCACATCTTCGTCGCGCCGCAGCTCATGGTCGGCAGTTCGGTCAAAAACATGACCGTCTTTGGCGCGTAATCCTTTGAATGAGTGTTCGGAAGCCGTTTCTATTTGTGCTGAGGCCGTAGAAGTGCCCCAGAAAAAGTCTTGTGGGAATTGAAGAAGCATACTTTTAATTAGTGGATGTTAATTATAGGTGGTAATACAAAGTGCTTTATGTAAAAATAGCAAAAAATTTCGATACAACAAACTATTCAACATTAACAATACGTGTCTTTTCGTTATTTATACCTAAAACAAATGTTTTACCTTTATTTTTTTTAGATAATGTAATCGGCAACATGCGACGCACTTCACCTTTAATCTGCACCCCCTCAGTATTTCGCACCTCAAAACGGCAATTGCCTTTGTTGATTAAGATTTTACCATAATCGGCATCATACCGACCAAGTTGTATGTTATTACCATAATAGTTACCATACAACAATACATCGGGCAAATTATCACCATTCGCATCAATGATTTGTGCCGCCCTATAAGATGTTAGTTGAGCCAAATCGGGTAACGAAACCGTTTCAAATTTGCCATTGCCTTGATTAATCAACACCGCATTATCAAAGTAATTGGCTTCATACTTTTTCGATTTTTTCAGCTTTTCCGCTGTAAAAATATCTTCCAAACTCATTTCTGCAAACTTGCGGGCATACAATATTTTCTTTTTCAATATCGGCACTTGTTTTTGTAAATCCGCAATAGTTGCAAAGACATTTTCTCTTCCTTGCAAGTACGATGTGACAATTTGCTCTTTTTTACCATTGCCATCAAAGTCATTGTAATACATCCTAACAGGCTCTTTTTCACTCGCTTTGAACCTCGAATTTTGACCTAAATTGCCTACAATCAAGTCAATATCGCCATCATTATCCAAATCATAAGGCAAGACAAAATTCCACCAACCTTTCTTTTCCGTCAGTTTAACCGTCTTAAATGACTTATTTTCTTGCAAAAAAGCATAGATACCGTCCCATTCTACCGCTACGATGAGGTCTTGTTTGCCATCTTTATTAAGGTCAACCAAAGCCGAATTTTTAATCATACCCAAGTTACCCAAATCCTTATTATACTGAGGGGTCACATTTGAGAAATGTCCATAACCATCATTTTGCAAAAGATACGATTGTGGTGTTTCACCATAAGCCCAGACAACCGAACGTGCGCCCATGTATAAATCCAAAAAGCCATCGCCATTAAAATCTAAGGCTTGCAAAGTGCTAACCGTCGCATAAATGCCTTTAAAAGCATCGTCAAGGCGTGTAAAATTGCCTTTTCCATCGTTCAAATAAACACGAGATTGTTGTTTAGGGTCATTATTATAAAATTCATTACCGCCTGTTCCAACCACTAAATCCTTATCATTATCGTTGTCCACGTCAATCAACAAGGCATCAACATCTTCATAAACACTGTCAACATCGAGCGCAGCACAGGGCTTTTTCGAAAAAGTACCATCTGCTTTTTGCAAAAACAAACCTGCTTTTTCCCATTTGGCATTGCCAAAAAACACATCGTCTAAACCGTCTCCGTTTATATCTCCGACCGCTAAGGCAGGGCCATCAGTTGAGGTCAAATGTGGCAAAAGTGGCTCACGGTCAAATTCTATAACATCATTTTCAGTATGTTTAAAATCCAACTTAGTTTGAGCCGTAATATCACTCATTTTACTGAGGGGGGGCTTTGGCTTTATTTTGTCTCTAAAACGTTGATAATCAAATTTTTGCAAACCTTTTTTATAAACAATTTCATTTGCTTCTTGCCATTTCAAAGTTGTTTTATCCAATTTTTGAAACGTATTATCTGTCCAAACTAAAACTAAACTATCTATATTTTGAGGATTGCCCAAACCCGCATACAAAGGCGTTTCCATACTCGATTGAAAGCCACGAGTCGGGTATTTTGCATAAACCATAATAGAATCTTTGCAGTATGCAATCAACTTACTACCAATGGCATTTTTATTCTTTTCAGTACCCACCAATTTGAGTGTTAACATCTGATGCGCTGAATCATGTGGTACAATATTTTCATATATAAAAGCCTTGTCATTGATATTTGACGTAATAATATCCAAATCGCCATCATTGTCCAAGTCTGCATAAGCCGCACCATTGGAATACGAAACCTTATTATTTTGAATCGAAAACTGTTGGTCTTTGAACTTTAAATTACCCGCATTGTGAAACAGTTTATTATCTAATTTTATTTCTGGAATATTTCTAATTAAATCTAAATCCTTATCAGCCAATGAATTATCCCTCGTCTTCGCTTGAAAATTATCATCTGACGCAAACTTAATATAATCAATATCATTCATCCTTTTAGGAATGCCATTACTGATAAAAATATCTTTATGACCATCATTGTCATAATCAAAAAACAAGGTTGCCCATGACCAGTCGGTTGCTTGAACACCCGAGTATGTCGCCACTTCGCTCATCGTCCCATTCCCATTATTGATTTGCAAAGCATTGCGGGCATATTGAAAATTATAACCCAAACCCCGTTTGAATTGATAGGTCCCAAACGCATCTTCGCCCTCCGAAGCCTTCAATACTGAGGGGGTATAAGGCTGCATATCGAGGCTCATAATGTCGTTCCAACCATCATTATTCAAGTCGCCAATGTCCACACCCATGCTAAAAGTGCTTGTGTGATTGATATAATCCGTGATTTGCTCCTTGAAAGTGCCGTTTTTTTGATTGATATATAGGTAATCGTTTTCATGAAAATCATTGCCAATATACATATCAGGATAACCATCTCCGTTAACATCGCCCACAGCTAAACCCAAACCATAGCCCAAAGCATTGCTGTAAATACCTACGGTTTTAGTTATTTCAACATAGCCCCCCTTGCGTCCCCCCACAGGAGGGATAATGTCATTTCTAAAAAAACGGTCGCCAGAAAGCGGGTGAAACTGGTTTTTGCCTTGTTGAAAAACAGCTCGCGGACCAAAAGTACCGTTGTTGTGCAGCGAATGATTGAGTTGAAACATATCCAAATCACCGTCCAAATCGTAGTCAAAAAACGTGGCTTGAGTGCCAAAACCGACCAAATCTAAGCCATATTGCTTCGATTGTTCTTCAAATTGCGGTATGCCTTCTTTATTTACACCTTTATTGATATACAATTTATTATGGCTTTGCAACTGCATATAATTGCCAACAACACTTATATATATGTCCAACAAACCATCTTGATTGATGTCCACCACCGCTACGCCATTCGACCAATCGTTGTTTTTTTCAAAACCGGCCCCCTCAT
Source organism: Saprospiraceae bacterium (assembly GCA_031367705.1). Classification (GTDB taxonomy): domain Bacteria; phylum Bacteroidota; class Bacteroidia; order Chitinophagales; family Saprospiraceae; genus JAAFJT01. The sequence continues at coordinate 18,877 of JANLQI010000161.1, read as the reverse complement.
TAATATCTTGAAATTTCAAGCTGCCTTTGTTCAAATACATCTTATTCGACACACGACTGCCCGTAAAAAAGACATCTAACAAACCATCGTTATTGAAATCGCCCACGCCCAAACCTGCACCGTTGTAGTAGTACATATACTTGAAAATATTAAAATCCAAGTTAACCGTCAGGTCATTTGAGAAGTCAATGCCTGTTTGTTCGGCTTCTAAAAGTTTAAATACAGGCGTACCTGTTTGCTCTTTTTGTGTTATTTTTTGACAAGAAAAAAAAAGCAAAAGAAAGCAAGCTAATATGATATTTTTCAATTGAAACATAAGTATTTGATTTATAAAAATAGGGAAACGCTCAGTAACTCACTGAAAATGCCCAGTAACTCACTGAAAATGCCCAGTAATTCACTGGAAATGCCCAGTAATTCATTGAAAATGCCCAGTAACTCATTGAAAATGCCCAGTAACTCATTGGAAAACTTTATTCTTACGCCTTTTCAATATGTAAACAGTACTTATTACATCGCTGTCAAATCCGTCACAACCACCATCACTTCATATTCTTTTTCCGAAAAAATAATAACACGGCGATTGCCCGAAACTTTTGCATATCCTTTTCCGCCTGTGGGCAAGGGTGTTACGAAAAACCCTTCACCGTACCATTCTCCTATCAAATTTTTAACATCTATAAGGAGTTTTTCCGTCTGCCCATTGTCGTATGATAAATCAATGCCTTTATAAGTGAATTTGATGGGCATCTCGCTGACTTTATCATATTTAAACTGCGGATAAAAATTCATCTGCAAAGGGAATGTGAAGTTTTTCTTACCAAAATCATATTCAACCGTTTTATCGGCCCCCTCAGTATAAACGCCTTTTTTATTCATTGCCCAACAAAAATCAAAGAATTCTTGTTTGGGCATACCCAAAGTCAGTCCCATAAAAAGACTGTCGTGGCGTATGCCTGTTGCCAATTCTTGTTTTTCTATGGTTGTCAAATCTTTACTATGTGTATTTTGACACGCAATGGACATAAATAGAAGTCCAATAAAAAATATAATAATTCTTATTTTCATACAAAATTTTATTTTGTTTTATATTGATACAATCTCAGTTTTTCATTATTTACTGCTACTATTAGGTAGTCCAAACCTTTGATTTTCAAAGGTTTAATATCCCGCATCATGCCTTTTATGAATAGACCACTGCGTGGAAAACGAACGGCATCAAAATCCATATTGCCTTTATTCAACAACACTTCACCATAGCTGCCGTCAATGCGACCGAACTGCGGTAGGAAGTTGAAATTATTACCGCCTGTGATGATATCAGGTTTGCCATCGCCATTGATATCGCCAACATAAACAGCACAAACGGATGACAACTGCGTTTCCAAAGGCAGTTCTTTTAAAGTAAAATTGCCTTTACCGTCGTTAATCGCTATAACCGATTTGAAATAATCCACCTGTTTGACTTGTGCGGATTTGATTTTATCTTTTGGAAACAATTCTTGAATCGTTTTCTTAGCGTAATCATGGTGTTTGAGTACATCTTTCTTCAAAATAGGCATTTCTTTCACCATATCACGCTTCATAATGACGGGTAAATCTTTACCATTGACGACATAAGATAAGACTTTATCCATATATCCATTGCCATCAAAATCATTCATCCACAGTTTAATAGGCGGGTCGTTGCGGTCTGCGAGGTAGCAGTTTTCACCCGTGTTGCCGAGCACCATGTCCAAATCACCGTCACCGTCGAGGTCTGCAACCGATACGGCATACCAAAAGCCATTTTTATCTTTAAAAACATCATTTTTAACAATATTAAATTTGCCCGATTGGTATTTAAAAATCGTAGGTGGCATCCACTCTCCTACGACTATCAGTTCTTTTGTTTTATCACCATCAATATCTGCCCATTTTGCATCTGTGACCATTCCAATGTGGTCAAGTTCCGGTGATACTGAGGGGGTCACGTCCGTGAATTTGCCATGACCATCGTTTTGATATAAGTAATTTTTAGGCGAAACGCCATACAAAAGCGGTGTGCTGCGGCTACCAACAAACAAATCCAAATCTCCATCACCATCATAATCATGAGCAATCACAACCGATGTATTCATACCGTTTGAAGGCAACGAACCCGCTTGCATCGAGAAATTGCCTTTGCCATCATTGAAAAACAAACGGTCTTGGTTTTCACGTTCACCTGCTGCTATGAAATTTCCGCCTGAACCGACGTATAAATCCAAATCACCATCACCATCTGCATCAAAAAATTCAGCAGCCGTGTCTTCAAAAGGAATAAATTTAGCAATTTCAGGGTTGTCAATCGCTTTGAAAGTACCGTCTTTTTGTTGAACATAAATGCCTTTTTTCTGTCCATTTGCACCACAGATATAAACATCGTCAAGCCCATCGCCATTGACATCACCGACAGCTATTTTGGGTCCCTCTTTCGAGAGCATCATCGGCACTGTCTTCTCATTATAAAAATCAATTTGAGCGTCTTCAAGGTGTATTGGTAAAGAGTTAGCAATCGTTTCATCACTGACCAATAAAGGCTTTTCAAGGACTTTTTGATAATTGGCTTTTGTTCTTTTACTTGTTCTATAATCAATCGTATTGAGCTTATTCAATTGATAATCAGCGAGTTTCGTGCAAGTTCTGTCATACCAATACACTAAAACGCTGTCTATTTTTTGACCTTTGGGCAAACCAATCATCTGCTTATAATCCATAGATGATTGAAAACCACGAGTTGGAATATTTTCTTTTTGATAAATTTGACCACCACTAAATACTTGAATTTTTGAGCCAATCGCAAAAGTATTCTTTTCGCCCCCCCTCAGTAAAAAGCCGATAAAAGCTGCCGAAGTATCTTTTGTTGTATTGTTTTCATACACAAAAGCCTCTTGATTCACATTGTTAACCACCAAATCTAAGTCACCATCGTTGTCCAAATCGCCATAAGCCGCACCGTTTGAAAAGGATTTGTCCGCCAAACCCCATTGTTTTGAGACATCTTCAAAGCGCAAATTACCTTTGTTTTTGAACATGAGGTTTTGAATGGGAACGGAAGGCATTTTTTTAATCACTTCTTCAACTTGTTCTTTTTTGCCTGTCATCGCCATTTTTTGGATAATATCGTCGGCAAAAAAGTCAATAAAGTCTTGGTCTATGACATCATGATGAATCCCATTACACACGTAAAGGTCTTGCTGCCCATCAAAATCTGCATCAAAAATCAATGCGCCCCATGACCAATCGGAGGCAGCAACGCCCGAATAGTGCGCCACTTCCTTGAAACTACCATTGCCTTGATTGATTTGAAGCGTATTTTGAGAAAACTGCTCGTAAAAACCCCGTTGTTGTTTGAGTTGATGAATATCAATGTTTTCAAACTCCGTAGTTGTTTTCAAACGCTCCTCGTCGTAAGGCAACATTTCGGTTGCAAACACATCAGGTAAACCGTCATTATTCACATCTGCCATATCTGAACCCATTGAAGCAAGGCTCAAATGCTGCATTTCGTTGGTAATGTCTTCTTTAAAAGTGCCGTTTTGTTGATTGATATAGAGGTAATCACGCTCAAAAAAGTCATTGGATACGTATATATCCAACCAACCGTCGTTATTGACATCGCCTACGGTTACACCCAAACCAAAACCGATCAGGCTGCCATAAATACCCGCTTTTTCGCTTACGTCAACAAATTTACCATTGTCGTTGCGCATTAATTGGTCGCCGCCGCCTTTCACAAATTCTTCAACGGGCCAGTCTTTCGCACGTAAATCCCTGTTGTTAGAGTAATTGAGGGCATTAACGGGTATAAAAGAATTTTTAAGGATATAACAATCTAAATCACCATCGCCATCGTAATCAAAGAAAGCTGCGTGTGTCGAATAACCTGATTGGTCGAGGTTATAATCTTTTGCTTTTTCTGTAAATGTTAAATCGCCATTATTGATAAACAATTGATTTTTAGGCACAATGCCGTTTACATAACCTGCGTTGCAGACATAAATATCTAACAATCCATCGTTATTGATGTCCACCATCGCCACGCCTGTACTCCATTCGTCTTTGGATTCTACACCTGCTTTTTCAGAAATATCGTCGAATTTCAGACCACCTTTGTTGAGGTATAGTTTATTACTACCCATGTTTGCCGTAAAAAATACATCAGACAGACCGTCGTTATTGATATCGCCAATAGCCACACCCCCGCCATTATAGAAATTGCGGTAGGTTAGGATATTAAAATCCTTAGAATTAGTCACAACATTGTTGAATTTGATGCCCGATTGGTCAGAAGATACCTTAGAAAAAACAGCGTTTTCGGTTTCAGTCGTGTTCGTTTTTTTACAAGCAAAAAGAGAAAAGGCCAGCGCAAAAGCAATGGTATAGGATAGTTTCATGATTTGTTTTTTATACATTCTAAGTTGAGGATGTTCCAGAAAATAGACCCCTCAGTATTTCATAACCGGAATGCTTATTTTGAGGTAAAATTAAGTTATTTGTTTCAATATTCTTGAATTGTTGTGTCAAGTTATCAAATATAAGGTATATTTTACCCCCCTCAGTAATTTTGCCGCTTTTTGATGTTTTATCCCCAAATAGCTATCTTTGTCTGATAAATTTAAAATCATGAAAAAAGAATTCAATGTAACAGGGAGTTGCCGCCCTATGAAACATTATATGGCTGATGTGTCTAAGAAATTAGATCGCACCTTGGCATTAGTAGAAAAGGGCAAATATTTCATCATCAACCGCCCTCGTCAATATGGAAAAACTACAACTTTGTTTACAATTGCCGATATGCTTAGAAAAACAGGCGACTACATTGTTCTTACGACCAGTTTTGAAGGCGTTGGGGATTTGATGTTTACGGAAGAAAAGATTTTTGCGGCTCGTTTTGTCTCATTATTAGGAACGTCCGCTCAATATAATGCGCCTGAATTGTCAACATGGTTAAAAGAAACGGCATCGAAAGTACATAATATGGACACACTCTCCGATGTCATAACCAATATGGTATCTAAAACAGATAAAAAAGTGGTTTTGATGATTGATGAAGTGGATAAAAGTAGTAATAACCAATTGTTTATCAGCTTTTTAGCCATGCTACGCAATAAATATCTATTGCAAGATGACATTAAAACCTTTCATTCAATTGTCCTCGCTGGCTTACATGACATCAAATCCCTAAAAATCAAATTGCGCCCCGATGATGAACAGAAGTTCAATTCTCCGTGGAATATTGCTGCCGATTTTAAAGTAGATATGAATTTATATCCCGACGAAACTAAACCCATGTTAGACGACTATATGGCTGAAACAGGTGTGCAAATGGATACAAAAGCCATTGCTGAACGCCTTTTTTACTACACTTCGGGTTATCCTTTTTTGGTCAGTAAATTGTGTAAAACTATTGCAGAAGATATTCTACCAAAAAAAACGGAACAAACATGGACTTTTGACGACATCGAAGCATCTGTTGCCCTTTTAATGAAGGAAAACAATACGAATTTTGATAGCTTGATTAAGAGTTTAGAAAACGATAAGAAATTGTATGATTTTGTCTATCGCATCATCATGGAAGGCGATATTATTCTTTTCAATCCAGACGAACCGATGATACAGCAAGGGCTGATGCACGGTATTTTTAAAGATGATGGTCAAATAAAAATTCATAATCGGGTTTATGAAGAGCGACTTTATAACTATATGACCGCTAAAACAGTGGTTGCTATGACCTCAAATTACAATTACGCCAATCATTTTAATTTAGAAAACAACGTTTTAGATTTACCCGCAGCGATTGCTCGTTTTCAACAATTTATGAAAGAAGAATTTAATGAAAAAGATAAATCGTTTTTAGAACGGCATGGGCGACTTGTTTTTCTTTCGTTTTTGTCGCCGATTTTAAATGGTAGAGGACATTCGTTCAAAGAAGTGCAAGTGTCGCAAGAGAAACGTTTGGATATTGTCATCACTTATGGTCCTAATAAATACATCGTCGAACTCAAACGTTGGTATGGCGAAGAAGCCCACCAAAAAGGCATCGCTCAATTGACCGATTATTTAGACATTCATGGCATTGATACAGGCTATTTGGTCATTTTTGAATATAATAAAGTCAAATCGTGGCGTAAAGAATGGATTGAAAGTAAAGGGAAACGGATTTTAGCCGTGTGGGTTTAAATTGTTTTTATACTGAGGGGGGTAAAAACAGGCGGTTGAAACCGAACACACCTTGTTGCTACCTTACATTTTCATCATTTTCTGCACTTTCGTCTTTCCCGCTACTGTTTCCACTTTCAGCAGATACATGCCGCAAGCCAAGCCAGAAAAATCAAGGACTGCCTTTTGCGCTTGCATCACTAATTGCCCAACGGCATTAAAAACAGAGACGTTTTTAATCGTACAATTTTGGCATTTTATCACAACCTCCCCCTCAGTAGGATTGGGAAAAAGGGTAATTTCAGCGATTTTATCTATCAAACTCGTTGAATCCTTTGGTTGCGTCCGTGGAAACGTGTCGCAAGGTGGTGGGCGTAAGTCATTGCAAATAGGCAAATTAACGGTTTTGGGAACGAAGCCTTCATATAAGTCAACGGTCAAGTCTTTTACAACATTTGGTAAACAAACAATGCTTTTTGAAATGTCTAAATAAACTAAACCTTCGGGCAGAAGGGGTAAACATTTTAAATCGAGGTTATATTGACAGGTGACACGAATGAGTGGTTTGGGCAAAAGAGGTAAGGTTTTGAGTTGATTGTAGGAACATATCAAGCCATCCAGCGAGTTGGGCAAAGGCGGTAATGCCGTCAATAAGTTATTTGTACAAAACAAAGTTGTCAAGTTTTTCAAAGATGGCAAAGCCGTTATTTTGTTGTAAGAACAGTCTAGTATCTGCAAGGTAGAAGGTAACTCTGGTAAAAAAGTTAAGAGATTATTACTACAATAAAATCGGGTCAATCCATCAGGTAGGCTTTTAAATTGAGTTATTTTATTGTAACTCACATTTATATATTTAAGCGTTGGGGGCAGTTTATCTGGTAAAGCGGTTAAATTATTATTTGTGCAATTAAGGGAAACCAAAGCCGAAAACCCTTCGATGCCTGTCAAATCAGAAATATTTAGAATAGAAACCGTCAGATGTGTCAATTTACGGGCATCGTCGGTCAATTTATTTTCTGAATCAAGACAAGTCAAACATTGGTAACGAATACCCCGAACAAAATTAGTATCGGCAATGCGTTGTGATATTCCTTGAAAATAAACAATGAGAAAGGCAATACAAAGGAGATGTTTTTTCATTTTTCAACATTTTAGCAAATGAATCATTCTATCAAAAGTAAGTACGTTTTTAAAGCTTTGGCGGTTGTCAGACAATATTTTTTCTTAGTAGTACCATCATCTTGAGTAATAGTTTATGTCTGTGCCCCCATTTCGACCCCCTCAGTATAAAAACACAATAGGGTGTCAAAACTGAATTTGACACCCTACTGTATATATAGAAACTAATGAGGATTAGTATCCAGCATTTTGCTTCAAGTTTGGATTCGAAGTCACTGCATCTGCAGGAATTGGATACAAAACTGTACCTGGGTCTTTGTTAACAACACCAGGACCTGTCAAGAAAGTACCGAAACGTACTTCGTCTGTACGACGACCACCTTCCCAATATACTTCTCGACTGCGCTCATCAGCCATACCTGGCAAGTCAAGAGCTGTCAATGCTGCCAATACTGGAGTGGTATTACTGCGTTTAGCACGGACAAGATTAACCGTTACCAAAGCTGCTGCTGCACCACCTGTACCGCCACGCAATTGTGCTTCTGCTTTCATCATCAACGCATCACCATAACGTGCAAGGATGTATTTACCCGCGTTTGCTGGGTGATACTTGATTACACGAATACCTTTGTCCGTTGCTGCACCTGCAAGAGGTACATCGTCAGTGAAAGACAATGGTTTCTTAGTTCTTGAATCAACTAAGACAGAACCATCATTTTTGTATTGTGGTCCACGTAAGAAACCTCTATCAATACCATCAAATGCTTTACCTGTTTTAGGTGTAACAAAACCTCTTCTTTGGTCGGCTGAAGTAAATTTACCATAGAAATCAGCCAAAGTTGTAAAACCGTTCCAACCAGAAGGGTCTTGGTCATAATGTAATGTCATGAACCAACGGTTAGAAGGAGAACCTTCATTACTGACAAAAATGATTTCTTTAGAAGCTGTCGTTGTGAAGTTATCAAAGTATTTTGTTTCCAAATCATAGCCGTCTGCTGTGATTGCATCAACATAACCAATGACTTTGTTCATATCCGCTGCATCAAATGTATAAGGTCCAGCAGGATTTGCTGATTTATAAACACCTTTGTTCAAATACATTTTAGCCAACATGAAATTAGCGGCTGCTTTTGAAGCTTGTGCATTAACTGCAGCTGGGCCTTTTTTAGTTAATCCTGCTAATGCTTCTTCCAAATCCTTCACAATGAAATCAAATGCTTCAGAACGAGAGAATACTTTAGGATTCACATCTACACCATCCGTTGTGTTACGGAAAGGCACTTGTCCCCAATAGTCCATAACGTTGAACATATTGAATGCACGCAAGAATTTAGCTTCTGCTGCTTGCGCTGCTGATGGGCTTGCTGCTAAAATTTGATTACACTTATAAACACGTTGGTTCAATTGATTCCAAGATCCGAGGTTCCAAGAGTGGGTTGCATCCCAAGTGTGTTGGTCAAGCGTACGCCAAACACCGTTGTCACCCCAGTCCACACCACGTGTAGGAGGAATCATCTCTGCAGTTGCATGCTCACCAAGTGCATAAATATTCGCTTGGTCAGTATATGCGCCGAGGTCTTTGTATGCACCCTCCAAAAGTTGAGTCGGATCACCACCTTGACCAGCACCCGTTGATTTGGGTATGATTGAATCTGTTTCAGCATTATTCAGATCCGTACAAGCACCTGCTGATAATGAAAGTGCTACGATGAATAAAAAATTAGAATTAAATATTTTTTTCATAATAATTTTGTTATTTTATTTAATTAAAATGTAACATTTACACCAACTGTCCAAGTTTTTGTTCTTGGATAAGCTGTATAGTCAATACCAAATGAAGGCACACCATTGATAGATTTGTTGGTGTTAACTTCTGGGTCTTGACCACTGTAATTGGTAAATGTTGCAAGGTTTTGACCCGTAACATAAACACGTGCACCTTTGATAATGTTATTTGTTACAGGTATTCTATAGCCTAAAGACAAGTTTTGAAGACGAACGAAGTCACCTTTCTCTAAGAAACGTGTAGAAACGTCAGGTGCATTCAAAGGACCTTCCTTACTTGAAACAACATCTTTCGTTACGTTACGACCATTTGACAAAGAGCCTTTTGTAAAGAACGCATTGGCTGTGTTACTATAAATATAGTTGCCAAATACACCGTTAAAGAAGATACTTGCATCAAAACCTTTGTAAGTGAATGAGTTTGTCAAACCACCTGTTACCGTAGGCAATGGACTTGCATTCAAGAATTGTTGGAAGTCACCCGCTGGATAAACAGAGTTACCTGCTGCGTCATAGCCACCAAAATCACGTAAGAAGAACGCAAACAATGGTTGACCTTGAGCAATACGTTGAGCAAAAGCACCTGTCAAACCTTGACCGTTGATTTCACCTGTGTTGATGATACCACCGAAAGTTTTTACAAGGTTTTGGTTGTTTGCGATATTTAATCCAACGTTCCAGTTGAAATCTTTACCGTCAACAGCGACAACGTTCAATGACAATTCAACACCTCTGTTTTGTACGTCTGCATCCAAGTTTTTCCAAGTAAATGGTGTTGGTGCTGGTTGTGCCGATGTTACTTGAATCAACAAGTCTTTTGTGTGCTTGTCATAAAGTTCAATTGAACCAGAGATGCGGTTGTTCATGAAACCAAAATCTAAACCTAAGTTTGTCATGCTGGTTTGTTCCCATTTCAAGGCAGGGTTATTGAACGAAACGTCGCCGAAGCCACCGCCATTCAAGTCACCACCTGTGTTGATATCCCAACCACCGTAACGCTGTCTTTGCGTATAAAGATTGTGAGGAATCTCTTGGTTACCCGTTACACCATAACCAATTCTCAAACCTAAGTCAGAGAAAATGTTTTTAGGTATGAATGATTCATCAATCAAACGCCATTTGAATGCGAATGAAGGGAAGTTACCGTATTTGTTATCACCACCGAAACGAGTAGAACCGTCACGGCGAATAGACGCTGTCAATAAGTATTTATCGCTGATTGAGAAATTGACACGTGCAAAGTAAGACTGCAATTCATCTGTTGTATTATATGAATTCGTTGGTGCAATAGAATTACCTTTACCACCTTGTACAGATTCTGCATTGACAGATGCATAGTTATTTATCATCACATCAAGGTTACTTGTTCTGAAGTTGTAAAACTCAAAACCATTACCCGCAGAGTTGAATGTTTGATAAGAGTAACCCGCCAAACCTGTAAATGCCACATTACCTAATTTCTTATTGTATGTGAAATAGTTCTCCCACAATGAATTGCTTATTTGATTATCATTCAAATAAAGGCGACCCTTACCATTAACATCGTTTTGGCGGAAGTCTCTTGAATAAGCATTCTTACGAGATGACATTGAACGGTCGAAACCTAAAGATGTCTTGAAGTTTAAACCTTCGATGATTTGAAGGTCAGCAGAGATATTACCCAAAGCCTTCAATGTATTTGTGAAGTCTTTATTGTATTTCAATATAGCTGCAGGTGTTGGCTCTGGTGTTGAACCTGGATATTGGAATACCGTACAAGTATCACAATCCAACTTAGTTCTTTTTGTATCGTATTGATAAATCGGAATAGTTGGATTTGACTTCAAGATTGAACCCAAAAGGTCACCATTAAAACCAGAGTTGTCTGTAACGGGGACGTTATCGTCATGGATTTGAGCCGCTGTCAATTGAACAGCAATTGTCAATTTATCATTGATAAATTTTTGCTCCCCATTGAAACGCGCATTGTAACGCTTGATTGCACTGTTTTGAATGATACCTTCTTGGTTAATATAACCAAAAGAGAAACGGTAACTACCTTTGTCAGTACCACCACCATAAGATACATTGTGGTTGTGTGCCAAACCTGTGCGGAACATAACATCCTGCCAGTCTGTATTAGCACCATTGTTTTGAGAAGCACCCGCAGCAGCAACAAATTCAGTCGCATTCAACAAGTCATACTTTTTAGTAATAGAACTTGCGCCTAATGAATAGTTGTACTCTAAAGTACCTTTGCCTTTACCTTTTTTAGTCGTAATCAAAACGACACCGTTGGCACCACGTGCACCATAGATAGCTGTAGCAGAAGCATCTTTCAAGATATCAATCTTTTCGATGTCATCTGGGCTAAGAAAGTTAAGTGGATTTTTAGGCGCAGAACGACCTAAACCCGCATCGTCACCACCCGCAGAAACATCGTCACCACTGAGGGGTACACCGTCCACTACGAATAATGGATTGTTACCGCTACGTACTGAAGAAGTACCACGAATACGGACATTGATACCACCACCAGGCTGACCGCTGTTCTGGGTGATGTTTACACCCGCAGCACGACCTTGAAGCAACTGCTCCACTGATGTGTTCGTTCCTTTGTTAAAATCTTTTTCAGATACAGAGTTGACAGCACCCGTTGCGTCTGATTTTTTGACACTACCATAGCCGACAACGACCATTTCGTCCAAAATAGTACCGCCTTTAAGTTGCGCATCAATGACATTAGAAGCACCGATGGGTACTGTAAGACTTGAATAACCTGTGAAAGAGAAAGTGAGCGATGTGGCTTTTGCATCCACATCTGTAAGGGTGAATTTACCGTTAATATCGGTTAATGTCCCTTTTGTAGTACCTGAAACGATGACAGACGCACCGATTAAGGTTTCTTTGTTCGCCGCATCCGAAACAGTCCCTGTGAGTGTTCGTTGAGCGATGGCAAATTGGCTCAATGCTGTAAACAGCACCAAGAGCGCAAGGCTCTTGAAGTTGACTTCAATTTTCATACATTCTTATTGTTTAGTTTAAAAATAAAATTACTATAAAATATTCTTGTTGTTTAGATAAATACAAAATTCATCTTATCTATTCAAAATAATATTTAAACCTTTATTTACGATTTGGTTATTTAAGGTGAGCTATATTTGGAACGGGGTTATGTTAATGCATTTATTCACTTAATTCCTTTTTGTTGATTCATGTACCCCCTTCAGTAAATTATTGGTTTTGTCTTTAGCCGTATTGTAGTTGAGTTATAAGCCTTGTTTTGATTTAGCTGTGTTTGATTTACACTAACAGGCGTAAAGTTAGGAATATGTTTGAAATTCCAATAGCTACGTCACTTTTTTTTTGAAAATTTCCATTTCATTAAAATTTTATTCTTTGTTCAAAAAACACAATGCCGATGACTAAACGATTCTAACAATCACAACGCTCTGTTTCTATCATGTTTTTTTTGAATAAACAATTAACAAACTTACCCTAACATCATTTTTTGCATCCCTTTTTATTTTTCTTGTCTGTTAATCAAACAAAATTTATAACTTGACCTTTATAATTTACGACCGCCTAACCTTATGTCTAAGACTATGTTGAGAAAAAGATGCCTTACTATCATACTTTTCACACTCCATTTATATTGTAGTTTCGCTCAGATGCCCGGAGTAGAGATGAGTCGTGGTGCTAAAAAAGTGGAATTCCCTTTTGAACGCCAAGGCAACTTCATCATTGTTAAGGTCGTTTTTGATGGCTTATTTCCACTTAGATTTATCTTAGATACGGGAGCAGAACATACGATATTGACCAAAAAGGAAATCCCAAACCTGCTGGGCATCCCTTATGAACGCACCATTACCCTGATGGGCACAGACATGAAAACTCAAGTCATCGCACACATCATCCGAAAAGTAAAATTGCAGCTGACAAATGTCTTGTTTACAAAAGACCTTATCGTCCTCGATGAAGACTATTTTCAATTCGATAAATTTGCAGGACTCGATGTCCACGGCGTTTTGGGTGCCGAAGCCTTTAGAGGTTATGTCGTTAAATTCGATTTTTCAAAACAAATCATCACCCTTTATGACCCCTCAGTATTTAAACCCGCTGACCATCGGAACTTCGAAGAATTACCCATTGAAATCATCCGTTCCAAACCTTATATAACGACAAGTGCTAAAGTCCTAACAGATTCAGTCGTTCAATTAAAACTGTTGATTGATACAGGTGCAGGTCTGTCCCTCCTTTTACACACCTATTCAACACCCGGGCTGGCGTTGCCACAAAAGGTCATTAAAGGCAATATTGGTTCTGGTTTAGGTGGCGAAATTGAAGGCTACGTTGGGCGCATCCGCAGCTTGAATATGGGCAGCAATCTACTGGTCAACCCTGTGAGCCATTTTCAAGAACTCAATGAATTGTCAGATTCCGTTCATTTGAATGGGCGCAATGGCTTAATTGGTAGCGAAATTCTGAGCCGTTTCAATTTCATCATTGATTTTAATCGCGAAAAGCTCTATTTAGAAACCAATCGCAATTTCAAAACAAAATTCAGCTACGATAAAAGCGGTCTGATACTCATCGCTGGCGGTGGAAACTTAAGTATTTTCACGGTCTATGAAGTCCTCCCAAATTCACCCGCAGCAGAAGCCGGTTTTCAGAAAGGCGATGAACTTATCCATCTAAACTGTATCCCTGCTCGTTTTTACGGTCTCGGCGATATCAATCGAAAACTACAAGGGAAAACGGGTAAAGTATTTCGTATTAAATTTCTCCGCGATGGTCAGAAAATGAAAACAACCCTGAAACTCAGAGACTTGATTTAATGGTGAATGGTGAAATTTAGCCCTATTCACCATTAAATTATTCACCATTCACCATTAAAATATTCACCATTATTCAAAAACTATCTTTTTTAGAATCGGTTTTGCATTATTTTCAAAATTCAAACGGACAAAAAATAGACCTGTACCTATGTCTTTTTTATGCAAAACAAGCTGGTCAGTAGTTTGATTTTTAATAGAAAAGACTTGCCGGCCCAGTGCATCAAAAACAGAGAGGTCAAATTTACCCCCCTCAGTATTTTTAGCCAATTCTATACTTATGTCCTCATTTGCTGGATTTGGATAAATCTTAACTTCTTTATTATCAACACTTTCTGTTGATAGCGGTTTTGTGCCACACACAAGCCTTTGCATGAAATCAGTCATTTTAGATTGCCAAACCACAAAAGATGCAGGTATATTCGTCGGTGAACTCGGATAAATATCCGTATGCCCGCCACCTGGTACTGTGACCAAAACAACGGGGATGCCCAATTCAACAGCACGGGGTGCAAGCGAACCATCGCCATCGCCATAAAAACCATAGACATTTAAACCATAGCCATAAGCCACTGTCGCATCTGCCGTCCCGTGATAAGCGGCAAAAGGCACATCATCCTTGTCGAGCCATTCTTTGCGGTAGATACCACCACTCATACTGATAGCCCCTTTCACCGTTGATGTATATAAAGGTGTGCCGCTGTTGCCTTCAAAACCGCCTTGAGCGGTTATGATTGTTCGCATCCACACTGGAATAGGGTCAGTTGAGTCCATTTCAGCAGTCAACATAGCCGTTATAGCACCCGCAGACACGCCGCCCACAATGATGTTTGATGTGTCAATGCGGTATGGATTGCCTTCTTCCTTGACCGTTTTTTTGAGATAACGAATGGACGCTTTCATATCCTGTACAGCCTGAATAATGGTATTTGTAATTTTTACGGAATCGGGCAAACCGTTTGCAAAGGAGTACAAACGGTAATCTATCGTTGCCGTTACGTAGCCCTTTTTGGCATATATGTCGCAAAAAGCCGACATATCCTTGCGCACGCCTTGAATAAAACCACCACCATAAGCCCAAATAATGAGCGGGCGGCGACTCAAAGTATCGTTTTTAGGTTGCACTAAATCCAGATATAACTGTTGAGTTGTTGTGCCAACATTATTTACACCGTAACGAAGTGTCGTCATAGTCGTGTCTGTAAACACATCTGCACTATAACGTAAACCATTGCAACCCAAGGCATTTTGAGCCGATATACTGAGGGGGGCATAGAAAAGGCAAAAGGCAAGGAACAAAAGCCAAGGAGCAAATAAGAACTTTCTGTTTTTCATTATTGATTGATATTGAATAAGTTAAAAGATAATGATTTAATGGTGAATGGTGAATGGTAGAATATTCACCATTAAATTATTCACCATTATTAAAAGGCATAATGCTCTAAGATGAAGGCTGCACAACCTGCAAAATAGCCCAAGGCGGCGATACCTGTGATGCGTTTGAGATACCAAAAGAATTCAATTTTTTCCATGCCCATCGCTGCGACACCTGCTGCCGAACCAATGATGAGCAACGAACCACCCGTACCCGCACAGTAGGCGATAAAATGCCAAAACAAATGGTCTTGCGGAAATTGTTCAAGCGAATACATACCCATCGCAGCAGCCACAAGCGGCACGTTGTCAACAATCGCTGACACGACTCCAATAATGATGGCAATAGCAGATTCACTACCAAAAACATTTGACAACCAAAGGGCGATATCCGTCAATACACCCGTCGTTTGCAAAGTCCCCACGGCCAACAAAATACCTGCAAAAAACAGAATGCTCGGCGTATCTATTTTTTCTAAAGCATGGGAAGCCGTAAAGGGGTGTTTTTCCTCTTCGTCTTTTTTCGCATGAATAATCTCAGTGACTATCCACATCACCCCCAGCGACAAAAGCATACCCATAAATGGCGGTAAATGCGTGAATGTTTTGAAAACAGGTACAAAAAGGAGAGCAGAAATACCTAAAAAAAAGATAATTGTCTTTTGCTTTTGCGAAACAGAGAGTTTTTCGTCTGATACTGAGGGGTCGCTGATCTCTTGAAAACTTCCTTTCATTTTTGTCGAAAGATAAGCTAACGGTGCAACGAGACAGACCAGACTTGGCAGAAAAACATATTCTATAAGTTTACCTGTTGTCACTTGTCCACCTATCCACAACATGGTGGTTGTTACGTCACCGATGGGCGAAAATGCGCCACCTGCATTAGCCGCAATGATGATGATACTCGCCATAAATAAGCGGTCTTCGCGATTGTAGATGAGTTTTCTTAGAAATGAAACCATAACAATCGTCGTCGTCAGGTTATCCAAAACGGCAGAAAAAAAGAAAGCGACAAAACCTATAATCCACAACAACACGACTTTTTTTCGGGTTCTTAATTTTGAAATCAAGACATCAAAAGCGTCGTGTGCATCCATGACTTCCACAATGGTCATGGCACCCATGAGGAAAAACAGGATTTGAGAAGCATCTGCAAAATGGTGAATCAATTGACTGTCAACAAGTTCGACATTATTTGAGCCTAACATATAAATAGTCCAACATAAAACACCCGTTACAAGAGCGGATGCTGTTTTATTGATTTTGATTTGTTCTTCAAAAACGATAGCGGCATATCCCAATAGGAAAATGATAATGATAATTGAAACCATAGATTATTATTTTGCGCAAAATACACCACCGATTTAAGATTTCATAAGAAACCACATGATTACCACTCGACTTTTTTGATGTTAATGAAATATAAGACGATTTGTTACTCTGTGACTTTCATGTACCTTTGCTTTATCAATAGCTTGACAAACATTCTCTAAAACTCATTTGGGATATAATCCATTCATTTTTTATGACAATAACAGCACAACAATTAGCAGACTTACTCGGCGGCACTGTCGAAGGCGACCCCTCAGTAATAGGCGTACGTCCAGGCAAAATTGAATCTGCCGTAGAAGGCGACATTTGTTTTTTCGGCAACGACAAGTATGAAGAACACGCCTACACGACGGCGGCATCTATCTTATTGATTTCCAATACTTTCAAGCCGCGTCGTCCTATCAAACCGACCTTGATACGTGTGGAAAATGTGTATGATGCATTGGCTTTTTTGCTCGATAAATTTGGCGCAGAAGAAAAAGCACCCGCCACAATCTCTGAACGTGCCGCCATACACCCCTCAGTAAAAATGGGTCAAAATGTCACCGTTGGCGACTTTGTGGTCATCGAAGAAGGTGCAGAAATTGGCGACGATGTAGTGCTGTCGCCACAGGTTTTTGTAGGAAAAAATGCTAAAATTGGTCAAAATACACTGCTTTATCCAGGTGTAAAGATATATAAAGGCACTCAAATTGGCGCACGTTGTGTGTTTCATGCAGGCGTTGTCATTGGTTCTGACGGTTTTGGTTTTGCCCCACAAGCCGATGGTTCGTACAAAAAAATCACGCATACAGGCATCGTTATCATCGAAGATGAAGTAGAAATTGGTGCAAATACCGTCATTGACCGCGCAACAATTGGCGCAACAATCATCCATCGAGGTGTTAAATTAGACAATTTGATTCAAATTGCACACAATGTTGAGGTCGGTGAAAATACTGTCATAGCAGCACTTACAGGCATTGGTGGCTCTACAAAAATTGGGAAAAACGTCCGTGTCGGTGGTCAAACAGGCTTTGCAGGTCATTTGCAAATTGGTGACAATGTTCAGATACAAGGACAATCAGGTCTTACAAATCATCAAGCGGCGGGTTCAAAACTCTATGGTACACCTGCTTTCGATTACCATAGTTATTTGAGATCTTTTTCTATTTTTAAAAAATTGCCTGCATTGGCGAAAAGGGTTCAGGAATTAGAGAAATTGATGAAAAAATGAACCGCTTACTCATCGAAATAAAAGCCCGTTGCAGCGACCCCCTCAGTATCGAAACGATATTGAAGGCACACAACGCCGATTTCAGAGGTATTGACCATCAAATTGATACCTACTTTCGAGTACCAACGGGGCGGCTGAAATTGCGGGAAGGGAATATCGAAAACACCTTGATTCACTACAATCGTCCCAATCAATCGGGTCCAAAACAAAGCGATGTCACTTTGTTCAAAACACCTACGGAAGCAACGGCTTTGAAGAAAATATTGACTGATTCAGTTGGTATTTTGACGGTTGTAGATAAAAAAAGGCAGATTTATTTCATCGAAAATGTCAAATTTCATATTGATGAAGTACATGGTTTGGGTCATTTTGTCGAAATTGAAGCCATTAATTCTGAAAATACAACAGCCGTTTTGAGTTCCGAAGTTTTGTACTAACAATGTCGTTTTTATATCGCACTTTTCAACATTCAGCAATCTGACTTGTTGACAAATTCGTATAGTGATATGATACTGGGTTTGCAAGAGACCTTGCATTATGACTCAGATTTTGATTTTGACCTATAAAAATAAACGACAATGCTCCGATTCATCTGCTTTTTAGTCCTATTTACTTGGAATTGCACTAAAAAATCATCCCCCTCAGTAACTGACCCAATTTCGATGACTAAAGATTCCTCTTTCACTTACCTCGCTCTTGGCGACTCTTATACGATTGGCGAAAGCGTCAAGGAGGCTGAACGTTTCCCGAACCAATTGGCAGAAACCCTAAAAGCAGAAGGTATCAAAATTGGTGCCGTCAAAATAGTCGCTCGCACAGGCTGGACGACGGATGAATTGGAAAGCGGTATTACGGCTGCTGGATTGACCAATACCGATACTTTTAGCATGGTTTCACTATTAATCGGTGTCAATAACCAATATCGTGGACGCTCCGTTGAGGACTATAAACCAGGGTTTACAGCCCTTTTGGAACGTGCCATAAAGTTTGCAGGCGGCAAAAAAGAACGGGTTATTGTGGTCTCTATTCCCGATTATGCCTACACACCTTTCGG
>JANLQI010000107.1:0-17344 GCA_031367705.1 Saprospiraceae bacterium | reverse complement strand
GGCTGATGCGACGGATTTTCACTGATTTTTTTCCATTCAGGATGACAAAAAATCAGTGAAAATCCGTCGCATCAGTCCAATCAGTGGTCAATAAATTTAAACACGCGGCTTCCAAATAACTTCGGTTGCCCCTAAATCCTGTCCGACTTTCCGACCCAATACAAAAAGGTAGTCAGAAAGCCGATTGAGGTACTTTATACTGAGGGGGTCTATTTTTTCGATGCTGTCCAACGCAACTGCTAAACGTTCTGCTCGACGGCAAACAGTACGAGCAATATTACAAAATGAAACTGTTTGATGACCACCTGGCAAAATGAAATTTTTCAAAGCAGGTAACGCCAATTCCATTGTATCTATTTCATTTTCAAGCAATTGTATATCTTCTATTTTCAAATCAGGTACCATCATATTTTTTGAAGGGTCGCTCGCAAGGACTGAACCGATGGTGAATAAACGGTCTTGAACTTCTTTCAAAATGGCTTTATACTGAGGGGTCTCAATGAGGTCACTGAGCAAACCGATGTATGAATTGAGTTCATCAACAGTGCCATACGCCTCTACACGCAAATGACTTTTAGGTACGCGTGCGCCACCGAAAAGGGATGTTTCGCCAGAGTCGCCTGTTTTGGTATAAATTTTAAAAGCCATTTATCTAATGATGAATGATAAATTATGAATGATGAATTTTGCACATAAAAAAAACCTGTGCGGCAAAGTTAGGCAGCGCACAGGTTTTAAAGGTATTTTTTGTTGTGATATTACCATATTCATTTTTTTACCCTTCTGAACGCAGTGAAAGAATCTGAATGAAATAATTATACAGATTCTTTCACTGCGTTCAGAATGACAAAAAAAACAAGGTCAATTCAAGACAAACTTGTAGCCGACACCGCGAATCGAGAGAAAATAACGTGGATTAGCAGGGTCTTGTTCAAAATATTTACGGAATGACAGAATGAAATTGTCAATCGTCCGAGTTGTTGGAAAAACATCGTAGCCCCAAACAAATTGCAAAATCTGATTACGAGAAACCACTTCATTTTTGCGTTCCACCAACAACTTTAAGAGCATTGCCTCCTTTTTTGTCATATTAAATGCGCCTTGATTGCCGACGGCTTCAAAAGTGGCAAAATTGACTTTATTGCTGCCAAATGTAAAAACTTCCGATTCGTCGTGTGCTTGCCGATTGCTGCGTTTTAGGAGATTTTGAATACGTAACAACAGTTCTTCAAGGGTAAATGGCTTGGTAAGGTAGTCATCTGCCCCTTTTTTCAAGCCCATGATGCGGTCTTGTGACGTGTCTTTAGCGGTTAAAAATATGACTGGAACGCTTGTATTTGACAGCCTGATTTGTTCACAAACCTCAAAACCATTCATTTCGGGCATCATCACATCAAGGATAATGAGGTCGAAATGCTGCTCATGGAATAGGTTAACGGCTTGTTTGCCATTATCGGTTTCAACGACTTCAAAGTTTTCAAGTTCGAGGTTGAGTTTGACTATATCGCGGATATTTTCTTCGTCTTCTGCTAATAGGATTCTCATTGGATTCTATTTTTTATTTTTTTGATTGAAATACTTTGTTTAATCTTCAAAATTAACTGATTCTAACCATACTTGTCTCAAACCGTTAATAGATTAACCTCAAATTTAACCTTTGTCATAAAATTGTCATTGAAGGATAGGAGTTAATTTTTGACCAAAAGTCTTGTTTTTATAAATCAAAATATTCTCTAAACAAGCCTTTCTTTCAATGTATAAATCAACTTAGTTTAAAACTTAAACGAAATAAAATTTTGTTCACCTCAAAACAATACAAAAATCTGCTTCATATTAAAAAAAATGCACCCCCTCAGTATTTTTACATAAAACATTAACAATCAAGTACTTAATACTTAATGTAAAATATACGCCAAGGTAAAAAGAACAAAAATATAATTTAACAAAAGACCTTGACCATTTTTTATTTCGTCAAAAGCGTTTTACCTTTGTGACAAGAACTTATAGCCTTAGAGCTACATTTTCCTAACTAAATAAAACCACACTTTTTTTATTCTTCTTTTAGCGCAGCCTGCCTAATTTTTTTAGCACAATGGTCATTGGTCATTGAGAGGATTGTCTCCTTTTTTAAAGGACACTTCGCTCAATGACTAACGGCTATTCATTAACTTAATTCAAATAAAACTTATGAAAAAAGATTTCCCGACTCGTGTCAAAAACAAAGAGTTGATTCAATGGGTCAATGAAATGACCGAACTTTGTACACCCGATGCCATTCATTGGTGCGACGGTTCTGAAGCAGAATACGACACCCTTTGCCAATTATTGGTGGATAAAGGCACGTATATTCGTTTAAATCCCGAAAAAAGACCTAATTCTTATGCCTGTTTCTCCGACCCAAGTGATGTGGCACGCGTTGAAGACCGCACATATATATGCAGCCGTCGGAAAGAGGACGCAGGGCCGACAAACAATTGGGTTGCGCCCAAAGAAATGAAAAAAACTTTGCAACCGCTTTTAGAGGGTTGTATGAAAGGTCGGACGATGTATGTCATTCCGTTTAGTATGGGCCCCATCGGTTCGCCTTTGGCACATATTGGTGTACAAATCACTGATTCTGAATATGTTGTGACGAATATGAAAATTATGACACGCATGGGCGACAAGGCATTGGATGTCTTGGGCAAAAATGGCGAGTTCATAAAATGTATGCACACATTAGGTGCGCCATTGGCAGAAGGACAAACTGATGTGAGCTGGCCTTGTAACCCCTCAGTAAAATACATCGTGCATTATCCCGAAAAACGTTCGATTGTTTCTTATGGTTCTGGCTATGGTGGCAATGCGCTTTTGGGTAAAAAATGTTTTGCTTTGCGTATCGCTTCGACGATGGCGCGCGAAGAGGGTTGGTTGGCTGAACACATGCTCATTTTGGGTGCTGAAAGTCCGCAAGGTGAAAAAACCTATATCGGTGCAGCGTTCCCGAGTGCTTGTGGTAAAACCAATTTTTCGATGTTGATTCCGCCCAAAGAGTTTGATGGTTGGAAAATAACGACTGTTGGCGATGATATTGCTTGGATAAAGCCTCGTGCAGACGGGCGTTTGTTCGCTATCAATCCAGAAGCGGGTTATTTTGGCGTTGCGCCAGGTACGAATATGAAAACGAATCCGAATGCGATATTGACCATTAGCAAAAACACCATTTTTACGAATGTTGCGCTCACAGCTGATGGCGATGTGTGGTGGGAAGGCTTGACAAAAGAAGTGCCAGAAGGCATGACAGACTGGACAGGCAAACCTTATGACCCAAAAAGCACTAAACCCGCAGCTCATGCCAATTCACGTTTTACAACACCTGCACATCAAAACCCTGTGATTGACCCAAATTGGGAAAAACCTGAAGGCGTGCGCATACGTGCGTTCATTTTTGGTGGGCGAAGGAGTACGACTATTCCTTTGGTTTATCAAGCGTTCAACTGGAACTATGGCGTTTATATGGCTTCGACTATGGGTTCAGAGACAACAGCTGCGGCATTTGGGGAACAAGGAAAAGTGCGTCGTGACCCGTTTGCGATGCTGCCTTTCTGCGGTTATCACATGGCAGATTACTTCAATCATTGGCTACAATTGGGTCGGGAGTTGCAAAGTCCGCCGCGTATCTTTGGGGTCAATTGGTTTAGAAAGGACGACGACGGCAATTTCTTGTGGCCTGGCTTTAGCGACAATATGCGGGTGTTAAAATGGATCATTGACCGTGTGCGAGGACGAGTTGGGTCGGTTGAAAGTCCGATTGGGTGGATGCCTCGTTACGAAAATATGGACTGGACGGGCAGTGACTTCACACAAGAACAATTTGATGAAATCATGTCTGTTGACCGTGAAGAATGGAAAACGGAACTGCTCGGACATCAAGAATTGTTTGAACGCATGTATGACAAATTACCGAAAGAATACCTGTTTATGCGCCAATTATTACTCTCTGGACTTTGGCGTTCGCCTGAAAAGTGGCACTTGGAAGGAGAAGAGTAATGGTAAAGTTTTAATGCTGAATAGTGAATATTTTAATGGTGAATCATTCTGCACATTAAAGGAATATGGCTCGGTTTCTTAGGAAATCGGGCTTTTTTTATGCTTTATACTGAGGGGGTACTTTGAACACAAAGTTCGGGGAATTTCGAAAATCCCCCGAACTTATACGTCTAATCAATGCTTTGCTGCTTCTCCAGGCTTTGGCAACGATGCTTTGATAAACTGCCGAATATCCTCATTCCCTGATTGCAAATCTTCTTTGCGAAGATACATCATGTGACCACTGCGATAGCCTTTCCACGACATACGGTCTTTCAATTTGCCACTCGGATCCATTTGCCAAAGGTTGTATTTGGCATTGAAATAGTCGCAAGCACCGTCGTAATAACCCGACTGAACCATGACGTGTAAAAATGGGTTTTGCGCCATCGCTTGACGCAGATTTTCCGCCGTCCTATCGTTCGTCCTATCCCAAGGACTGACGGAGCCAAACATATTGTATTTGAGGTCGGTCTTGTAATTGAGATAATTACGGAGATAAATGTTAATCGCAGGCGTAAAAGAATGCAGCCACGAAGTCAATTCCGAATTAAAATCGGGACGCATACCCGCATCTTGACGGTCAATGCCGCGATAACGTGAGTCCAAACGCCCAACCGTAAAACCTTTTTCCCGCAGCAGTTCTTTCCAGAAAAAATCGGTGGAGACTTGCAGATTGTTTTGCAAAATGGCTTTTTCAGAAAGTCCTGAATAACGAGACATTTTAGCGGCAATCTCTTTGCGTTTCGCATCTTCCAAAAAACCGCCTTTGCTGATTGCGGGCAACAGTTCATCAATGGTAAATTTTTCTACTTCGGGCAACATATTTATCAAGTCTTTTTGCTGCAAATCGGGGGGCAACATTTTGTGATACCAAGCAGTTGCCGCAAAATATGGCAGCGTTAAAGCCGCATCGGAAGCCACACCTCGCTCGATGCCCAAGTCGGTAGGCGAAACCAAAATAACGCCATTCAGATACATCCATTGGTTGTTTTGCAAAGCCAAAGCCAAACCCGAAACCCGTGTTGTACCATAACTTTCACCAATCAAATATTTAGGCGAAGCCCAACGATTGGTGCGCGTCACGAATGTGCCAATCCAATCAGCTAAGTACTTGATGTCGGCATTGACACCAAAAAACTTCGCGGCAACACCTTCCTTAATCGTCGCACGAGAATAACCAGTGTTGACAGGATTGACAAACACAATATCCGCCACGTCCAAAATGGAATACGGATTTTCCTTGATGCCATACGGTTGAACAGGATAACCTTCATCGTCAATATTCAGCAAATGCGGCCCCGTATAAGCGATGTGCATCCAAACCGAAGCAGAACCTGGGCCACCATTGAACGAAATGACCAAAGGACGTGCCGCACGGTCTTTGACATCTGAACGCTCGTAATAGGTGTAAAACAAACCCGCTATCGCTTTGCCGTCCTCGTCCCAAACGGGCATAGTGCCAGTGGTTGCCACAAAAGGCACTTTTTGACCTTTTATCGTCGTCGTATGCTCCGTAACGACTTGATTGTCAGGATTAAATGGAATGGTCAAAAGCGCCGCTTTGTCCTCTTTTGCTACCGCAGGCGGCGTTGGCGGAGTTACAGGTTGTGCATGAGTCGTTGCGATATTGACCGCAACCCAGCATAGAATGAGTAATTTTTTCATTTAAAATAGGTTTGATTAATAGGTATAAAAGACCGACGAAGATAGGGATTTGGTTGTAATTCCCCTCCCCTTCCAAAAGAATCCTTCAGGTCAGTATTTTTTTAAATTTTGAATAGTCAGGCGAATAATGGGTTAAAAAGTGAAAATTTAAACCACAGAAGCCTTTCCTGGTTGCCATAGTAGCGTTTCATATCGCCATAGAAGCAAAAATTGAAAGCATAGAAGCCTTTATTGGTCGCTTTAGTAGCGTTTCAAATTTCAATAGAAGTGGAAATTTAAGGCATAGAAGCCTTTCATATACCCATAGTAGCGATAATTTAAAGCACATAAACCTCTGTTGGTTGCTGTGGTAGCGTTTCATTTTGGCAAGTAAGTAAAAATTTATGGCGTGAAAGCGTTTCTCGAAAGTACCGAAGTAAAAATAAGGTGCCTGACAAATGCGCTTAATCGTGAAAACAAAGTACTTTAGTAAAGAGTAAATAATAACATGGTAAAATTCGCTTGAAATAAATCCTGAAAGGATTCAACATGAATAGAAATAATTTATGAACGGAACTTAACGCCGAAGGCGTTGAACCTCAATAACTTAGCTATTCATGTTTAACTCCTTCGGAGTTGGGGGCATTCTTTTATTATTTTTCTATTCATGTTCAATCCCTTTGGGATTTTTGACCATCTCATTATTTACTCGTTACTTAAGCGTTTAAAAGCTCCATTTAGGGCGGACATATTTGTAGCCATCGGTATCAACCCATAGTAAAAAGAACAAGAATACATTTCAGCCCCATCGAGGGCTTTTTTTGTGGCTGATACTGAGGGGGTAAAACCCGAAAACACAAGGTAAAAACCTTTTTTAGAGGACTTTTTTTTAGTGTTATTTGATTTTGATATAGATGTAAAACATAAATATTAATAAATTTCAAAAAATGTCAAAAAGACACTTTAAAGTATTGAAAACGAATAAGATACGCTTTGATGTTTTAGCCTGAAATCTTCTTGATTTCAGAACAATAAAGTGTCAAAAACACAAATAACACAATATATACAAAGTGAGGTTTTATAGCGCAAAATTTTCTCACATTGGGGAATGGATTCTACAAATTAAGGCCAAAAATGGTGGTATTATTTTTTTAAAGATTAGATTAATTCAAATTAACAAACAACATTCATGAAATTATCAATACCAACCTAATTCTTCATTTCATGCGAATTAAGCCAATTTTAAAACCAATAAAATTAAGGAAATACAACCAAACTCTATTTTGTCTTTTCATTAAAAACAAACAAAATGCATAGAAATACCACACTACTTTTTCTTCCTTTCAATTTTCTCATACCACACACAATTATTCAATTTAATATTTCAGGACAAACTAGAATGACCAAATTATGGACATTCCAGATATAGTTCCAAATGGTAACTATTGGGTTTTCATTTCACTAAGTTTCAAAACTGATTCTACGGTTTGAAAACAGTGGCAATGGAACATCTCTTAAAATCCTTAAATCGAATTCGTTTAATCAAATATTGATGATGATGCCCTTAGCATCACCCCCTCAGTATTTGAAGGGTCGGAATCGGTTTTTGCAGCTATTAACACCACTTATGACATTCTAAACAAAAACTTGACAGTTTCAAATAGGATGAATTAATGAAATGCATTTGGGTACAACCTAAAATGTACAAACATTCCTTTGCCCTTTTTGAATAAATCAAGTATGTCCAATTTATAGCTATGAATCGAATTTTAACACACAACATAACTTCTTACTTATTTCATCAAAATCAAACATCTTTTTACATGAAACAATTAGCCACTTTTGCCTTTATTTGTTTTGTCTCCGTTTCTAGTTTTGCACAAAAGCTTGCAAATCAGCTTGAAAGTGCATTAAGACAAAATACTTCGATTGAGTATTTTGAGATGAGCAAATCATTAGGCACGCCATCCTTTATTCAATTTAAAAACACAAATTTACCCACTGCTAACAATGCAGAAGCATTCATTAGTGACCTTTTTCAGTTTCAAAAAGCGACGACCCATTTGATACCTGTCGCAACGACAGAGCTTAAAGATGGTATTTCTGTTGCCAAGTATAAGCAGGTCTTCAATGGTGTTACAGTAGATCATTCTACGATTAATGTAAACCTAAAAGACGGTAAAATCCATTCAATCGTTTCTGAAGTTTTTGACTTTTCTAATGCTATCAATAATCCATCTTTAACAGAAACGGCTGCCTTAGATATGGCGCTGGCTTTTGTCAATGCTAAAGAATATTCATGGCAATCTATTGAAAAAGACAAAGCGACTTTCAAAGACAATCCAGCCATGGTAACAAGACTAAGTCAGTTGACTGAAGCAAAAAAACCTAAAGGATTGCTTGTTTATGCAAGGGACATCTA
The DNA here is from genome assembly GCA_031367705.1 of Saprospiraceae bacterium. Lineage (GTDB taxonomy): Bacteria > Bacteroidota > Bacteroidia > Chitinophagales > Saprospiraceae > JAAFJT01. Next base: position 9,207 of record JANLQI010000107.1, on the reverse strand, counting down.
CGGCAGCAACCAACCTCGTCTTGCATGGAAATTTGATGTCTATGGCACTCTGCCATTAAGCCGCAATTTTATTTATGTAGATGCTGCAAATGGCAAAATACTCTTGTCAGATGCTATTATCAAACATGCCGATAAGATAAATGCCAGCGCACAAGCCGCTAAAGCAAAAATTGATTTGCAGAACACTGAACCTATCAAAGCGGCAAGGCTTCCAATGCCTAAAACGGCTGAATCACCTGCCGTTACGTTTTCTTCCGTGTTGGGTACTGCTCAAACGCGTTATGCTGGAACACGCAATATTTATACGACGCAGCTAAGTGTGGGTTTATTAGGGACAAACGACCCTAACAATACATCAGCCCAATTGACGTATAGTGGTGAAGACCCACGTACAGCGGTACTAAACACCACAGTTTATATCCTAAAAGACGATACAAGAGGTCTTGGCATCGAAACTTATGATATGAATGGCTCAGGTGGCGCACCGATTTCCTTACCTGGTTTGCATGAAAATTCACTGGCTTTTGTCGATTTAGACAACAACTGGAAAAATGAAACGGCAGCAGGTACTCATGAAGACCTTATTAGGGGGGCAACAAGCAATGGTTCAGTTGGTGCAGATGAAGGTACCAATGATGATTATGCGATAGATGCTCATTGGGGTGCAGAAATGGTCTATGACTATTGGAAAAACATTCATAACCGTTTGAGTTTTGACAACAAAAACAGTGCAATCAAAAGTTATACGCACTATGGCCCCGCTTATGACAATGCGTTCTGGAACGGCAGTGTCATGACTTATGGCGACGGCAGTGGTACATCTGCAAACAATGGTTTCAGACCCTTGACTTCCCTTGATGTTTGCGGACATGAAATTGGTCATGGTATCTGTTCATTTACATCTGACCTCGTTTACCAAGGCGAATCGGGTGCGATGAACGAAGCATTGAGCGATATTTGGGCGGCTTGTGTTGAAAATTTTACAACTACTACTTTAGGCTTACCAGCCAACACTTTTTATCCTTTTCAAATAGGTGAACAGATAGCAAGTGATAATATTGGTTTAAGACGTATGGACAACCCAAAGGCTAAAACCGACCCTGATACTTATGGTGGACGTTATTGGCAAAACCCGCTTTGTAGTCCTCCAAGTTTAGCCAATGACCAATGCGGTGTGCATACTAATAGTGGCGTTTTAAATAAATATTTCTACCTACTTGTCAAGGGTCCATTAGCGACAACAGGTTCTTCTGCCTATACCGATGATGGTAAAGCAGATAGTGGGACAACTGCTGCAACCGAAAACTTAGGTAATGTTTACGCCGGTGCTGGTTCGCCCATACCAGTAGGTGAATTTATCGGATTGGGTTTCGCAAAAGCAGAAGCGATTACATACCTTATGGAATTGAATCTGACACCAAATTCAACTTATGCAAATGCCCGCGTAGCGGCTATCAATGCAGCAAGGTTGTTGTATGGCGCTTGTTCACAAGAAGAAAAAACAGTAACAGATGCTTTCTTCGCTGTAAATGTCGGCGCAAGGTATTTGGGTTGTTCGGCACCTACTTTGGATGCTTATGCTTTGCAAACCAATATCTCGGAAGGTGTTTCAACCAATACTTGCCCAAGATTTAACCAAGTAGAACTTACTTCAAACTTGACAGTTCCGCAGGTTTCAGCAACAACCATTACATTTACAAAATCAGCGGGTACGCTTAGTAATAATGAATGGGCATATAATACAAGCAATACCATAACTTTCAATGCAGGTGAAACAGGCGTAAAATCTATTTTCATAAACATATTCGACGATGCCATTGTCGAAGGCAATGAAACAATTGAATTTACGGCGACTTCAGCACTGTCTTCTCTCAATAAAGTCATTACAATAAATGTTTTAGAAAACGACGCTGTTCCAAGTATTGGCGGCACAAATACCCTTTTGAATGAAAATTTTGAAGGTTTTACTGAGGGGGGGCTTCCTTCTTCTGGAAGTGGTTGGATAGTGGTTAACAAAATATCACCAACTAATATTCAGTGGGCAGTCAGAACAGATGGCGCTGTGGTAACACCTATATCTTATTCAACAAAAAGGGTCATCATTGAACAAACAGCTCCTTTGGCAACACCTGGAGAAGCAACTTACGACCAAAACTTATCAGCCCAAATGTACTTGCGTTCACCACAAATCGTCGCAACAGGTTTGAGCAATTTGACTGTCGGTTTCAATTTCCAAGCGGGAGGTGAAGCAGCTTGTAGTCCTGCCTGCGACTATGCCCAACTTGTTTATTCTTATGACGGTATAAACTTCGAGCAATTCAATGCAGCACCTATGTATGCAACGCTGACAGAGACCAGTTTCTCGACTGTTCTGCCTCAAAGTCTGAATGGCAAAACATTTTACTTAGGTATCCTTTGGTACAATGATGCGAATGCTGGGACTACGGCGAGTATCGCCATTGACAATTTCGTACTGTCAGGCAACGGCATCAGCATAGATTCCATGTCGAATACAAGTAAATCGGAACACTTAACGGCAGATGTGGGCGCAAACAACTATTTCTACTCATACGAAGACAACAACATTATGGCAGTTATTAAGAGCACCGCTGCTTTCGATTATGGTTGTACAGAAGTTAAAGTAGAAAAATCAGGTTCCACACCTTTTGTTTTGTTCACTAATGGAGGCGACCATAAAGTAGCAGGAAAAGTGATTAAAGTAACGCCCACGACAAACAACGCAACAGGGGCTTACGAAATCACTTTGTACTTTACGGAACATGAAATTCGTAAACTGGAAGAAGCCACAGGAAAAACGAGAACACAATTCTACATCTATAAAGTCAACAGTGCGGCTTATACGGGTGCAAATTCATCTAATACCACTTTTTTATCAGCAACCTATGCAGCTATTTCGGGTGGCGGCACTTTTAAAGCATCGTTTTCAACAGGTTTTTCAAGCTTTGCCATCGGTTTTCCACCACCGTTACCTAATCTTTCGCCTACAATTTCAGTGCTGCCAGCTTCTTTAGTCGGTACGCAATCCATAGGTGTTGTGGTTTCGGTCTATGAGTTCAATACCAATCCAACGAGTGGTACTGTAACAGCTTATATTCCAAAAGATGCGAAGTATGTTTTAAGTTTTAATCCAACTGCCACAACAGTCTCTGGCGTAGCTGTTCAAAATACCCTTTGGACATTTGATGGCACATCGAATCCAGGTTTTTATATACTCTCTACAAATAGTGTTATTGCTGCCAATAGTTTTTCAAAATTTGGTTTAACAAGCACATTCAACCCCAATAGTCAAAAAGGGTCAACGCTTGTAAAAGTCATTTTGCTTGACAATAGTGGAGGTGAAAGTGCCGAAGATAATGGAGACAATCAAAACCAAAGCGTTTTGGTTTACACCTTCTAAGAGCTTAAAACGGTTGATAATTTAGAAACTGTTCTGACTTGTTTTTATCAGACTGGGGAACAGTTTCTAAGTACAACCGATGTTGATAGATGTTTAAAAAAATAATTTTCAAGAAAATTTAAAATAATAAATAATGAAAAATAGTACGTTAAAATATATTTTATCTGGATTTATGAGCCTTTTACTCTCTTTGACTTGCTTTGCTGTGGCAAACCCAAATGTATTAGGCGCGGATATATCACCGGCTCCCGTTGTTTATCCAAATGGCACAGCAACCTTTCAGTTTCAATTGAATAATGACGGGTCAGCAACCAGCAGCACAACGGTAACAGTCACAGTCTCGTTATCACAACTGAATTTTACAAACAGCACCTTCAATGTGAATACCGATATTGTACAAACAGTGGGTAGTACACCTTTCACATGGAGTTATGAAGCCTCTACGAAAGTTTTAACGGCAACTTTAAACGGCAACTTCGCTCAATTTGCATACAATACTTTCCAAATTAGAAATCTGAATGTTTTAGCGGCATCAGCCATGTCTAATCCGACAATTGGTGCAAATGTCAATGTCGTTACGCCAGGTGCTGTCAACAGCAATTTGAATGATGACAATACAAATGCTTACACTTTTACAACAGCTGTTTTACCCGTCGGTTTGGTGTCTTTCGAAGCCTTGAAATATGGCAATTGTGATGCAAAATTGATGTGGATATCCGCTGAAGAAACCAATTTTAGTTATTATCAATTGGAACAAAGTTCAGATAGTAAAACTTTTACAGCAGTTGGCAATGTTCAAAAAAACAAAGGAGCCAATTCAAACTATGAACAAATTGCTATGTTAAAAGGGGCTAAAAACAATACAAGCTATTACCGACTCAAAATGGTGGATTTAAACAATTCAATTAAGTACAGTAAAATTGTCAGCGTACAAAACGAATGTGCCAAAACAGGTCAAATTATTATTGCACCAAACCCTGCCGCCGATATCATAACGGTAAAGGACATGGACAGCAAAGGCAGCATGAATATTTACGATATAACAGGCAGATTGTGCCTATCGGTTTCATTGACTGAATTAGGCAATCAAGAAGTGAATATCCATCATCTGATACAAGGTACATACATGATACAAATTAAGTCTGAACAAGGTACATACAACACTAAACTGGTCAAACAATAAACATCCTCCAGTTTGTGCATGTAAAAATGTATTTTTAAGTGGTGTTTCAACTTAGAGATTTTTTAAAGGATGTTGCCCGATTTCTTAGGAAATCGGGCTTTTTTTATGGTGGATACTGAGGGGGTGTTCAAAACTTCGAAAACAATAAAAGTAACAGCGTATTCTTTTGGTTCTCCACTCGGCATAGGTGTTCGTTTTTCTTTCCCTACAAATCTACATTCTGAACATCGGGCTTGTACCACATACTTTTAGCTGCCTGAAAAAAACACAATTAAGTAGCCTAAAAAGAGTTATTTTTGCAGTATAAAACGGATAAAAATGACTGTTAAAGAAAAATACATCAATCCTTTTACGGATTTCGAATTTTTTCAACGGCTATTTGAAACAGCCGAGATAGCAAAGTTCACCCCCGAAGAAAAACAACAATATGAAGAAAGCTTGAAATCATATCGGGATTTGAAAAACGTGATTGATACGTCATACGACCGACGATGGAAAAAAGATGAGAAAAAAGAAGGAATCACTAAAGCATTGAAAAGAGGTAAATTAACAATTGATGAAATAGTAGAGGATTTTGATACAACCCTTGATTTTGTTCTACAAATCAAGAAAGAACAAAATCTATGACCCCTCAGTAAAAACAACGAAAAGCCTTGAAAATCAAACGTTTTCAAGGCTTTTGTTTATAAATTTACAAAAACAGAACATCCTGGCAAAGAATAGACCTTAACTTTATCACAAATTCCCACGCGGATTCCGCCCAAATTCTAAGCATTAAGTGTCTATATGATGGGTTTCAATATCCAAAGCCTTTTCTCTACCATCAATATCTCGAATCAAAACAGTGGCAAAATAGCGCGACCAACCGCTGTCGAGTGCGCTCAATAAGTTTTCGTATGTTTGGATAAAAAAAGATTTAGAACATTACAAAACGTTCTAAATCTTTTTTCGTGTCAATATAGATTTTCACTTCTACCTTTTCACTTAAAACATCACCCCTGCCCGAATCGTCAAAGACTTAACCGTTCCCTTTGATTTTTCAGCTTTCGGAATAGCCGTACCCGATGAAGTATCGAACAATGTGCTGCCGCTGTTCCCCGTCATATCCGTAAAACCACTTTGGAAATACAAGCCGAAGACAACTGCTGTATTGTTTTGAATAATATATTCACCCCCAATACCTGCACCCCAAGACATATTCAAGCCGTTGACATCGCCTTTAACATTAATTTTTTCTTGGGCAGGAATCGTACCCGCACTTGAAATATCACCAAAAGCCTTGGTTCTGAAACCAAAACAAATCAGTGGCTCTGCAAAATAACGAATGTGGTTGCCTTGTTCTGGCGTACGCATTTTCAGACCAATGGGAATTTCTACAAACGTCAAGCGGTAGCGCAATTTTGTATCCACGGCAAAAGTATCCGTCACTTTGGGTGAAATATCAAATTCGCTCCACGAGTTTTTCCATAGCTGACCAGGCAAGCCGAAACGCAATGAACCGCCAGAATTGAAATGAAACCCGATGCCCGAAGAAACCGAGTAAGCTTCACTGAAACGATTTTCAACGACAAGCCCTAATTTTAAGCCCAAAGCAGAGCCAGAACCTGTCACCTTATTATCGTCAGTACCCATCCAAGACCATGAAGGGCTCGCTTGAAGACCGAAATGCAAATCTTGCGCGACTGAAAGAGATACCAAACCGACCACGAAGGTCATAGACAAAATGATTTTTTTCATAATTTAATTCTTTGTTTGAAAAGTTTTTTTGAGTAATTTGTGCTAAATAACGCTTTTATTGAGCCTTCATTTTTCACAAATTTCTAAATTTTGTTGAATTGCTTATTAATCACAAGGGTAAAAGTACGACATTTAAGTTTCTAATTTTTATAAAAACTTTAACAACATTATGTAAATCATTGATTTTCACTTTGTTGCAAATTATTTCTCAATGAGTAAAAAAAATAAAAAACCGTTAAGCGGCACAACGAAACCAACGACGGATAATCCGATGACATCTCAAACAGTTCGTTCACAAGCCTCTGATTCTCCTTCATTTTGGGAAAATACGCGACTGCAAGCCATTTTTATATTCACCCTTAGTTTTGTGTTGTATGCCAATACTTTATCCTTTGATTTTTGTCAAGACGACTCGATTGTCATCACCGACAATATGTTTACTACTGAGGGGGTCGCTGGCATCGGCGGTATTTTGCAATACGATACGTTTTACGGTTTTTTCAAAGAATCAGGCAAAGCACAGCTCGTTGCGGGCGGTCGTTACCGTCCATTTACGCTTGTGATGTTTGCTATTGAATACCAACTTTTTGGCAAAAATCCGTTTATTGGACACTTTATTAACGTCATTTTGTTCGGTTTGACGTGTGTTTTGCTCTATTTTTTATTGCTAAAACTACTCAATTATAGAAAAAACAGCGACAATAATTCGGCAGCAATAATCAATCCAACGCTCATAGCTTTTATAGCGGCTGTGCTTTTTGCCGCACATCCAATTCATACCGAAGCGGTTGCCAACATCAAAGGGCGTGATGAAATAATGACGCTGCTTGGTAGCCTTGCTGCCGTTTGGTTTTCACTCAAAGCCTTTGAAAATGAAGGATTTAAGAACCAAATCATTGCTTTCGTTCTGTTTTTTATTGCTTTATTATCAAAGGAAAATGCCATCACTTTTGTGGTCATTACGCCTATGATTTATTGGTTTTTCTTGAAAACAGACATTCAAACAGCCCTAAAACAAACGATTCCGTTTCTGGCAGCCGCTATTTTGTTTATGATATTGAGGGGGGCTGTCATCGGCAATCAGTTTGGCGGCGAGCAAATGGAGCTGATGAACAATCCTTTTTTGAAACTCGTTGGCAACACTTATGTACCTTTTGATTTCTCTGAAAAATTCGCAACCATTACTTATACACTTGGAAAATACGTTCAACTCCTCATCTTTCCTCATCCTTTGACACACGATTATTATCCGCGTCACATCGGCATCATGTCTTTCAGTGATTGGCAAGTGCTGTTGAGCATCGCCGTTTATGCCGGCCTTTTAGCTTTGATACTGAGGGGGTGGAAAAATCGTAGCCTTATCAGTTTTAGCATTGCGTTTTTTCTTATCACTTTATCCATTGTATCAAACATCGTTTTTCCCGTAGGGACGAATATGGCTGAACGCTTCATGTTCATGCCATCACTTGGCTTTTGCCTTGTTTTGGCTATTTTATTAGCAAATTTAGCGTCAAAAGACGTTAAAACAGGTGTCAATCGTCAAGGCTTAGGGGTGATTGTTGTCATCGTTGCGTTGTTCAGTTTGAAGACTCTTACCCGCAATCCTGCTTGGAAAGACAATTACACCATTTTTACAACGGACATCGAAACATCGCCAAATTCTGCCAAATTGCAAACCTCCGTGGGCGGTGAAACGATTGAATATTTTAAAAATTCGCCTAACGAAATTGAGAAAAAAAGTAAAATAACGGAAGCTATTGGACATCTACACAAGGCTTTGGAGATACATCCGACCATGAAAAACCCGTATTTGCTCATGGGCAATGGCTATTTTTATCTTCAAGATTTTGAAAAAGCCATTGAGTCCTATAATACAGCCTTAAAACTCGACCCTCAGTTCAAAGATGCCAAAACCAATCTTGCGCTCGTTTACCGTGAAGGCGGTAAAACGGTGGGGCAACAACAAAACAATTTACCAAAATCTATTGAATATTTAAGCAAAGCGATTGAACTTGATCCGACGGATGTTGTTGCTATGTCTTATCTCGGCACGGCTTACGGCATGTCCAATCAACCTCAAAATTTGATTGATGTTTTGACCAAAGCCTTAGCGATTCGCTACGATAAACAAGATGCGATTAATATTTCGGTGGCTTATCGGCAATTGGGGAATGTGGCAAAGGCAATGGAATATGAGCAATTGGCGCAAAAAAAATAAGCACAACAACTTGCGTCAAGTTTTGAACTTGACGCAAGTTCTATACGACACTAATATCTAAATTACTACATTTGCGCCCCCTCAGTATTTAATCATAAAAATCACTTATTCAGACATTAATGACAAGCAATAAAATTTTACTCGAAGCTATTTGGTGGGCTATTACGGCAGTTGTCGTTACGGTTGTAATGTACCCGATTTGGACAAGTTTCCCTGCATACAAGTTCAATGGGGTCAATATTATCAATATCGTTCTGTTCGTCACCTTTGTACGCTATACGTTTTTTTTAAAATACACTTTCCTCGCCACTTTGCAGTATGCAAAAATTGGTTTTATCCTTTTAACAATCGCCATTGTTGCCACTTTAATGACACAAATCCAAAGTTTTAATGTCTGGATTGACGGCGGTGACCCTGATATTTTGTTAGAAAGTGTGGGCAATGCTGCCAAACGTGAGTCTTTGCTCAATTACATAAAAAGCGAATATTTGTTTTTTGTGGTAGCTGCCAGTATCTCTGCGCTCTTTCTGTCGGGGCGACTTTTGGTCTCTGTTTGGCGGTTACGCAATCGTGGAAAGGTATAGTAAACAGAAAATTGATTCATTTTTTATTTTTTTTGCAAAAAAAATAAAAAATGAATCAATTTTCTGT
>JANLQI010000077.1:0-23668 GCA_031367705.1 Saprospiraceae bacterium | reverse complement strand
AATTGGCTCATTTCTTCAAGGGCAAACCATGCGCCTTTGGCAAAAACGATGGTCGGACACGCATCTTTCAAAGCCGTTACAATCTGACGAATATATCGCAAAGAGAAGGTTTCAAAATCGGAAGGACTCAACAAACCGCCCAACGAATCGAATATTTGAACCACATCTGCACCCGCTTCGACTTGTTTTTTCAAGTAAACAATCGTCGTATCCGTAATCATTTGCAGCAAACGATGGGCTGCTTTGGGCTGTGTGAAACAGAAAGCTTTGGCAGCATCAAAAGTTTTTGAGCCTTTGCCTTGCACCATATAACACATCAATGTCCACGGCGCACCCGCAAAACCAATCAAAGGCACACGTCCGTCGAGTTCTTTTTTTGTTAAGCGCAAAGCGTCGAAAACGTAGTGTAAACTATCGGAAACGTCAGGAATTTGCAGTTTTTCAACGTCTGAAAGGTTCTTTATCGGATTTGGCAAAACAGGTCCAACGCTTTCAATCAATTGTACTTCCATACCCATCGCTTGTGGCACAACGAGGATATCGGAGAAAATAATCGCTGCATCAACGCCGACTTGGTCAACAGGTTGCAAAGTGATTTCACAGACCAATTCAGGCGATTGGCAGCGTTCGAAAAAGCCATATTTGGCGCGTAAAACGCGGTAATCAGGCAAATAACGTCCTGCTTGACGCATCATCCACACAGGTGGTCTTTCAAGTGTTTCGCCATTTAAGGCACGTAGTAAAAGGTCGTTTTTTAACACGGATATATAGGTTTTTAAGATTTAGGATATTTGTTAATCAACGCTTTACGTCCATTCATCGTTCATCATTTATCATTATTTATTAGCGATTCAAAGCGGCTATTAATTTGTCGCCGCCTTTGTTTAATATCTCTTTTGCACCCATTTTGCCTAAGTTTTGGGCATTATCAAGGGGCATTTTTATGTCTATTTCTATTTTTTCAGAGCCGTTTAAGCTGCAAATGTTACCCCTCAGTAAAATATCGTTTTTGTCAGCAATGGCTAATGCTGCTATGGGTGTAGAGCAACCGCCCATGAGTTGACGTAAAAAATCACGCTCGATATGCGTACAAAGTGCTGTCAATGAATCATTTAGCGTTGCACAAGCCTCAATCAACCACGTCTCTCCTACCCGACAGACAACCGTAATCGCTCCCTGTGCGGGGGCGGGCAACATCCAATCGAGGTCAGTACTGTTTTGGGGTCTTAGACCAATCCGTTCCAATCCTGCGGCAGCGAAAATAGCACCGTTCCAATTGTTCTCTGCTAATTTTTGAAGGCGTGTATTGACGTTTCCTCTTAAATTTTCGATGCGATGATTTGGATATTGATTCAACCATTGCGCTTTGCGACGAATACTACCTGTGGCTATAACAGCTTGATAATCAATGTTTACTAAAAAAGAAGTACTCCGTTTAAATACTAAAATATCGTTAGGTGAATCACGAGTCAATACGGCAGCTTGCACGATGCCTTGTGCTAATTGCGTCGGTACATCTTTCAAAGAATGAACCGCAATATCAACTTGACCAGACAACAAAGCAGCATCAGCAGCCTTCGTAAACACGCCTTGAACACCCATTTCGTAGAGTGGCGTGACCAAATCTATATCCCCCTCAGTATTGATACCGATTATTTCAGTCGTATAGCCTTGTTTTTGCAAGGCAGTTTGCACCAGTTCGGCTTGATAAAGTGCCAAAGGGCTTTTGCGTGTGCCGATGCGAATCGTTTTATTTATCATAATTTTAAAAGCCTTATTCTGATAAAGGTGGACAAAAGTAGGGCTTGATTTGTGGCTCTTAACTTTATACGAGTCATTTGATTGTCAAAAAACTAAATTGTTAATTATGACGGATAAATGACGTGTTTTCCTACAAAAATAGCTCAATACTTCGGTCTTTTGCGGCTTTTCAGTAAAGATAGACACGGATTTCACAAATTACACGAATGCTTTTTTTAAAAACTCATTCGTGTAATTTGTGAAATTCGTGTCGAAAAACAAAATTGAAATCAATGTCAAAAGGAGTTATTTTAATGAATTTGGGTTCGCCCGATTCAACGTCGGTGAGTGATGTGCGCCGCTATTTGAATGAGTTTTTGATGGATGAAAAGGTCATTGATGTGCCTTATTTGTTGCGATTACTCTTAGTACGAGGCATCATTTCGCCATTTCGTGCGCCACGTTCAGCGAAAGCGTATCAATCCATTTGGACTAAAGAAGGCTCTCCGTTGATTGTTTTAACAGACCAATTACAGCGTGCTTTGCAAGCAAAAATTGAAGAAGCTGTGACGGTTGCGATGCGTTACGGCAATCCATCGCCCAAAGATGCTTTTGAGGAATTGAGAACGAAAATGCCCGATTTGGACGAGGTGGTTTTAGTGCCACTCTATCCGCATTATGCGATGTCGAGCTACGAGACAGCTGTTGAGTACGCTTATAAAATCCATAAAAAAGAGCAATATGCCTTCAAATTGACGACAATTGAGCCTTTTTACAAGGACGCAGACTATATTAATGCTTTAGCTGAAAGTATAAAACCATTTTTGGAGCAAGACTATGACCACATCCTTTTCAGCTATCATGGTATTCCAGAACGCCATGTTAAAAAAACAGACCCGACCAAAAAGCACTGTTTGAGTGTTGAAAATTGCTGCACAATTGATTCACCTGCTCATGCCAAATGTTATCGCCATCAAATCATCACGACGACACATTTAGCGGCAGCAGAACTAGGAATTCCAAAGGAAAAATACAGTTTTTCGTTTCAATCGCGCTTAGGACGTGACGAATGGTTGAAGCCTTATACCGTCACTCGTTTAGCTGACATGCCGAATGAAGGCATCAAAAAATTACTGGTCGTTTGTCCTGCTTTTGTAAGCGATTGTTTGGAAACTTTGGAGGAAATGGCGGAGGAAGGCAAAGACCTTTTTTTAGCGTCGGGCGGTACGTCTTTTACTTTGATTCCTTGTATGAATGTGCATCCGCTTTGGGTGCAGACGTTGCAGAAATGGGTGACCGATAAGGTTTTGGTTTAAAGGCTTGAGCGATTAATTTTTAGAAATTAATCGCTCATAATCCTCCTTAAAATCAACATCTTGTAAAACATGGCGCGTTGGCATTTCAACTAATTTGACATGTTTTTTATAAGCTTGTACGACTGAACGACACCCCTCAGTATCAGTCGTTTCTAAAATAGCACTTTTATAAAAAGAAGAAAAAATGACTGGATTGCCTCGTTTGTCCTTGAAAATAGGTTGAATAATGGTTTTATCATCAACATTTAGTGAAAACTGCTGCACCAAAAGTTGATATTCATAAGGTTCAATCAAAACCATATCTGATAAACAAATGACATACCCCTCAGTATTTTTTGCTGCGCGAATCCCCGCTTGAATTGAAGTCGTCATACCTTTTTCGAAGTCAGAATTTTCAAATATACTGAGGGGGTAGTTTTTTAAAACAGCTTTAACCCTTTCTGCTTCATGCCCAACCACAACAATCACTTCTCCAATATCGGCTTCAAGAATATTAGAAAGGGTTACTTCAAGGACAGTTTTACCTTGAAACGGCAATAACAGCTTGTTTTCGATGCCCATACGACTCGACAAACCTGCGGCGAGGACAATAACACTTAGCATTTTTATAGATTTTAGCGGACACGAATTTCACAAATTACACGAATTTTTGTCATCCTGTAAGGAACTAAACTTCGTGTAATTTGTGACATTCGTGTCCGCAAACTGTTATTGCTTATAAATTTTTCCATCTTTCATCACAAACGTCACCATCATCAAAGTAGCAACATTACTGAGGGGGTCGCCTTCGGTGGCTATGATGTCTGCAAATTTGCCAACTTCGATGCTACCGAGTTCAGATTTCATATCCAAAACCGTTGCAGCGACAATGGTGGCGGATTGAATGGCTTCCATGACGGGCATTCCCGCTTCGGTCATGTATTGAAATTCTTTAGCGTTTAAGCCATGTTTGAACACCCCTGCATCAGTGCCAAAAGCGATTTTAACACCTGCTTTGTAGGCTTTTGCAAAAGTGGCTTGTATGAATTGACCTGTTTCCAAAGCCTTTGCAGTGACGAGCGGATGATAATAACCTGGGATTTTCGCAGAATCGGCTGTTGATTTACCTGCTATAATCGTCGGCACGAGGTATGCGCCTTTTTGTTTGAAGAGTTCAATCGCTTCGTCGTCCATAAATGTGCCGTGTTCAATTGTCGTTACACCTGCACGAAGTGCACGTTTCATGCCTTCCGCACCGTGGGCATGTGCGGCAACGCGAAAACCGTAGTCATTGGCGGTTTGAACAATGGCATCGGCTTCGTCTTGCATAAATTGCGGAGCTTTGCCGTTTTTAGCGATGCTTAAAACACCACCTGTTGCGGTTATTTTTATCCAATCTGATCCATCCTTGTAACGTTGACGAACGGCTCGTTTTGCTTCTTCGGGTGAATCAACTACACCATCGTCAAAGTTTTCAGGAAACGTCACATCGGGTCGCCAACCATTTGTGGGGTCACCATGACCACCTGTTGTGGCAATTGTTTTACCTGCTGTATATATACGTGGGCCCGAAACGATACCTTTATTAATAGCGTTCCTCAAAGAGATATTGACACCTGAACCGCCCATGTCTCGTATCGTAGTAAATCCTGCCATCAGCGTCGTCAAAGCATTTTTTTGGGCTTCAAAAGCGACATCGGCAGAACTCATGCTCATGCGTTTTTGAATCGCATCGCGGCTCGTCTCGTTTTCTATGTGAACGTGCATGTCAATCAAGCCGGGCAATACCGTTTTGGCTTTTAAGTCCACCACAACGTCGCTTGACAGAGGGGTCGTGTAACCATTTTGCACGGCTGTTATTTTGTTTTTTTCAACGACAATTGTCATTTGTTTTTTAGGCTGTGCTGAAATGCCATCAATCAATGAGCCGCAATGTATCAATGTACGTTGGCCGAAAGCAGAAGTCGTTAATGCAATAATAGCTAAGAAAAGTATTGTTTTTTTCATGTTAAAAAGAGAAATTAGGTTTTAGATGAAGAATCTTAAATTTTGAGTGGTCTCAAAAATTGGTTTTCAAAAAAGCCTCGACTTTTGCATCATCGAGACGATATATATAAGGTGCTTTGTGTGAACCGCCAGAAAACTTTTTTTCAACGCGTTCCAAAACTTCAAGGCTTAATATTTTGCGTTGAAAATTGGTGCGAATGAGTTTTTTGCCTAAAATAGTCTCGTAAAGGCTTTGTAATTCGCCCATTGTAAAGGTTTTAGGTAGTAAATTGAAGCCGACCAACCTTGTATCAAGATTTGAACGCAAAGTAGCTAAAGCCTTTTGAAAAATTTGTGGATGGTCAAATGCTAAATTGGGCATATCCTCAATATCGTACCAACCACAGATTTCAGACAAGTCGTCAAGTTCAGGTGTGACTTTAGAAAAATCAACCAAAGCATAAAAACCAATGGAGATAAAACGCTGAAAAAGCCAATGATTCTCTTTCCAATCAATGTCGTTTATATTCATGACTTCTTCATGCACCTCTCTGTATTGCCGATTTTTATTGCCAAAGACGTAAAACTGTTCAAGATAAATATCCTTAATGCCTGTCCTATTTTCAAGAATGCGATTGGCCGCTTCCTCAATACTTTCATTGTGAAAGACAAAACCACCCGGTAATGCCCACGCATCAACGCCTTTAAATTTTAGCAACAAAATTTTCAGTTGATTATCATGGAAGCCAAAAATTACGCAGTCAATGGAGACTTGCTCGATAATCTTTATTTTAGGTTTATGATCGTCCGTAAAGTACTGCTCTTTTATGGTTTGCATATTGTTTTAGGTTGTAAAAGCTACAAATTTTGTTGAAAATGCTCCCTCAGTATCGAAAGGCTTTTTTGAAATTAGATTTTGAGTTTGGGGACTTTTGTAAAATTTTAATGCAATAATAAACAAAAATTTAAAATTATTTTGTCAATCAGAAAGTTTTTCGGACTATTGTATCAAATTGGTACAATAACCGATTATCAAACGAAAGTATGAAATTTTCAACTAAACAATGAGCCTTATTCTGCTGCCTTATTTTCTCAATGTTAAAGACCTCCTTGGACAGTGATGTCATTAAAAACACAACTTTAGTCAAAAAATTCAATAATGATTCTCCTTAGTATTTAAGGGCTTTGACGCAAACATTTAAACAAAACGAAATGCCTATTTGAAAAAGGATTTTAAGAATAAGTTCATTTATACTGAGGGGGTATTTTTTTGAAATTATAGGTTAATTGTACTTTTTACAATTAATGCTCTTGGTAATCAATGAGTTATCTTTTGTACAAAATAAAAATTTGAATTTCTTAAAAAGCATTTAAAATGATATACCCGCAAACGATTGTGTACAAAATAAAAAATTGATTGTCAGAATGACAATAATATAAAAAACCTTTTTACCTTAGTGCCATAAACACACTTTGTGCCAATTTGGACTTTCAACAACTTGAATGTTATTTATCATATTTTTTTAACTAAACTCTTTAGAATTATGAATCAGATGCTTTACGCACTTCCCAAGAAACTTGGGGTAGTTTGGCTATTCCTGCTTTTCGCAGGTCTTAATTCACTGACTGCACAACGCACCATTTCGGGCAAAGTCAGTGACGCCGCAGGGCCTATTCCTGGAGCGAGTGTCGTCGTTAAAGGCACTACGACAGGTACAGCGACAGATGGCGATGGTAACTTTTCGTTTGCTGTAAAAGGCGACAATCTCACACTTTCTATCTCTGCAGTTGGTTATTCAACACAAGAGGTGGCTTTAGGTACTCAAACTTCTATTAACATCACTTTGACGGAAGACGTTTCGACTCTTTCGGAAGTTATTGTAACGGGGTATTCTGTTGACAAAAGACGGCAATCAACAGGCGCCGTTTCAATTGTCAAAACGAGAGACTTGACGACTGTCCCTTCTGCAAGTGTTGACCAACAACTTCAAGGTAGAGTTGCGGGTTTAACAGTTGTCACAACCAGCCAACCTGGTTCTGGAAGCCAGATTCGTATTCGTGGTTTCGGTGCATTTGGTGGCAACGAACCGCTCATTATTGTTGATGGTTATCCAGTAGGAAATGCAAACTTCTTAAATCCTGAGGATATTGAAACGACAACAGTATTGAAAGATGCTTCTTCTGCTTCAATCTATGGTGCAAGAGCTGCCAATGGTGTCATTGTTTATACCACTAAACGCGGTAAAAAAGGTGCTAAAAAATTAAGCGTTACTTATGACGGCATTTTTGGTGCGACTGACCCAGGCAAGGGACAAAAAATGATGAACCCACAAGACCAAGCGACTTGGACTTGGACGGCACTCAAAAACTCTGGTTCGCCGCTCACACATCCACAGTATGGTTCAGGCGCAACACCCGTCATTCCAGATTACCTTAAAGTAGGTAACCAAAGCGGTGTCTTTGGTACAGTTGACTTAGCTGCGGAAAAATTAAAGTACAATATCACTGGACCTTCTACGGGTGATTTTTATCAAGTCATCAAAGCGAATAAAGCAGGAACTGACTGGTATAAAGAATTGACACAGACAGGAACGATTCAAAGACACACTTTAGGTTTCGAAGGTGGTGGCGATGCTTCACGTTTTTATGTAGGCATGTCTCTTCAAGACCAACAAGGTATTTTAGCGAGTCAAAGAGCAAAACGTTATGGATTGCGCATAAATACTGAATTTGATCTTGGTAAACATGTAAGGATTGGTGAAAACATACAGATGACGTTTCTTCAAATCTTAGGTCGCCAAGGCGGTAATGAAGGCTTATCATCTTCACAAGATGAAAATGATATTTTAGGTGCATTCAGATCACCAACTATCATTCCTGTACGTGATGAATTTGGCGGATTTGCAGGTACGACGGCTCTTGGTTTCGGTCAAGGTTCAAATCCTATTGCTAATCAACAGGCAGGAAAGTTAAACAAAAACTTTAATGCTTTAGCTTCAGGTAACTTTTATATTGAAATTGACCCGATTAAGGATTTAACTTTCCGCTCATCAATCGGTGGAAATTATAATAATTTCTATGGTTGGGGATATGGTCGCCCGATATATGAAACGCTTGAAAATAAAAGCACTACATGGTCATATAACGAGAACGGTGGATTTAGATTGGGTTGGACTTTCACTAATACCCTTTCTTACAAGAAGCAGTTTGGTATTCATGGTATGGAATTATTGGCAGGTCAAGAGGCTCTTAATACGGGTTTTGGTAAAAACCTTAGTGCAAGTGGTCGCAATCCTTTTTCTGGAGACCAAAGCTATATTACTATCTCTACATTGGATATCAGAAACCCTCCTTCAAGTACTTTAGACAAAGGTGTAACATTTAACTCTTATTTTGGTAGAGCTATTTATAATCTGAATGATAAGTATATCGTAACAGGTGTTGTTAGACGGGATGGTTCTTCTCGATTTGGTACGAATTCAAGATATGGTGTATTCCCTGCGGTCTCTGCAGCTTGGAGACTTTCGAGTGAATCCTTTATGAAAGGCATTGACTGGGTTACGGATTTAAAAATCAGGGGTGGTTACGGTACAATGGGTAACTCAAACAATGTTGACCCAAATAACCAATTTGACCTTTATGCATCAAGTGTATCGAACTCTTCTTATGACATTAACGGTACAAATGGTGGTGTTGTAAACGGATTCAGACAATCAAGAATTGGTAACCCTAATGCAAAATGGGAAACCAGTGTCACCAAAAACATCGGTTTTGATGGTTCATTCATGAAAGGAAAATTGGATGTTATTTTAGATTTATGGGAGAAAGACACAAGAGATTTGTTGTATAGATTGCCTATCACGCAAACAGCAGGTGGTGCAACGGCACCTTCTGTCAATGTCGGTACGATGGTCAATAAAGGTGTTGATATTCAAGTCATTAACAGAGGTAACTTTACAAGAGATCTTGGATACGAATTAAATGTTACAGGTAGTTTCCTTCATAATGAAATCACTGAAATCGGTGGTGGTTTGACTTACTTACAGGATGTAAATCCAGGGTTTAGAGGTGTCAATCCAATTCGTAATCAATTGGGTTATTCATTGTCTTCTTTCTATGGTTATCAAGTATTAGGCTTATTCCAGACTGCAGACGAAATTGCTAAAGCTCCTGCTCAAGCAGGTTCGGGTGTAGGTCGCTTCAAATATGCAGACCTTAATGGTAGAGGCGCAGATGGCAAATTGACAGGCGTTCCTGATGGTAAAATTGATGCAGATGACAGAACATACCTCGGCAGTCCTGTTCCTAAGTTTACAGGTGGCTTGAACTTTAGCCTTACTTACAAAGGTTTTGACTTAAATACTTACATGTACACATCAATTGGTAATAAAATCTTTAATATCTCGAAAAGATTTACAGATTTTTATCCATTGTTTGCGGGTTCTGCTATATCTGAGCGCGTAAAAAATACATGGTCTCCTTCAAACACAGGTGCAACAGCACCCATTTTTGAAGCAAATGATGGTTTCAGTACAGGTTCTCAAGCGAGTAGTTTTTATGTTGAAGATGGTTCTTATTTTAGATTCCAGAATTTATCTATTGGCTATAATATTCCATCAGAAATTGCTCACAAAATGAAATTGGGCAGAGTACGCGTTTCTGCTTCTGTTAATAATCTATTGACCATTACTAAATATGGTGGTCTTGACCCTCAAGTTGCCGGTGCTGCGGATACTAACTTTGGTATTGACTTAGGTAACTTCCCAACGACTCGCCAAATCACTTTTGGTGTAAATGTTGGGTTCTAATTTAATTTTCAATTAATTTAAAAAATAATTAATAAAATGAAAAAAAATAAAGTATTTATCATAGCAAGTATTACCCTACTTCTCGGGGCTTATGCTTGTAAAGAAAGCTTTTTGGAAGTACCAGCCACTGGCTCACTTTCTAAGGCACAACTAACCAGTCAAGCTGGTTTAGAGGGGGCTTTAATCTCAGCTTATGCTCAATTGAGTGGTCTGGGTGCTTATGAAGCGGGTCCATCTAACTGGGTTTGGGGCAGTATCAGAGGTGGCGATGCCAATAAAGGAACCGACCCAGGTGACTTTTCAGACATCAATCCTATTCAAAGATTTGAATACAGCCCTGCACTTCCTTTCATTGCTGGTGCATATAGAGGATATTTTGATGGTGTTGCAAGGGCTAATGCTGCTTTGGCACTTTTGAAAGAAGCGGATGCCTCTGTCAAACCAGCAGAAATTGCCAGAATGTCTGCAGAAGCTCGTTTCTTGAGAGGGCACTTCTATTTTCAATTGAAGCGTAATTTCAACAATGTTCCTTTTGTTGATGAAACTTTGAATGTTAGTAATGGCATTGAAAAAGTAAAAAATGATGTAGAATTATGGCCTAAAATCGAAGCTGACTTTAAAGCTGCTTATGATGGTTTAGCTGAAACAAATTCTGCAGCTGGACGTGCTAATAAATGGGCTGCAGCTTCATACTTGGCTAAAACCTATATGTATCAAAAAAAGTTTGCTGAAGCTAAAGCCTTGTTTGATCTCATAATAGCCAATGGTAAAACAACAAATGGCAAAAAATATGCTTTGTTGCCTAACTATTCTGCTATATATCGCGTTGCGAATGATAATAGTGCCGAATCAGTATTTGCTGTTCAAGCGACTGTAAAGTCAGGTGATGGTAATAATGCAAATTCTGATTTGCAGTTGAACTTTATCCAAGGTACTGACCCAGGTGGTTGCTGCGGATTCTTCCAACCTACTTTTGAATTCGTCAATTCATTCCGTACTGATGCCAATGGTCTTCCGTTGCTTGATGGTTCGTATAATGATGCTGGCAAGGCTCTTAAAAATGATATGGGTATTAAATCTGCTGACCCTTTTACACCAGATGCAGGTAATGTAGACCCACGTTTAGACCATTCTGTTGGTCGTAGAGGTATTCCATTTATGGATTGGGGCATTTTTACAGGTGCAAGTATGATTCGTAACCAACCTAATGCAGGTCCATATACTACGAAAAAATATATGTACACTAAAGCTGAAAAAGCGGCAGGAATGACTGAAACCGGCGGTTGGGGACACCAAACATATAACGCTTACAATGTAACCATCATTCGTTTCGCTGATGTGCTACTAATGGCTGCTGAGGCTGAAATCGAGGTAGGTACTTTGGCAAAAGCTATGGAATACACCAATATGGTAAGAAATAGAGCTGCAAATGCTGCTGATTTTGTACAAAATGGTGGTAAAGATGCTGCAACTTACAAAATCGCTCCTTATACACTAGTAAACTTTGCTGATAAAGTTGCTGCAAGAACAGCTGTACGCTTCGAAAGAAGAATGGAATTAGGCATGGAAGGCTATCGCTTTTATGACTTAGTACGTTGGGGCGAAGATGTTGCTGCTATCAACAAATACCTACAATACGACCAAAAATTATTAGCTGGTGCTTTTGGTGGTGCAAGTTATTTAGCTAAACATGCGATTTTACCAATTCCACAGGCTCAAATTGACTTGGTTGGTGCATCCGTGTTGAAGCAAAATACTGGTTATTAATACTCGTGATACTGAGGGGTGTCAGCATGACCCCCCTCAGTATATATCACTCTTGATTTTCATACATTCTAAGTTTGTTTAAGAATAAACTTTTTATTTAGGGTGAACAAAAGATATTTTCACGAACATTGTTCCGCGAAACTTGTCTTTCGTTCGCCCTTTTTTTATTCTTTTTAGACTTAAACGAACATCCGTTAGACTTAAACGAATTTCCGTTAGACTTAAAATAGCTAACTTTGCGATGGTATGTGTGTTTTCACCGTATCAGTATCAACTAATATCTATTTATGAAAAGAACATTCTTTCTATTAGCTATTGCTTTCCTTTTCGCTTACTGCAAAAACGAGAAAACCTTATTTGTCCTACTCGACAGCAAACAAACAGGCATCGAATTTAATAACCAAATCACTGAAACCGACTCACTCAATATCTTAAACACCGAATTTATCTACAACGGCGGCGGTGTCGGCATCGGCGACCTAAACGGTGACGGACTGCAAGACCTCTATTTCACAGGCAATCAAGTCGAAAATAAACTCTATCTCAATAAAGGTAAACTCCAATTCCAAGACATTACAGCCCAAGCCAATGTTCAAAAACAACCCGACCAATGGTCGTCAGGCATCAATATGCTCGACATCAACCGCGATGGTAAACTCGATATTTATATTTGTAATACCTTCAAAGAAAAGCCAAAGTTAAGAAAAAATCTTTTGTTCATAAATCAAGGCAATGATACTGAGGGGGTGCCTCACTTCGTAGAAATGGCACACGAGTACGGTCTCGACGACAGCACCCACGCCTCCAATGCCCAGTTTTTTGATTATGACAACGATGGCGACCTCGATATTTTCATTGCAACAAACTATATGGATACCAAATATCCAAACCAATATTTCCAAAAAGTAAAAGATGGCTCTTCGCCCAATACCGACCGTTTGTTGCGCAATGATTTCGACGCAGCCCTAAATCACCCTGTTTTTACCGATGTTTCAAGTAAAGCCGGTATAAAACTAGAAGGATACAGCCACAGTTCATTGATTTCTGACTTCAATAACGACGGTTGGCTCGACATTTACGTTGCCAATGACTACGTGACAAACGACCTTATTTACATCAACAACCACGACGGCACATTTACGAATCAAGTCGCTACCATTTTCAAGCATCAAGCCGCTTCTGCGATGGGCAGTGACGTTGCGGACATCAATAACGATGGAAAATTAGATGTTTTTACCACTGAAATGATGCCTTATCACAACAAAAGGAAAAAGGTTTTCATCAACTCCAATAACTACAATAGTTATATTTTCAACGAAACCTTTGGTTTTGAATATCAATACACCCGAAATGTGCTGCAACTCAATCGTGGCTTGAATCCCGAAACGGGCTTACCGACTTTTAGTGATGTCTCTTTCATTGGTGATGTGCAGGAAACAGAATGGTCATGGACACCGCTTTTAGCCGATTTCAATAACGATGGCAACCGCGACCTTTTTGTCACGAATGGCTTTCCAAGAGACGTAACCGACCATGATTTTGGCGCTTATCGAAACAGCGTCAGCAATTTGGTGGCACCCATAGATTTACAAAAACAGATTCCGCAAATCAAAGTCCCTAAGTTTTTGTTCAAAAACGAAGGCGATTTGCGCTTTAAAGATGTGTCAAAAGAATGGGGTGTTGCAATTTCTGCCTTTTCAAACGGCGCAGCTTATGCCGATTTAGACAATGACGGCGACCTCGATTTAGTGGTCAATAATATCAACGATAAAGCCTTTTTTTTCCAAAACACCTTAAACGATGGTGACAAAAAGACGAATTTCCTAAGACTGAAAATAGAAGGGGAACAACCCAATACGGATGCTTTTGGCGCAACAGCCACCATCTTTTTTGACGGCAAACAGCAAATAGCACAAGTCGTTTCAGCGCGTGGTTATATCTCAACATCTGAAAGAATCATTCATTTTGGCTTAGGAACAGCTTCAAAAGTAGATTCTGTCATCGTTCATTGGCAGAACGGAAAGACTCAAAAATTGACTGATTTGCCTATTAACCAAACTCTTACGGTCAAATTCGCACCTACTGCTACCCCTCAGTATAATAACCCTTTTGCCCTCTTTGACGACCTCAATGCAGCCGCTTTTGGCTTGGATTTCATGCACCGTGATTCAGATTTTATTGACTTTAATTTTCAAAAAACACTGCCACATAAGTTCAGTCAATACGGGCCAGCTATCTCCGTAGGTGACGTAAACGGCGATGGACGCGACGATATTTACATCGGTGGCAGTGCCTTGTACGATGCCACTTGGTTCATCCAATCCGCCGATGGACGTTTTACAAAAAAAGCTGTTGCTTATAAAACCGACCCTAAAAAACAAGAAGAAGAACTCGGCACACTGCTTTTTGATGCCGATGGTGATGGCGACCTCGACCTATACATCGTCCATGGCAGTGGGCAATACCCCATAGGTTCGCCTTTTTATCAAGACGTTTTATGCGTCAACGATGGCAAGGGCAATTTCAAAATCGCACCTAACGCCCTGCCTGTAGAAACGTCTTGTGGTCAAGTCGTCAAAGCCACAGATTTTGATGGCGATGGCGACCTCGATTTGTTCGTCGGTGCAAGGGTTTTGCCGATGACCTATCCGAAAGCAGATCGCAGTTTTATCCTTAGAAATGATTCAAAAGAGAAAGATAAACCCGTTTTTACGGACGTTACCAATGAAGTTTGCCCCGAATTGGCAAACATCGGTCTCATCAGCGATGCCATTTGGTCAGATTTTAACGGCGACAATCAACCCGATTTAATCCTCGCAGGAGAATGGATGCCTTTGACTTTTTTACAAAATGACAAGGGGAAACTGAAAAATGTCACGACACAAACAGGCATTGGCGACAAAGTAGGCTGGTGGACAAGCCTCGCCGCTGCCGATTTTGACAACGATGGCGACATAGATTATATGGCGGGTAATTTTGGGGAAAACATCTATTTTAAATGTTCATCAGGTGAACCCCTCAGTATTTACGCTAAGGATTTTGATAATAATGGTCTCTACGACCCTTTCATCTCTTGTTTTTGGCGCGACACGGCAGGACAACGCAGAGAGTTTTTCTACCATACCCGCGACGATATGATTAAGCAATTGATTTTAATACGCCGAAAATTCCAAACCTACGGCGAATTTGGCGTTGCCACCGTTCAAGATGTCTTTTCCAAAAAAGAATTGGAAGGGGCACAGATTATGAAAAGCAATTGGTTGTCAACGAGTTATATCGAAAACTTAGGAAACGGCAAGTTCAAAATATCCGCTTTACCATCGTCGGCACAACTCGCTCCGATTTACGGCATGATGCCTTATGACGTGGACAAAGACGGCTTGCTTGACCTTTTAATGGTTGGCAACGACTACGGTATGGAACTCCTTCAAGGGCGTGCCGATGCTTTCGATGGTTTGGTTTTAAAAAATATGGGCAATAATCAATTCAAGTCCATAGAATTGGACCAAAGTCATTTTTATATTCCAAACGATGCCCGAGCTTTGACCCGCATCAATGCCAACGGCAAAGAGTTGTTTTTGGCAACCCAAAACAAAGGCGTTATGAAGGTCTTTTCTATGAAAAATGGAGAGAATGCGAAACAGATACCCCTCAGTAAAAACGAGGTAAAAGCGATTATTTCGTTGAAAAATGGACAAAAACGCTTGACAGAATTTTATTGGGGTAGCACGTTTTTGTCGCAAGAGTCACGCTCTTTTATGCTCGATGGAGCTATACAAGAAGTGACTTTTTATGATAAAAATAATAAAGAAACACGTAGAATTGCACCACAAAACATACAATAAGGCTTTAATCCCCCTCAGTAAAAAGCCTATTTTTTTCAAAAAAAACGATTCTATTATGAAAGCTAAACTATTATTATTCATCGGTTTATGCATGTTTGTTGCTTGTAAAGAGAACAAACCTGCTAAACCGACAGCCACTGACGTAGAGTACCTTCACGCCGCGCAAAAGAAGCTCACAGACATCATCATCACCGATATTTTTACGCCTCCCGTTGCGAGTCGCGTCTATGTCTATCCGATGTTAGCGGCTTACGAAGCGGGTAAGTTTACCAAAGCCGATGCCGCTTCTATCACAGCTCAGTTAAAAGGCTTTGAGGCGATGCCGACTCCTGAAAGCGGTAAATCTTACAACTACACCGTTGCAGCCATAAAAGCCTTGTGTACAACATCAAAAAAAGTCATTTTTTCAACAAAAGACATTGATGCTTTTGAAGCGAAAACATTTGATGAATTGAAAGGCAGCATGACGGAAGAGGTTTTCAATAACTCTATTTCATTTGGTGAAAGTGTGGCAGCTGTCGTCATAAAACGCTTAGAGTCAGATAATTATAAAGAAACACGCGGCATGGAACGCTTTGAAGTCAAAGCCGATATGAAGGGTCGTTGGGTGCCAACCACACCCGATTATGCCGATGGCGTAGAGCCACATTGGGGTAAACTGAAAACGATGGTGATGGATTCATCATCACAATGTCGTCCAGCAGCTCCGCCACCATTTAGCGAAGACAAAAAAAGCCTTTTTTGGAAAGATTTAGATGAAGTTTACAATATCTCAAAAACCGTTGTTGAAGAGCGCGAAAACATCATGGTTTTTTGGGACGACAATCCTTTTGTCTCCCGAAGTAAAGGACATTTGATGTTTCAAGATAAAAAAATGACCCCTGGTGGGCATTGGTTAGCCATTTGTCAGACATTTTTGAAGGATAGAAAAGTGGGTTTTTATGAATCATTGAGGGCATATACTTTAACCTCTTTGGCTCTGTTTGAAGGATTTATATGTTCTTTTGAAGCGAAATATCACTACGTCCTCGTTCGACCTGAAACGGTTATCAGTGCCAAAATTGATAAGCAATGGCATCCGCTTTTGGTTACGCCTGCGTTCCCGTCTTATACAAGTGCACACAGTACTGTTTCTGGGTCAGCAGCAGAGGTATTGACCGCTCTATTTGGTGATAATCAAGCTTATACAGATGAAACTGAAAAGGAATATGGCTTACCTGTTCGTTCTTTCAAGTCCTTTCGTGAAGCCGCTTTGGAAGCTTCCATCAGCCGTGTTTATGCGGGTATTCACTATCGTTTTGATTGCGATAAAGGAAATGAGTCAGGTAGAAAGGTCGGGCAATTGGTCATTTCGAAGATAAAATAATAGTGTCAAGGGCAACGCGCAGGGTTGATTAGTTCTAATTTTATTAAAAATCCCGAAGGGATTGAACATGAATAGCCCCGAGTGAAACTCGGGTTTTGTGAAAAAAAGATGTTTATAACCCTGTAAGGGTTCAACAGAAAGTACAGTTCAAATCTTTCAGAGTTGTGTAAAACGCCTCTTTTTTATTTCCGTAGGTTTCACCTACGGCTATTCACATTTAACCACTTCGTGGTTTTTAGAACTAATCAACCCTTGCGGTGGCCCTTAATATTCTTTCAACCCTTTGTACTTTCCCACCTTTTTCTTGCATTTTTAAAACAAACACGCACAGAAACGCCTAAAACCTCTTTACTTTGCAGCAAAAACGCATGAAATCAGCCTTTCTTATTGACGGCATCCGCACACCTATTGGCAACTTTGGTGGCAGCCTTGCACCCGTCCGTCCCGATGATTTATTAGCCTTAGTCATCAGAAAACTCCTTGAAAGACAGTCGTCGGTTGACCCCCTCAGTATCGCAGACGTTATCGTCGGCTGCGCCAATCAAGCAGGAGAAGACAACCGCAATGTCGGACGCATGGCAACCCTTTTAGCTGGTTTGCCCGTCGAAGTACCTTCACAGACGGTCAATCGTCTCTGTGCTTCGGGTTTGGCGGCAATCATGGATGCCGCTCGTTACATTCAATGCGATGATGCGGATGTGATGTTGGCAGGTGGCGTTGAGCAAATGACCCGTGCGCCGTGGGTTATTTCAAAGACATCGTCGGCGTTTGGACGCGATGCTCAGATGTTCGATTCGGCATTTGGTTGGCGGTTCATCAATCCGCTTTTGCAATCGCTTTATGGCACGGATTCTATGGGCAAAACGGCTGAAAACTTAGCAGAAATGTACGATATCAGCCGCAAAGACCAAGACTTGTTCGCTTATCGTTCACAACAAAAAGCGGCAGCGGCTATACTCAATGGTCGTTTTGAAAGAGAAATAACGGCTGTTGAGATACCTCAAAAGCGCAACGACATACACGTATTCAGTCAAGATGAATTCGTCAAAGCCAACACTTCTCTTGATGTTTTAGCAAAACTTAAAACCGTTTTTCGCAACGATGGTACAGTGACAGCGGGTAATTCATCGGGCTTAAATGACGGTGCAGCAGCCGTGTTATTGGCTTCCGAAGACGGCATTAAAAGATATGGTTTGACACCTATGGCACGCATCGTCGCTTCGGGTGTGGCAGGTGTTGAGCCGCGCATAATGGGCATCGGCCCCGTTCCCGCTTCACAAATTGCCTTGAAAAAAGCGGGTTTGACCATTAAAGACATGGACATCATCGAACTCAACGAGGCTTTTGCAGCCCAAAGTTTGGCATGTACCCGCGCCCTCGGCATCGCTGACGACGACCCGCGTGTCAATCCAAACGGTGGTGCGATTGCGCTCGGTCATCCGCTCGGCATGAGTGGTACACGGATTCTGAATACGGCAGCGATTGAATTGCAAGAGCAACGCAAACGCTATGCTTTGGTGACGATGTGTATTGGTGTTGGGCAGGGGTATGCGGTGATTTTGGAGAGGGTTTAGAACTGTAAACCGTTTCTACTTGACTTAAAGACTTTTGTGTGAACATTTGTTTTTAAATGAAAAGCCTTAACTTTGTAGAATAATTGAATCGTTTAAATATCATAGAATCATGTTAGAAGACATCCTTTTCTCAAATGAAGCATTTTCCGCAGAATCGTATCGTGAAGCCCGTTTACTTTACGATACATTAGTCGTTTATAAAATGGACAAGGAGAAATGGATGTCTTTACCTATGTCTTTTAGACAATTGATTGACACTTGTTTACAACAATTGGACAATCGTTTTGCTGAATTGGACAAACCTCAATCAGCCTACCAAAGCCCTTATTTTCAACGGATTAGCGAAAAACAACATTGGGAAAAACGCACTAAGGCATACGAATACATACTTTAACAACTCAAAATAAAAGCGTATGTTTACTCCGCAACAGAAAAGCTGACCCCAATATGTTGGCTATCATTGACGATGTGCTTAAACATCATGGTATTGTTTTTTGAGAGGAATTTATGATACCCCTCAGTATTTTGCATAAAAAAAGCGGCTTCTGGTGGGAAGCTGCTTTTTTTATAAAACATCGAAATATTTTAAGTTTCTTGAACCAATTACTTTTTTTGCTCTTGTAATAAAAATCTTAAAACCTTAATTTTAGTTTCAGGTATTTAATTTTTCCAAGCATTTTTCAATGCTATCTATTTTATCAGAATCAAAATACTGCTCCCATATTTTACCTTCAATGTTATAAGACATTCCTTCAAGTTTGGTATCAAAATTTGAACAAATTACATATTGACCTACTTGCCCCCATTTTGGCACAAACTTCACCGCGTATTCTTTTTGATTATCTCTACGAAAAACAGCAGAAAATGGGCGTGTTTCATCTTTATTGGTTAAGTAGGAATCATTATCTTTTTTATACTTTAGAAACCAAAAGTATGTTCTTAATTCCCTGTGTTCTGAACTCCATTTTGTTTTAGTCAACAAACAGATTTCTTTGCTATCTCTATTCCACCACGATATATTGTTATGGTAAAGTTGATTGTAAATTTCTGGTTTTTCAATAAAGTATTTGCGCCAGTCTATAACGGTCTGTTGTTGTATTTCTTTTTTACAAAAATCTTCAAAAGACAAGTTTTCTACCGTATTCCACTTATCTAATACTTGTTTTATATTTATAGATTTTGTTTCTTCTCGCAAATATCTTTTCCAGCTCTTATCACGGTCTTTACCCCCGTTGTTCATAAAAGAATCGTTTAAAAGATAATTATCACAATGTGTCATTAGTAGATTCCTAAAAAGATGTGTATTAGAATGACATAATTCAGCATTTAAAGCATTATCGCCAAACACAGAACAAACCTTACTGTAATACGCTTTAAATTGACTTAAATCATATTTTTCGCCTTTATTATCTTCTACTTTTGACCATTCAAGTAGAAAACGAATTTGACCTAAAAAATATTTATGCTCTTCGGCTTTAATAATTGCTTCTGTCCAATTAATAGAATAATTAATTAATGCTGCTTTTGCTTTTTCTTCTTCTAATTGGTCGTTATTGAATCCACCAATCTTATTATCATTTATAAAGTAAGCAATAATTGTATTTTGGTAATTACTACTGCTATATATATCTTCTGCCCAGTTTTTTAGTGCAACCAATGATTTAAGGAAATCGTCATATCCATTATAGAAGTAGGTATTTGTATTTATAGATAGATTACGGACAATACGCATCCATGAATTAAATTCGGATTTCAAGCTATCATTTTGGAATATATCAATTGCATTTTTATATTTTGCAAATTGTAAAACAGCAAAAAACTGAACTCTTGTATCATACGTTATATTTTCATCAATAAAGGATTCAAAAATAGTTTTCGAATTTCCTTCAAACCTAATGCCCTGAATCAATTCAGAAGCATCGTATTTTTCATTATTTTCTTTATAAATTATAGATTCCAATGTATTTATCACAAAGTCAAAGAAATTTTGATTGAAGAATCTTGTTTTACAAAATAAAGGCATTAAGTCTAAAATATCGCCGTCTTTATATTTTTTTTTATTAAAAGAATATTCTCTTAAATCATTTAGAATATTGCTTTCTTCATACAAAAATGGGACATATCGCTTGATATTATCATCGTTCCAATCGCATTGAAAGCAATCACTATTAATAAACAAATGATACACCATCATTTGCTTAATAAATCTCAAATAACCAATTTCTACTGAATCAACATATTTTATTTGCTCTTCTTCTGAAATACTATCTACTAATTTAGGCTTCGCTAATTTATTCCAAAATAAGTCAATCCAATTACTATCAATGTTACGCCGCCAGTTATCTTGAGTAGCTTCGGATACGTTATTAATACGCATTTGCTCTTCCATAGTAGATTTGAATATATCAAAATTTGACAATTCCTTGCCTCTTGCGTTCATTTTAACATAAAGTTCATCTGTAAGTGCAAATTTTTCAAGAGGCAACAAATGAAAAATGATTTGCCCATTTTCTAACTTATTCCACATCGACACACGACTATCAATAGTCTTTTTTCCAAACCTTGAATGGATTTCGTCAAGCATTATTAACATCGCTTTTACTGTGGGGTCTTTCCGCCAAGACCACATAAACCAAGATTGGTTTTTAATAACTAAAGATAAACACCATTTATTTCTTGAATTTTTCAACTGCTTTAATGTCGTTTCTAAATCTTTTTTTGATTTTTCATCGGCTTTTAATTCAATTGCTTTATTAATTTTTATAGCATTAATTAATAACTGTATTTGTTCTTCAACATTTTTGATTTGATCATCAAAATGTAAAATATCGTCTTTGTAAGCCTCTATTATCGAATAAGCATTTTGTGCAACTATGCAATTGCAAAAATCTTTTGATGATATTCTTGTTTCGTAAGTAAATTTTGAAAAAAAGGAGTTAGATTCTTGGTGTCTGAATATAGACAGTTTGTCATCGGTTGCCAAGTACCAATGTAAAAGAAATAGTGTCGTTAATCTTTGTTGACCATCAAGAGGAATAAACAGCTTATTATCCTCTTGCGTTGAACCATATACAAAGTCAAGAATCATAGGCTTAGATTCTTCAATTAATGTGTCATTAATTGAAGATAAAAACCCATTTCTAATTTCTTTTACTTTTTTATCCAATCTACCCTGTGCATAATCCCTTTGGATAACAGGGATTTGTATCTTATATTTTTCAATAAGTTCTAAAAAAGTTATTCCTTTTTGCATTATTTTAAAATGTTATTAATATCATTAGGTTATTTAAAAATGAAATCTATCGTTTCGTGAATTGATTTTAAATAGGCTTTTTTATCTTCAATCGTCCAGTTATTTTTCCATTGAGAAGTGGTTTCATCATCCGAAGTATAGTACTTCAAAAACAAATTTTTTGTACAAATAGGAATGAAAATACCATTCTTATCATTTTCAATAATTTGTTGCCTTTTTGTCGGAAATAAAGCATTACCATATCCTTTATTTGTTCCTTCATCCAATAAAGCTAAATTTTCAATCGCGTCTTTTACATGAGTTTGTTCTTCGTTTTGAGGGCTATCTTTTTGAATAACCAATAATATACGTTGATATAGGTCATTAAATTTATTGCCCTCATCTTTTTTCTTTTCCTTTAAGGATGTTTTCAAGCCAAGACTTTCCTTTTTTAAGTCTTCCCAATTTTTATCAGAACAAGTGATATCTTCAATGTAACTTAACCAAATAATTTTATCATTAATTTCATTTAATGGATTATCGGTTTTTGAACCAACATGTTCAATATTCCAATTATTCAACTTAAATGAATCAAAAGGAAACTTATAATAGGTTAAAGACTCTCGATTTTCTAAATTTAATGCTAATCCATTTTGATTTTGTTGCTGTTTCACACACGTTTCGATATTAAAAAATAACAACACTTTCTTACACTCTTTGTAGTCATCTGTGTAATTCAAATCATCAATATCTTTAGCATCTTTAATATCTTTCAGAAATTCACTTTTAATAATACCTTGAATCTCTTTTATGATTTGATTTTTCGATTTCCCAATAGATTGCGTATAAATATCTTGTATGGGAACTTTCCAATAAATAAGATAGCCTATGTAATGATAAAGCGTACTGTCTTCAAACCAATATGTAAAAGTTTGAAACACTTCTTTAACCTTATTCCAAGCATCCGTAAAATTCCCTACATCTTTATTCTTCCAAAAATTGTCGTTGCAATTATCGTCGTATAAATCTTGAAATTTACGATAAGAAAAATCTGAATCATCTTTTTCGCTTTTTCCTGTTAAGAAATCAAAAATAATATCAATTCTCGTGGAAGGTTTATAGTCATTATTTGCAAGAAAATACCACAATTGGTCATCATGGAGAGCGTTTTCCATTTCATTCCATTCAAAAGCTAATTCATTAAGATTCAATTGCTCATTTCCATTCCTCGCCTTTAAAATAAAAAGTGCTTTTATTAATTCTGAATTTGTTAACTTAATTTTACCTTTATTTAGATTGTTGAAGACTTTTATTGAGTCAATGTCATATTCGTTTTCTGCAACATACCAAATGACTTTTACTTGAGGTATTTCAGTGCTTTTGTTAAATATGACTTTTTCAAGTGCTGTATAATCTATTTCCTCTTCTCTGTCAGAAAACCATTTTTCAATAATTGCTTTTGATTGAAAGACATGAAAACTATCAATATCGAGATCTTTTTGAGGATTATCAAAATCAAGATTCTTTCGTGTCTCGTATTTTATACCATACATGATTGAATTTTTAACAAAAGGTGCTCTTGACCCTTGCTTTAAATGATTTATCATTAAAAAAAGAGTTGTTAATCTTTGTTGCCCATCGATTACTATCCACTTTTTTTCATTTTCATCCCTTAAGTCTTCCTTTACAACAATTGGTTGTAAGCAATAAAAATCATTCTTTTTATTTTCATCTTTTTTTGCAAAATCCCAAATATCTTTTAACAAGTCTTCAACTTGCTTTCTATCCCACCTATATCCACGCTGATAAGAAGGGATAAAAAAATTATGATGACCATCTAACAGCTCTGCAACAGCTTTTAGTCTGAAATTGGAATTTTGTTCTTGATCGTTCTTAATAGTCATTTTAATTTATTTATATATTAATATTAAAATATAATATTTTATTTTAAATTAGGCTCATTTTGAACTTATAGCAAAATTTACATAAAAAATTTGTTGTATCTCAAAAGAAGCAAATCAGAAAGGAAAAGTCATTTTTGCGGTCAAAATGTAT